>NZ_JBEXQW010000013.1:0-168601 GCF_040612775.1 Streptomyces sp. NPDC006339
GCCGACAGCAGGGTCATGTCGACGACCCAGTCCACACCGAACGGGAGCCGGTCCAGCTCAGCGAAGAACTCGGCCCCGGCCGCGGTGAAGTGCCGGGGCATCTCGGCGAGCGCAAGGTGGGCCTGGTAGGAGGTGCCGGCCTCTGACTCGACCTCGAGCCACCGGCGGCCCTGCTGCTGTGGCACCTGGTCCAGTGAGCGTGCGGGTCGACCTCCGCCATTGACGTCGACCCAGCAGTCGGCCTGTCGTGAGCGTCCAGTCGGCGCCGAGCCGGGTGGACACGTCGACGGCCTTCGCCCGCGGACGGGCGAGGGACGCGGTAAGGCGGTGCTGCGCGGTGTCCCCCGCGGCCTCGACGCGCGTGACGCACGCGGGGCAGCAGAGCCGGTCCTAGGACTTGTCCGGCCGATCATGGTCCCGGTTGCTGAATCATGGAGGGTCTGCAGCTCGGCAGCCCGCCGAGGGCATAGTCGACACACGAGGTCGTTTGCCAGGGTGGCGGTATGGATTGGCAGTCTGAGAGCCCGGAACTCTGGGCGTTACTGGAGTCCCTACACCGCGGCGACATCCTGTCCGGCACTGTCGCGGCGATCGAGCGGTTCGGGGTCTTCGTGGCCCTGGACGACGGACCTGCCCATCCCACCCTGCCCGGTGTCGGGTTCATCGCATCCCCGAACTGTCCTGGCGGCACGCCTGAAGCAGCACCGGTCCGTCGCCACGCGTTACGACAAGCGCGGCTATGTCTTCCTCGGCACCGCCACCGCAGCAGCCCTGACCATCTGGCTACGAACTTGATCGGCCGGACAAGTCCTAGCCGATCATGCCGTGGGGACCATTGTTGATCCGCCGGTCGCCTGCCGATACCGACCACCCCCGCAGCGGTCAGGCGCTGCCGCAGCTCGTCTCCCAGGAACCGCTCCGCGACAAGCAGCTCCCGGCCGTCGTCATCGAGAACGGCCGCCCGGCACGAGCCGCACTGCGGAACGACGACGGGGGCGCGCGACTACCTGTACATGAGGGTCAGTCGACCTCGACGTAGACGACCAGGATGATCGTGCTAATCACCGTGGGGATGTACACCACCCGCACCCGGTCGTCGTGGTACTCCCACTCCAGGTTGCCCTCGACGCGTGTCCCGATCCGGTGGTCGAGGGATAGCCGGACGATCGCCGCGTCCAGGACTTCCCGCTCGGCGTCGCTCATCGTGTCGATCTGCCGCTCCGCGACGTCGTGCAGGACGACGTGCGCCCGCCAAGGGCCGTGCTTCGGCGACATCAGGCGGCGCCGGGCGTACGGGCGGCGTCCTGCCCGCCGAGCCCGTGCCGGGCCTGGATGTCCTCGTACGGTGTGACCTTCGACAGGTCGATGCCCTCGGCGGCGAGCTGCTCGAGCGTGTAGGCGAGCAGACCCTCGCCGGCCGCGGCGTGTTCGCGGGCGGACGCGCGCAGCTGCTGCTGCTCGTCCTCGTCGAAGATCAGGTGTGCCATCGGGGCCTCCCCGCTCGGGTACGCGTCGAGGCTAGCGCAGGCGGCCCAGGCCAGTCAGCCGGTCGCCAGGTCACCGCTGGTGGCGCTCGCGTCGGTAGCCAGCGCGTGACGTCAGAACAGCCGCTGGTTTTGCGCCCTCGGCCTTCTCGAAGGGCAGGAACATCACCCCGCCCAGCTCCACCTCGCGTTCGGACCCATGGCACAAAACCAAGTCCAAGGAGCGATCGCGGGGCCGCGGGTGCTTGTGATCGGCGATATGTCTGGTGCCCGGGTTCACGGCGACGGAGCGGCGGCAGACAGGACAGGTGATACGCGGCCATGCGGGCATCCCGAGAACCGGGGTGTGTATGGAGCGTAGGGGTGCTGGCTGATGGCGGTGAGGACACGATCCAGAAACTGCCAGGAGTGGCTTCTCTGCAGGTGAAACGTCGTGAAACGTCGTGAAAGCCCAACCAGCAGCGGACGAGGACAGACTCCTGCTAGGGCCTGTTGTGAAAGTCCTGGTCGCGTGGGGTCTGGCATCGATGGGGGCGTCGTTGTCAGTGGTGCTGTGCATGATCGGCGCGTCAGCTTTTCGCGGAGGTAGGGACACACCACCATGCCGATCACAAACCAGCAGGTAGCGGGGCACGCGTTCCTGCGGCGGATGTTTGATGACTCGTACTTCCCTGATCGTGTGGTCGATCAGGGGAAGGCGATCCTGCTGCGGCTGTGCGAACGTGTTGAGGCCGAGCAGCCGTCGGATCTGGAGAGCCTGTACGCACTCACCCAGGCTGCGACGGAGGAGTTCAACCTGCTGGACAGGGAGTTCGTGGCGGCCGGAAGCGGGATCGAGACGGTTGCGCGTGAGTGGATCTGTGACGAGTTTAGCTTCGTCGCGTCGGCATACGGGTTCGTGGACGCGGATGCGGAGGAGCTGACCTCCGGCCGGGACTGGTGAACGAGGACGGGAAGGCCGCCTCCGATCAAAGCCATTCGTTGAGAGCTGCGATCAGCACGGTCGCCTCGTAGCGGACGGCGAGCTTGTCGTATCGCCTGGCGACGGCGCGATGTCTCGTGAGGCGGTTCATCCCGCACTCGACCGCATGGCGCTCGCGGTAGTCGGTCCCGGTCGAAATGCGGCGGCCGGCCGCCGCGGGAACCGAGCTTTCGGCGGTTGCGCGCCTGGTCGGCCCTGTCCGGGATGGTGCAGCGGATCCCGCGGCGGCGCAGGTAGGCGCGGTTCCTGCGGGAGGCGTACGCAGCGTCAGCACGCACCCGATTGGGACGGACGCGTGGCCGGCCCGGCCCAATGCGAGGCACGCGGACCTTCTCCAGCACCGGTTCGAACTGCGGCGAGTCCCCACGCTGCCCTGCCGTCACCACGAGCGACATGGGTTTCTGCCCCTGCTCGACGGTCAGGTGCAGCTTGGTGGTGAACCCGTTGTGTAACCTTCCCAGCCCATGATCACGGGGTTCGGTGATGACGCCACCTGGTGGTTCCTTCTGCAGGTCGCCCCGCTTGCGGGCCCCGGCCGCATCCTGATGGGCGCGGCACACCGTGGAGTCGACACTCAGATCCCACGTGATCGCACCCTTCGCGTCGGCCAGGGACTGGAGCCGGGTGAGAATCCGCTGCCAGGTGCCGTTCCGCTGCCACCGGCGGAACAAGTCGTAGACCCGGCTCCACGGTCCGTACTCGACGGGGACGTCCCGCCATGGAACACCGGTCCGAACCCGGAACCGTATGCCGTCGATCAACAGCCGCCGAGGCCAGACGGGCGGCCGCCCCGCCCTGGCACCCTTCGGCAACAACGGCCCCAGCACCGCCCACTGCTCGTCCGTGAGATCTCCCCGACCCATAAACCGTGATCATTCACAGCCCAAGATCCACTTTCGACACCCGGCCTAGGTCGTTCGTCGCCAAGTTGGCCGGATCGCCGCAGTCACATGTGGGGTGGCCCTTCAAGCGAAGCAGGAGGACCGGGAGGAGGAGTGCTGACAGAATGAGCGGCCCTGGCAACTCTCCGCCGAGGGGGATACATGGCTGATGATCCACAAGCGACCGAGTCGCCGGCGGGGCCGCCGGAAGACGGCGCCGAGAGGAAGCTGCTGCTGAAGCGTGCGGCCGACGCTTGGAAGCGGCGCAGCCCCGCCTGGAAGGGAGGCGCGATCGGCTTGGCGGCATTGGCAGTCACGGCCGCAGCGCTCGCCTACGCCCGTACGAAGACAGCCGACGACACCGACGAGCGCGAGACCGCGAAGCCCAGCGGCATCCTTGACGAGGTCGCCCAGATCCTTGAGGAGGCGGCTGCTGCCGCGCTGGACGAGGCGGCAGCCACCTCCAACCGTTCGGACGCTTCCCCGGAGCCGCCCTTTACCGAGGAGGCGCCGGAACAACCAGACGGGTCTGACGGCGCCGGCAGCCCACCCCAGCCACGTCGCGGCGGCCCGGTCAGCGGCCACGATCGGGACCAGTGCTGCAACTCTCGCGGCCACGCCACCGGGAACTGCACACACAAGCAGGTGAAGATCGACGACTACGTCAGGAGGGGCCGGAAGGAAGAGAAGGAAGAAGAGGACACCGAGGTGTAGCCCCGCCGCCGGCAGCCTCCACGCGATGCCCGAGCTCCAGTCGCTTCAGTCGCTACACCACCCGGCAGCAGGCAACGTGCTCCCGACACCAGTCCGACCCCGGTAGGCGTGGGCCCAGGCAGATCCGTGCGTCCCCGGGGCCAGTACAGCGGCCAAGCTCGGCAGCGTGCTCCGGCTCGTGGCTCGGGCACGGTGCGCCCGGACATCCTGCGCGAACTCACCATCCCGCTCGCCAAGGCATGGGACTCCGTGGCGAGCGCCTGGACGGCCGCGCGCCAGGAGGCATACGCCAACGACCAGGAAGCTGCCACCTCGGGTGTTGGGCGACCGAGGAGGCCGGACAGCTCAGCCGACCAGCCCGAAGCTGCCGCTCCACCAGCACCACGTCCGAGTCCACGATCAGCACCGCCAACTCCACCTGACCTGCGGTAATCAGCCGGAACCTCTTCCGACGGGCCAGCGTGCAGGTTCGGACCACCCGGTCAGCGGCCTCACCCTGCAGCCGACACCACCCCCGCTGCCGTGTCCGTCGGGTGCAGCAGCGATGATGCCCCCGTGGCAACCGACCTTGAACTCTTCGCGGACTACTTCCAGATCCACGTCCTGGATGGCGAGTCCGAGGGCGACCTCAGTGACGTATGGACCGAACAGACAGTTTCCGACGGGCTTGGTGTCACCGAGGACGCCCTGGCCATCGGCACCGCCGTCAACGTCACCGTGGCAGTCAGCGTCGATGTCCTCGCAGAACAGCCCGTCGATGACAGCGACGATTTCGACCACGTTGTCGAGGCAAGCCTCAATCTGACGTCCGGACGACTCGTCGTGCTGGGCTGCACCGACTACTTCCCCGATGCAGCTCAATTCGAGATGCCCGTCGGGTGGACCCGTATCCGGGCGTCTCGGAGGAACCTGGCCGCTGCCGTGCGCAGTGAATCAGACCGGACACCCGAGGCCATCGAGCAGGTGCGGCTGCAAGCCTGGCCGGCGCCGTACTCCGAGCCGCACATCACCAAACGATGGACCCATTCCACCGTGTAATTCGCCCTCGGGTGCTCGTGTTCACGATGTCGTCGCACACGAAGGATTTCCCCGCTCCCAGAGACCGCACCCCAACGTCTCCGCCGCGGGTGTCGTCAAGCCCGTCGTTCCTGTTCATTCAGAACGTCGCTCAACACCCCCTGTAGGCCGTCCTCTCGCCCACCTCCGGCAACATTGGCATCCCCGCGGCCGGGGAGGACTCCAGCCGAGGAACCGGCCGCGACGGCCATGGCGCCTGGACACCGCCAAGGTCCTCGCGGCGACGCAGCGGTGCATGTGGCGTCTGAGGAGATTTTGACGGTGGCCCTCAGCACCGTGGGCCAGAACGAGCGGGCTGGGTACGCCGAGCGCCTGGTCGTGGTTACGTCTAAGTTCGACCCGCGACCGCGACACCTCCCTCGCCTCGCTCACCACAACGTCAGCGAAGGCGCTGGCAGAGGCGGCCCCGAGCGGGTCTTCCCTGGACTGGCAGAAGAACGTCCGGTCCTGACCGCGCTCGGGCGAATGCGGGGGTGGGAGCCGCGCGGGCGGGGTGGCGCCGGGTTGGTACGGTCGCCGGATCCCGCAACGGAGGCTGATGTGCAGGAGAAGCGTATGGAGCGTCCGACACCCCAGGAGTGGGACGACGTCCTGGCCATGCTGACGGAGGTGGAGCGCACCCTGGTCGCTTCCGTCGACTCAGGTGTCGTGGAGGACCACGACCACCACGTGCTGGGGCTGCCCTCGGGTATCGAAGGGGCGGCGCCGGGTGGCGCCCGGATCGAGGCTGCTCTGCACGCCGTGATGTCCGCACGGCACCTGGTGCAGCAGGCCGTAAGGGGCAAGGAGCTGCCTGGTGTGCCGATCCTGGACCGTGCGCAGAAGGACTTGGCCATCGCCGGCGGGTACGTCGCCACCGTCCGGACCACAGAACTGGACCGGCGGGTCAACCGACGCCCCCGGTAGGCCGGCCGCCTGCTGAACACGTCCTCGGGCTCCGGACCGTGAACAGGTTCGGGCCCCAAGGCGTGCGCGGGGTCGGTCAGAAGACGTTCACGGCCCGCACGATCACCTATCAGCCTCACCTATCAGCAGGTCCATTCACCTGGGAAACGGGGGGTGGACCTATCAGGGTCACCGCCGAACTCACCATGGTGAGCCCGTCCGTCTCGCACAGGGCGACCAGTACGAGACGGGCGGAACGGGAAGGAAGAGCGGCCCGGTGGGACTGTTCCCAGAGCGCGCTGGCCACCGGGCCTCGCCCGCGCACGCCATATCGGCGCAGGTTGTGTCCGACCCTGTCCACTCGGTTCGTGACCTGGTGGCCGTGGCCAGCGGGGCGAGGGCGGGACAGTCTCCTCGAGGTGCCCGCGTGTCGAGGAGTGGCCCACGTGATGGCCTGGAAGGTCAGAGGCCCTAGGTAATCACGGTGGTGAGCCTGGTGGTGAGTGCGGTTCGAGAGCGCAAGGCGGACGACGGCCGGCTTCGTGGAGAGGGAAGAGCGGCCGGGTGCTCGGAGTGGCTTTGTCCACGAGAACGGACAGCAGATGTTCACCACTTCGGGAGGTGCTAGAACCCGCCGAGGATTGGAACGGTGACGCTCAGCGTCGTGGCTGTGCTTCGGCCCCACAGCAAATTGAAAACACGTTGGCCGGTCTGCCACGGAGCTGCGACGATGCCCCTGTTTCCCGAGCGGAGGACGTTTGTTCGTTTTCGTGTGTGTGCGGTGTGGCTCCGAGCTGACCGCCCCGTTGTCCCAGGTCGCCCTGCCGCCCCACGCTCGCCAGCAGTACGGGAACGGGCTTCAGCTCCCGGTGCTCATGGAATCGGGGACGTTCGCCGTGGAACTGGAGCCCTGGGGGCCGCCGTGGCGAAGGTGGGAGGAGATCGATCCGGACGAGGCGGCTGCCCGCGGCATCTACGCGCCGGTCCACGCCCTGTCCGACGGCGTGTCCGGCGCGATTGTCATCGCACCGGGAGACACCCGCGGCGCCGTGTTGATCCCGGAGAAGCGCGGCGGCGCCTGCTGCGGCTTCGACGGGGGTGACGGCCCCAACATGGCCTGCGTGGCGTGCGGTCTTCCCGTGGCGAGCAGGATCGACGACTGCTCGCTCTGGCAGGCCGTGTGGCTCGCCCCGAACGCCGTGCGCCGCCTTCCCGTCGAAGGCGGCGACGCCGGACCGCTGTCCTGGGCGGACCTGCTCGCGGAGGGGGATGGCGTGCCCCCGTCCGAGCCGATCGCCCCGTGGGGAGAGCCGTTCCGGGCGAGCGACCGATGGCACTGGAGCCCGCAGTGGGTGGCGGCAGCCGGGCAGGCGCTCGCCCACCTCCTGGTGGCCTCCGACGGCCGGGCGGTAGCCGTGCCGGACGGCCTGACCGCCAAAATGTTCCGACGCGCCCTCGACACCCTGCTGCCGTCCGGCGGGCCGAGGCGGCGCGCCGTCCTGGCCGGACCGGGACAGCCGGCCCACGACGGCGCCGACATCCTCCTCGTGCCGTCCCACCCGCAGACCGGGAAGGCATGGAACCCTGCCACTCCGGCGCCCTTGGTCCCGTTGCCGTTCGGGGTGTGGCTCCGGCTGGTCTTCCCCGAGCCGCAACTGCCCGCCCCCTCATCGGGTCAAATACCCGACGGCGTCCTTCGCGACGACCCGCCCCCACCAAACGTCCATGACGTGTTCCGGATCGACTGGGGAGTCTTCCAGCGAACCCTGGCCCGGCTGCCGGCCGTCCGCACCCCGTGGCTACGCGAGATCCACGACAACCTCACGCAGCACATACGCACCGGCCTCCTCTAGCGGAGTGACAGGTGCCAGTACCGATCGAACAGCGCCGGACAGCGGTGCCTCCCGAAGTGGTGAACACCTGCTGTCCGTTCTCACGAACTTCCTCACGCAGCGCCGAGATGCGTATGCCCTTCGGCTCCAGCAGCCGCTTCGCCTCGCCGTGTCCGCGGTTGGTCAGCACCACACCTGCCGCTGGCCCCCGGACCGTCTCGATCCGCACCAGGTAGTGGTCCTCCAGGTCCAGAAGGGTGTCCCGTACGAGCTTGTCGTGCTGGTTGTCCGGACGGGTCAACTTCCACAACTGGTCAGGCGTAGCCCTCTGGAAGACCCCCAGCGCCTGCAGCAGCTCCCGGCGCCGAGGCCCGGTTCTTCCGGTTCCTGAGACGCCTTGCTATCTCTGCATGAGGGATGTGGCACCTGCGACGCCCCCCTTTTCGTCGTTCCTGACCTGCGGAAACGCCCGGCTGCTGAGTGCGGGGCGCGGAGGGCGTGATGGAGGGGGCCATGGAGGGCGTGTCCGGGCTGGTCAAGGTGCTGCTCAGGCTCGTCTGCGGTGCTCGCCACAGGGTGCTCCAGAAGGTGGGGCGGGCCTGTCCCACCATTCACCTTCTACAGGTGCGGAATCCGGGCTCCGTGTGACGTCGGCCTCGGAGAACCCCTCCGTCGTGACCGCATCGTGATCCACTCTGTCCTCAGACATCGCACCTCGACCGTCTGCCATCGAAGTTGGACGACTGAACCGTTCGTGAGATCGGAGTGGGATCGTTGATGGCGCTCCCTGAGACCCCGTCTCTCGCTCAAGAGGTTCCCTGCGTTCCGTGGGTTCCCTATCGCCTTGCTGAGTGGCTCAACGGGAGCGAAGATGCCCAGGTTGTCGAAATCAGGGGGAGACGCGGTGAGTCTGGGAACGGTGGCAGTAACGGGAGCGGCGGGCACCGTCGGTTCCGTGGCGCGGAAGGCGCTGCGGGGCGAGACGGAGCGGTTGATCCTGCTCGACCGCGTGCCGCTTCGCCCAGAGGCCGAGAACGAGGACGTGCACACCGTGGACCTGCGGGACGTCGCCGCTGTGGAGTCGGCCCTTGCGGGAGCCGACCGGGTGCTGCACCTGGGCGGCGTGCCCGACGAGGCGCCCCTCCCGGATCTGCTCGAGACCAATGTGCTCGGCACGCATCACGTCCTGGAGGCTGCGCGGCGCACAGGAATCGAGCGGGTGGTGCTGGCCAGCAGCAATCGTGTCACCGGCTTCTACCCCGCCGGGCACCTCACGAGTCCCCTGGAGCCGGTACGGCCCGACGGCCTCTACGGGGTGAGCAAAGCCGCCGTCGAAGCGCTGGGACGGCTGTATGCTGACAAGTTCGGCCTGTCCGTCGTCTGCCTGCGTATCGGCAGTTTCGAGTATCTGCCCACGGAGCCCCGGCATCTGGCGACCTGGCTGAGTCCGCGCGACGCTGTCGGCTACCTGCGGGCCGCTCTGGTCGCACCGCCCTCCCTCCGCTTCACCACGGCATACGCGGTTTCCGACAACACCCGCCGTTTCTGGGCACTCCCCGACCCGGCGGAACTGGCCTACGATCCCGTCGACGACGCCGAACTCCATGTCACAGGCATTCCTGCGGCGGACTCCCCGGCCGACCCGGCCGCACCCCAGGCCGGCCCTTACGCCCTACCGCAGTTCACCCTCAAGCACCTGCGGCCCTGACGCCCATCCACTCGGAATGCGTGCCTGCAGCAGTTCCGCTGTCGGTAGGCAGCGGTCCGACTTCGGTGGCAAGCGGTCCAGTTTCAGTGTCACAGGACAGGAGGGAGAGTTCTCCCCCGTGTGCGGGCGGACTCTGTCCACAGGGCCGTAGATCGAGGGTGGCTTCGAGGTCGCCGCGATCAGCGGCGCGGCCCGACCGTTGAGGAGCTGTGATGCCCGAGAACACCATCACCGTGCCGCTCGCCGCGATAGAGCCGCAGGATGTCGCCGACGCCTTCGCCTACACCCCGGCGATACAGGCCGACGACATCGACACAGGTGGCGCGATCGCCGACAACACGAACCGGGGCTTCACCGGCTGCTCCTGGCCGTCGCCGAACGCGTCTTCATCCTGATCACGCAGTCGACACCCACGACGAGGAGCCCTGCGCATATTCCTTCCTGGCGGCGGCGCTCGACGGCTCCTGCTGGAGCGCCAAGTCACCGCGAACGACCGGGGTCCACCGGGGCCGGTGTGGCGCAGGGTTCATGCGACTCCTGCGGGAAGCGGTCTCGTGGGCTGCTCGAGCGGGGTGAGGAAGTCCAGGTCGTCGAGGGGCTGGTCGGTGAACCAGCGCAGGAGGAGTTCGCCGACCTCGTGGCGTCGTTCGAGTGCCGGCAGATGGTCGGTGTCGCGGATGAGGGTGAAGATGCTGCCGTCGATGGTGGCAGCGGCTTCACGACCGAGGTCGGGGCGAGTGAGGGTGTCGTGCTCGCCGGTGAAACAGAGTGTCGGGACGCCGCTGACGCCGCCGCCGGGCAGCCCCGGCCAGTCGATCACACGACGGGTGGACGCCAGGTGACGCTCGAAGTCGTGCCCCGTGATGGCCGCCATGTCACGGGCCAGGACGCGGGTGACGGCGGCGCGGTTGCGTACCGTGCGGTCAGCCGGGGCCATGAGCGCCTCCACGCTGCGGCGGGCATAACCGTCGGCGTCTGCCGACGTGAGCGCGTCCACCATGGCCCGCAGCCCCGCCAGTCCCTCCGGCGGGTACACGGAGGCGGCTCCCAGGAGGGCGAGGCGGGCCAAGCGGCCGGGGTCGCGCTGGGCGAGGCGGTAGGCGACCGGCACTCCGTAGGAGACGGCGAAGAGGTTGACCCGGTCGAGGCCCAAGCGGTCGAGGAGGTCGGTCAGGGCGTCGGTGAGAAAGTCGAACCCGTACGTCGCCGGCAGCGGGTCGGCGTTCCCGGAACCGGGCAGCTCCACGCTGATGACGGGAGCGGTCTGCGCCCAGGGCCCTTCCAACCGCCGGTAGGAGTACATGTTCTGGAAGGCGCCGCCGATCACGACGATCGGCTCCGTGCTGGGGGCGGGGCACTGCACGAGACGGCACTGGTAGCCGAAGCCGGAGAAGAAGAAACGGTGCACCTGATCGACAGCCACGAGAAGGAACTCCAGACACGGGGACGCGTACCGTGGATCAACGACGTGCCCCTGACATGGTTCTCGCCCCCGGCCCCCGCCCCACACCAACGTGTGGAACCCTCACCCCCGGTCCGGAAACGACACGCGTGATGACCAGGTCGCGACGGAATCCGGCCGCATCGCTCGCGGGGACCGGGTCGTTGTCCTCGTGCATGGCCTGCCGATCCGCGGGCTGTGCACGACGCACACCGACCCGCCGGAGCAGACATGGCACAAGACGAACGGAAAACGACGACCGGCCGCGGCTTCATCGGTCATGCCGAGGATCTCCTGCGGGTTCTGGCACGGCACCCCCACCGGCCGGCCGTCCTCACCGCCGACCGCAGCCCCGTCTCCGCGGGCGAACTGTCCGCCCTCATCTGCCGTCTGGCCCGCGCCCTGCGAGCACGCGGGATCGGGCCGGGCCGGACAGTGTCCCTGCTCACCGGCAACACACCGCTCGCCCTGGCCGCCCGCTACGCGGTACCCCTGGCCGGCGCCCGCCTCGTCTACCTCTACGACGTCATGCCGCCCAAGGCCCTCGCCCACATCGTCGCCGACGTCGACACGCGCCTGCTGCTCGTCGATGCGAGCCGGCACGCCGACCTGGGCCCCCTGCTGTCCCTGGTCGGCGTCCCCGCGGTGGCGTCACTCGGTCCCGTCCCCGGCTGCGACGATCTCCTCGCCACGGCCGCCCTCCACGCCCCCGGCCCCCCGGGCGGACACACCGACCCCCACGCCGACTGGTGCATCCGTCACACCAGCGGCACCACCGGAGTCCCCAAAGCCCTCCAGGTCACCCACGGCCAGTACAAGCGCTGCCTGGACAGCCTGCACGTCGACGCGGGCGATCCTCCGCGCTTCCTCGCCAACACCCCGCTGTCCCACGTCGCCGGCCTGTGCGCCGACCTGACGCTCCTCCAGGGCGGCAGCGTCATCCTGCAGCCCGACTTCGACGCCGGCGCGACCCTGGCCGCGATCGAACGCGACAGCGTCACCCACCTGTGGCTGCTCCCTCCGCTGCTGCACCAGCTTCTCGATCACCCGTCCCTGCCCACCACCGACGTCTCCAGCATCAAGCGCATCACCTACGGCGGCAGCCCTGCTTCAGCCGCCCGGCTCGGCCGCGCCGCACAGGTCTTCGGCCCCGTGCTGCATAGCTGGTACGGACAGAGCGAAACGCTCGGCCTCACCGAAGTACGGCCCGAGGAACACTCCCGCGTCGGCCGCCACGGTCAGATCACCGTGGGCCGCCCCATGCCCGGAGTCGAACTCGTCATCCGTGACACGAACGGCCTGCCTCTTCCCGCCGGCGGCCAGGGCGAAATCTACGCCCGCTCCCCCGGAATGATGCGCGGTTACTGGAAGCAGCCGGAACTCACCGCACAGACCGTGCGAGACGGCTGGATCCGGACCGGGGACGTCGGATACCTCGACGACGACGGCTACCTCTTCCTCGTCGGCCGCTGCAACGACCTCATCAAGATCCCGAGCGGTGGCGTCTACCCGAGCGAAGTCGAAGCCGTGCTGCTGACCCACCCGGCCATCGCACAGTGCGCCGTCTTCGGCGTCTGCGACGAAGACGCGGCGGAACACATCCACGCCGCCGTCGTACCGGCCGCGGACCACCGGATCACCCCCGAAGAACTACGCGCCCACGTCACCACCCACCTCACCCGCCGATACGCACCCAGCACCGTCCACTTCGTCGCAGACATCCCCCGGACCCCCATCGGCAAACCGGACCAGAACCGGCTCCGAAGCCAGCTCACCTGACACCCGCCCACCCGCCCACCCACCAGGAGCACGTCGCCCGCCTCTCCCCGCTCAAGGCCCGGCACATCAACCTCCCCGGGGCCGCTACCTGCGCACCATCGCCGCTAGCGGTCCCGGCCCATCTCACTCACCCCCTTGACCGCAGCCCGATCGGCGGCCGGAAGGCGCTGCGGCAAGGAGAAACGGGGCCGGGCAGCAGAGGCGGACAAGGGGTCACGCGCGCACTGGGCCGCATCTGGAGGAGGAGGTGCCGGTGCGCGCACCAATCCCGGTGCGCCCACCGGGTGCGCACCATCGGGTCCACTCAGTGGCCGGCCTCCCGGCCGGTCGGTGGGCCCGGGTTGCTGTGGGCGGTGCGCCTACTGGTCGTCCGGGCGCTCCGAGCGCACCGCGCCGGCATCGTCCTGGCCGGTGTCGCGGCCCGCGCGGACGCGAGAGTCGTCGCCCACCTTGGTGAACGCGTCCAGGAGACGGCGCAGCCGGTCGGCCGTGAGGTCGAGGGCTTCCACATCTGTGCGGGACCTCGACAACGCCCGCAGCGCCGTCATGTCGATCGCCTCCCCGCGACCGGCCCTGCACCTGGTCGTCGTGCTCGAGATCGGCCGGCTCGGCCGCGAGCATCTGCTCGGGCATCGCTGCCTGCTGCTGCGCGACGACGTCGTACGCCCGGCCCCGCACGTCGGGGGCGGGCGTGGTGGTGCGACGCATCTGCTCGCGCACCACCGCGCCGGCGAGGACGGCGCGCCGCGCGCCGTACGGGAGCGGGATGCGGCGGGATCTCCCACTCCCCCACATCCTGGCCCGGGGCCCGGGGCGCGGCCGGCTCGCCGAGCTCGGCCGGGGGTTGCCGGTCCAGGTCGGGCGCGGGGGCAGGAGGTCGGCGGCGGGCGGGGAGGTCGGCCAGGTCCCCCAGGGCGGTGCAGAGGCGGTGGCCGGCCTCCCGGCCGCGCGCGGTCTTCGGCTCACTGATGTAGTGGGTGGAGGTGGCGGCAGCCACGTCCGGCCGTCACGTGGGTCGCCACGTGAGGCGTCCCACGGACCTGGAGCCAGATCGCTAGCCCAGGGCGCTCGCGCTCAGTTCGGGCGTCGGGCGTCGGAACCCACGGGTGAGCCACAGCAGGTAGCCGAACCCGGCGGCGAGCCAGCAGCCGCCGATCGTCAGGGCGACCGAGCTGAGCTGCGTCATGAGAGAGAGCGTGACGCACACGCCGAGCGAGGGGGCGACGACGTAGCCGAATACCTTCACGCCGTCCACGCCGCGGTTGCGGACGAAGAACACGACGACGCACACATTGACGACGGTGAAGCCGAGGAACGCGCCGAAGTTGATGAACGACGTCGCGGTCTCCAGGGAGATGTCGAGGCCGATCAGACTGACCGCGCCGGTCAGGACGAGGCACAGCACCGGGGTCCCGGTGCGGGCGTTCAGCGCGCCGAAGAATCGCTTCGGCAGCACTCCGTCGCGACCCATGATGTACAGCAGCCGGCTGGAGCTGAGCTGGACCGCGAGCCCGGAGGCGAAGCCGCCGACGATCGTGGCGATGTTGGTCCAGTCCGCGAACGTCTGGCCGCCGACCTCGACGGACATCGTGTACGCGACGATCTCCGGGTCGTCGAAGACGCCGCCGGGGTGGACCAGTTGCATCACGTACGCCACGGCCGCGAACAGCAGGCCGCCGATCGCGATCACGAGGACGACGGCGCGCGGGATGGTCCGCCTCGCGTCCTTCGCCTCCTCGGAGAGCGTGGTCACCGCGTCGAAGCCGAGGTAGGAGTACGCGGCGACGGCGGCTGCGGCCGAGACGCCGACGAGACCGCTCTCCGCGTTCCAGAACGGCGCGGTGTACGACTGCGGCGGCCGGTCGGCGAGGTGGACGAGGCAGTACGCGACGAACAGCAGGACCAGGAACACGGCAAGGCCGGTCAGGACCTTGTTGACGCGGTCGGTCAGGGTGAGGCCGATGATGTTGACCAGCGTCGTCAGTCCGGCATTGATCAGCATCCAGGCCCAGACCGGGACGCCCGGGAACTGCGCGTTGAGGTAGAGCGACTGGACGAGCCAGGCGACCATCGGCAGGAAGAGGTAGTCCAGGAGCACCGCCCAGCCGACGAGGAAGCCCACCCGGGAGCCGATCAGCTTCCGCGCGTACGAGTACGCCGAGCCGGACACGGGGAAGTGGCGGGCCATCTTCGCGTAGCTCAGCGCGGTCAGGAGCATTGCGCCGGTGGCGAGGAGGAAGGCGGTGGGCGCGGTGCCGGCGCTCGCCTCGGCGATCACACCGAAGATCACCATCACGAGGCTGGGCGCCATGTACGCGAGACCGAAGGTCACCACCGAGGCGAGCGAGAGGCGGCCGGCGAGGCGGCCGGGTCCGGCGAGGGCGGCGGCGGGCCGGATGTCCTGCGTCCTGCTCATCGGGCCACGTCCTCTCCGGCGGGAGCGACCACGGCCGGGGCCGCGGGCCGCAGGCTCTCCGGGGTCCACGGGGGCACCACGGGCCGCCAGGTCGCCGGGTCGATGCGGCCGTTGTAGAGGGGCAGCTCCAGCGGCGTGTCGTCGGCCGTGAAGTGGTCCCACGGCCAGGAGTCGCCGCCCGTTCCGTGCTTCCGCGTGGCCGCGACCCGGTCGAGGTCGACGACGGCGAGCAGGGTGGTGTCCTCGGTGCCGACGGCGGCGACCTGGACGTGTCCCTCAGGGTCGACGAGCAGGCTCCGGCCCTGCGCGGTCGGGACCGCGCCGTTCACGCTTGCCACCCAGACCTGGTTGACGATGGCGTTCGCCGTGTTGACCGGGATCTCCTGGGCGCGGCCGGACGTCGCGGTCTGCACCACGTTGACGATCAGCTCCGCGCCCATCCAGGCGAGGTGCCGGGTGACCTCGGGGTACCAGGAGTCGTAGCAGATCGACAGGCCGATCCGGCCGGTGCCGGGCATGTCGAAGACGACGAACTCGCGGCCGACGCACATGGGCTCGTACGGACGCCAGGTGAAGATCTTCCGGTAGCGGGCGACCAACTCCCCGTCCGGGTTGTAGACGACGGCGGTGTTGTACACCTTCCCGTCCGCGCCGCGCTCCAGGACGGTCCCGGGGATCAGCCAGATCCCCAGCTCGCGGACGAGCGCGCCGAGCGCCGAGCCGCGCGGGCCGTCGAGGGGCTCCGCGTACGTCTCGTAGTACGCGTCGAGGGTCATCTTCTCCGCGCCCTCGGAGCACAGGTGCAGCTCGGGGTAGACGACGAGATCGGCCCGGTTGGGCGACTTCATGCGCAGCCGGAGCCCTTCGGCGAACTGCTCGAAGGACTCGGCCGGGGCCTGGACGAGGGCGAGGCGTATATGCCGGCTCATGGGGTTCCTGACGACGTACGGGGTGGGGGTGGGGTGCCAAAGCAAACCGGGTCGCAACACTGTTGTCAACGGTGTTGACACTTTCTTGAGTGATCCGTTGATAGGGTCGCCGGAGCGGCCGAGCGAGGAGAGTCATGGCGAAGAAGACGGCGGCGGAGGCGAAGGCGACGGCCGCGGCCGGCCGGCGGTCGGGCGACGTTACCGACGAGCGGCCGAACCGCCGGGAGCGCAGGGAACTGCGCCAGGAGGCCGCGGTGAACGCGGCCTTCCGGCTCGCCGAGCGGGAGGGCATCGCCGGTCTTTCGATGCGCCGGCTCGGCCAGGAGCTGGATGTCGACGCGACCGTCCTCTACCGGCTCTTCCGGGACAAGGACGAGCTGCTGCTCGCCGTGGCCGAACGGACCATCCGGATGATCCTCGACGAGATCGGGGAGGGCCCGGAGGACGAGTCCTGGCAGGACACGCTGCGCCGGATCGCCGAAGGCACCTGGCTGATCCAGACCCGCTACCCCGCGATCACGGCGCTGACCTTCGCGCGCACCACCGGAGGCCCGGCCGAACAACTGCTGGTCGAGCGCATCCTCGCCGCGTTCGCGCGCTCGGGACTGGCTCCCGGCCCGGCCGTCCTCCACTACCGGACCTACGTGGACACCACGCTCGGCCTGTGCGCGCACGCCGCCGCGCTCGGTTCACTCGACCCCGAGGTGCGCGAGAAGGACGAGACGACCTGGACCCGGGTCTACGCCCGCCTGCCCGAGGCGGCCCACCCGGTCACCCGGACGTTCATCGACGAGCTGAGCAGCGTCACGCCGAAGGCGATCTACGACAACGCGGTGGAGGCGGTGCTCGCCGCAGCCGAGCGGGCGACGGCCGCCGGCTAGGGACGACCCGTTCCCTTCAGATGCCGGCGGCGGGCCAAGGTGGTGAGACCGAAATGCCATGCGCCTCGAATGGCATGCTTGCAGAACCCCAGGTCATCGAGGTCACCCTGCTGGTGCCGCACGCCAATGACGGGGCGCTCGCCACCGCCTTGGTCGACGTCGCCGGCCGCGACGAGGAAACCGCCGCGCTGCTCACCGCCCGGATCCGGACCGACCACCGCCTACGCCTGCATCGGTGACTCCGTGTGGCGGCCGCCGGAAAGGCTCCCCCGGGTACATCGTCGGCGCGTCACCTCACCAACCGCGCTCTCAGGCGGACGTTCCTGGTGACAAGGCCGGGGTGTAGTGGACGACAGTGGTCTCGCATGCCTCGGCGTGCACGGTGAGGGCGTCGACCTCGACCCGGTCCGCGGACAGGCCCCAGCGGAGCTTCATGGCGATCCACTCGCCGACGTACCGGCAATGCGCGTCCGGGAGCGGCGGCACCAGCGCGAGGGACACCTTCAGGTCCCGACGCGGGGCCCGGCATCGGCGCCACAGCCAGAGGTTGGAGTACCGCACGTGGGACAGGGCGCGGCCATCGCGGCGCGCTGCCGCGTTCCTGATCCGGCTCTGCCGGGCGAGGCCGGCGCGACTGCCCGGCGGCGAGAAGGTGAGGCGACGCTCGGCTTCCTTCCTGGAGTCGCGGGTGACACGTAACCCCTCCTGTAGTTCGGCCCGGTGTGGGCTAGGTGCCGGGCTGCTGTGTGTGCGGCGGCGGGGCAGCCGCAGGCTGCGGTCGGGAGCCGCGGGCGAGGAGGGGCGCCGCTCCCGGGCGCCTTCCAGCACTCTGGCGAGGGCGGCTGCAGCGAGCATCCGACGAGTCTGATCCACCGTGTCGACGTCGGTCGCCTGCTCCGGGACGCGGCCGGGGCCGGCCGGTCGGTCCGTGCGGCCCACGGTCTGGACCCGTGCCCTGAGCGCGTCGGCGGCGAGGCGGGCCCGCTCGTACGGTACCGCGGTACGGCTGCGGGTCAGCGGGCGCAGCACGGCTTGGTCCTCGGTGTCCCGCGGGTAGAGCGCGCGTAGGTCGGCGGTCATCCTCCGGCCGCGCCCGACGGGGCGGGTGTAGTCGTCGACGACCGTCCGTACGATCTGTTCGTCCAGTCCCGGCTCGTGGGGTCGGCCGCGCAGGACGGAGCAGAGGTGGCGGCGGGCTCCGGCGAGCAGGTGGTGACGCGCGCAGGCGCCGCACATCACGTACACCACGGCAACGACGTCAACAGCCGCCAGCGCGATGTCGACCACCGGCCGCAGCCGCCGCCCGCGCCCCGCTCGGCGAGCCGGTAGACGCTGCAGGCCCCGAACGCGGCGATCGCAGAAGTGCTCCATCTCCTCCGCAGCTCGGTCAACGACCACAGCTCCGTGCGCTTCGGCGGGCGGGTCTGGTCGGCGGCCTGGCACGCCAGCGCATAGCCGGCCCGCTCCCCCGGCGCGTACCCCTGCCGCTCCTCGTACCAGGCAGTCAAGACGGGCAGCGCATCCTCGACCTGCTGACGGCTGGTCGACTGCCAGCCGACCAGCCACCTATCGATCACCCAGCAAGCCAGGCGCGCCGCGCGAACTCGACGGCCGCGGGGGTCCGGCCCGTTGCCGGCAACGCCCGTGATGCATCCGTCAGTTCAAGTCTCGCCCCACGAACGGAGTACGAGCCATCGGCTTTACGGACCCGGCCTCAGCGCTACCGGAGGGCGGGCAGTACCCGGTCCGGGGTGAGCGGCAGTTCGCGGAAGCGGACGCCGGTGGCGTGGTGCACGGCGTTGCCGATGGCGGCCGGGGTGCCGACGATGCCGATCTCCCCGATGCCCTTGCTCCCCATGGGGTTGAGGTGGGGGTCGTCCTCGTCGACCCAGTGCGCGTCGACCTCCGGCACGTCGGCGTTGCTCGGTACGTGGTAGGAGGCGAGGTCCCGTTCGGCGAAGCCGCCGAAGGCCGGGTCCGCGGTGCTGTGCTCGGTGAGGGCCATGCCCAGTCCCATGACCATGCCGCCGATGAACTGGGAGCGGGCGGTACGCGGGTTGAGGATCCGCCCGGCGGCGTAGACCCCGAGGAGCCGCCGCACCCGCACCTCCCCGGTGCCGGTGTCGACCTGCACCTCCGCGAAGTGGGCGCCGAACGCGTGACGGGCGAACGGCGGGGTCCGCCCGGCCTCCTCGGTGGTGTCGGCGGAGGCGGTGACCCCCTCGGCGGGCAGGGGGCCGGTGTGCCGGGCCAGCTTCTCGGCCAACTGGGTGCATGCCTGGTGCACGGCCCAGCCCCAGGAGGCGGTGCCGGAGGAGCCGCCGGCGAGCGGGGCGCGGGGCAGGCGGGTGCTGCCGATGCCGATCCTCACCGAGCCGACGGTGACGCCGAGGGCGTCGGCGGCGATCTGGGCGAGGACCGTCCGGGCGCCGGTGCCGATGTCGGTGGCGTTGACGCGGATGTCGTAGCCGCCGTCGTGGAGGGCCGTGGCTGTCGCGGTGGACGGGGACACGAGCACCGGGTAGGTGGCCGCGGCGACGCCCGTACCCGTAAGCCACCTGCCCTCGCGGCGGGCGGCGGGGCGCGGGTCGGCCCAGCCGAACCGGCGGGCGCCCTCGCGCAGGCAGGCGACGAGGTTGCGGCTGCTGAAGGGCAGGCCGCTGTCGGGTTCGGTGGCGGGCTCGTTGCGCACCCGCAGCTCGACCGGGTCGATGCCCAGGGCCTCGGCCAGCTCGTCCATCGCCGACTCCAGCGCGTACATGCCGGGCGCCTCGCCCGGGGCGCGCATCCAGGAGGGGGTGGGGACGTCGAGGGGCACGACGTGATGGTCGGTGAGGCCGTGCGGCGAGGCGTACATCATCCGGGCGGGCACGCCGGCCTGCTCGACGAACTCCTTGACGCGGGAGGTGTGGGTGGTGACCTCGTGACCGACGCCGAGGAGGGTGCCGTCGCGTTCGGCGGCGAGCCGGACCCGCTGGATCGTCGGCGCGCGGTGGCCGACGACGGCCGCCAGATGGCCCCGGGGCAGGGCCAGCTTCACGGGCCGGCCGGTGTGGCGGGCGGCCATCGCGGCGAGCACCACGTGCGGGCGGGGCGTGCCCTTGGAGCCGAATCCCCCGCCGACGTGCTCGGAGACCACCGTGACCCGGTCCTCGGGCAGGCGGAAGAGGGCGGCGAGGGTCTTGCGGACCGGGTCGGCGCCCTGGCTGGAGTCGTACACCGTCAGGTGGGCCCCGTCGCCCTCGCCGTCCCAGCGGGCGAACGCCGCGTGCGGCTCCATCGGGTGGTTGTGCAGCGGCGGGATCCGGTAGGTGACGTCCACGCGGACGGGCGCGGCGGCGAAGGCGGCGTCGAGGTCGCCGCGCTCGCGCAGGGCCGGCTGGCCGCCGTTGGCCAGGTCGGGCCGGTAGGCGTCCGGGTGGCGCTCGGTGAGGGTGACGTCGTGCGGTTCCGTGGCGTACGTGACGCGGACGGCCCGGGCGGCGGCGCGGGCGTCCGGGAGGGTCTCGGCCACGGCGAGGGCGACGTACCAGCCGCGGTGCGGCACGGCGTCGTCCTGGAGGACGGCGAGGGTCGGATCATCGGCCTCGCCGAGGCGGGGGGCGGTGCCGGGGGTGAGGACGGCGAGGGTGCCGGGCAGGGCGAGGGCGGCGGAGGTGTCGATGTCCGTCACCCGGCCGCGGGCCACGGTGGCGGGCACGGGCCAGGCGTAGGCGCAGTCGGGCGGCGTCCGGGCGTGTTCGCCTGCGTAGCGGGCGGCGCCGGTGACCTTGTCGCGGCCCTCGACCCGCTCGGTGGCGGTGCCGAGGGCGGAGGCGGGGGCGGGCGCGGCGGGCACCCGGGGGCGGGTGGAATGCATCGCTGGTCTCCCGGTTCAGGAGCGGTCGGCGGCGAGTTCGGACAGGACCCGGCAGGCGAGGTTGCGGGCGAGCGGCACCTTGAAGGCGTTGTCCCGCAGCGGCTGGGCGAGGCCGAGTTCGGTCTCCACGGCGTGGGTGATGGTCCGGTCGGTGGGCGTGGTGCCCAGGAGCGCGGCCTCGGCGCGCCGGGCCCGCCACGGCCGGTGGGCGAGGCCACCGAAGGCGAGGCCGACCCCGCGCACGGTGCCGTCGTCGGCCAGGTCGAGGACGGCGGCGACGGAGGCGAGCGCAAAGGCGTAGGAGGCGCGGTCGCGGGCCTTGTGGTACGCGGACGGCAGGCCGGCCGTGGCGGCCGGCAGGGTCACCGCTGTGATCAGCTCGCCGGGCCGGATGACGGTGTCCCGCTCCGGGTGGTCGCCGGGCGAGCGGTGGAAGTCGGTCACCGGCACGGTCCGTTCGCCGTCGGGACCGTGCAGGTGGACGGTGGCGTCCAGGGCGGCGAGGGCGACGGCCATGTCGGAGGGGTGCGTGGCGATGCAGTACGGCGAGTGCCCGAGGACGGCGTGGTCACGGTGGACCCCCTCGCGGGCGCCGCAGCCGGTGCCGGGCTCGCGCTTGTTGCAGGGCATGGCGGTGTCCTGGAAGTAGGGGCACCGGGTGCGCTGGAGGAGGTTTCCGCCGGTGGTGGCGATGTTCCGCAGTTGTCCCGAGGCCCCGGCGAGCAGCGCCTGCGACAGGACGGGGTACCGCTCGCGGACGAGGGGGTGGGCGGCGAGGTCGCTGTTGCGTACCGTGGCGCCGACGCGCAGACCCCCGTCGGGCAGTTCCTCGACGGTGTCGAGCGGCAGCCTGCTGACGTCGACGAGGGTCTCGGGCTCTTCCACGCCGTGCTTCATCAGGTCGACGAGGTTGGTTCCGCCGGCGAGGTAGCGGGCGCCCGGGCGGGCCGCGTGCGCGGCGGTGGCCTCCTCGACGCTGGTGGCGCGTACGTATCCGTAGGGCTTCACCGGGTCACGTCCTCGACGGCGGCGACGATGTTGGGGTAAGCGCCGCAGCGGCAGAGGTTACCGCTCAGCCGCTCGCGGATCTCCTCCCGGGTGAGCTCCACCGGGCCCTGCCCGGCCGGCCGGGCAGGGTCGGTGACGTGGGAGGGGTGGCCCGCCGCGGCCTCGGCGAACACGCCGACGGCGGAGCAGAGCTGCCCGGGGGTGCAGTACCCGCACTGGAAGGCGTCACGGTCGAGGAACGCCTGCTGGAGCGGGTGCAGCTCGCCGCCCGTGGCCAGCCCCTCGACCGTGATGACCTCGGCACCGTCCTGGGCGACGGCGAGGAGCAGGCAGCCATTGGCGCGCCGCCCGTCGACGAGCACCGTGCACGCCCCGCACTGCCCGTGGTCGCAGCCCTTCTTCGCCCCGGTCAGCCCGAGGTCCTCGCGCAGGACGTCGAGCAGGGTGGCCCGGTGGTCGACGGTGAGGTCCCTCGGCGCGCCGTTCACCTGGAGGGTGATGCGGGATCGGGTGTCGTCGCGGTCGGCGGCGGGGTCGTGGGACGGGGTGGCGGCTCCGTCCGTGGGCGCGGGGTCGTGGGGCGGGTGCGGGGCGCTCATCGGTAGGTCTCGTCGGCGTCGTCGGGGACGGTGTGCACGGCCGCCTCCTCGGCGGACGCGGCGGCGCCCGCGATACCGACGTCCCGGGCGACGACGTCCTTCTCGTCGTCCTCCCGCACCCCTTCGTCCGGTGCTACGAGACGGCCGGAACGCTCGCGGCCCACCTGGTCGTCGATGGGCTCACCGTCGCCGCCAGGAAGGTCGCCGACGCCGTTGGAGTCGTCGGGCTCCGCCAGCGCCGGGTCGGGCACCTCCTCCGCGAGCCGCTGGTCGAGGGTCTCGCCCTCGCGCTGCTCGCGGGCGGTCGTGCCGACGTGGTCGACGGCGAGGGGTCGCTCGGGCGGGGACCAGCCCTCGTCGTACGGGTCGGCCTCCCGGTCCGACAGGGTGTCCTCGGGGTCGAGGATGCCGTCGTCCTCACGGCCCTCGGCGTCGTCCGGCTGGTAGACGTTGTCGCCCATCGCGTTCTCGGTGTCCATGACGTCACTCCCGTGTGCGGCTGCTGATCACGCCTGCTGATCGCGTATCCAGCCTGGATCAGGTCACACATCCCGGCATTCCGGGCGGCGCGGAACGGGAGCCCCGCCGGTGGGCGGCCGTCCCTCGGGGCAGTCCGGGTGATCGGCCCTGGAAGCGGACAGCTCGCAGGTGAGGAGCCGCTCGGCCTCCCGGCGCGAAGGGCCGCCGGGGCTCGTCCGGGCGAACCGCCTGAGGCGGCGCGCAGGCCGTGCAGTCGGCGGATGGGGCGCAGGCCGACGAGCGCGTGGAGGCACCGGTCGAAAGCCGGCGCGGAGGGTTCTCCGTGCGGCTCGGGCGCCCGTACGGCGCGCGTCGCCACGGGGGCCACGGGAGGCTCACGGCCCTGCATTCTCCATGCCGTCCCGTTCCAGGACGGACGCCGTCGACTGGCCCCGGGAGGTGAATGAGCGCTTAACGCGTACGCGATCGCCTGGAACGCGTCGCCTCCGTCCACGACTTGACCGGAGAATCGCACAAGGGCCACTCACCGCGACGCCGAACGCGACGCCATTACCGCAGCGATCCAGCGGCTGCTCGACGGGCGCCCGACCCGGTCCACTGGGGCTCTCGCTACGTTGCAACTCGACGCCGAGGCAGGCGTCAAGCGCTGGGTTCTCACGCACAAGCACGTTGACCTGAAAGAAGAATGCGTCCGCCGAAATTCCGAGGCGAACGGCATCCCGTCCGCGTTCCAGCCCCTGCGCGCCCGCAGTCGACGCCGAAGCCGCAGCCCAGGCCCTGCGGGAGGACAACGACCGGCTTCGCGAGCGCGTCGCCGTCTATGCCCAGGTCATCCACGAACTCCGGACCGTGCTGGACAGGCGCACCGACAGCACCACCTACCGCAGCCCCGTCCGGGGCCTGCCCACCAGGGCCTGAAGGGCGAGGCGACATGACTGTTGAGCGCATCCTGCGACCGCGTCTTGTAATCGCCCCGTCCTGCCAACTCCATGCTCAGCTTCAGTCTGCTCCGCCGTCACTCAGGCAGTTTCAGCTCAGGAGGGGATTGCCCCTGAGGTTCGCTTCCCCGCACGGCCAGGGGCCCTCGGCCAGGGACCCCAGCGGTGTACGGAAGACCAGAACCTCGTTGCCCAGGGAGACGACGACACTGCCTTCGCTCAGCAGTAGCGCACGACCGATAACCGCTCGGCTGTCATCCATGGCGAACAGCTCGTGTCCGGCGAGATCCGTGTCCACAGCGAGCAGCTTGCCGTCTCGCCAGAACACCGCGGTTCCCTCGCAGTCCATCGCGGGGTAGGACGTGTAGTAACCCGTCAGCGCCGGCCCGTCCACAAGGCTGTTGTCCGGTGCGAGCCGCCGGAAGCGTGATCGCGAAGGCAGGCTGTTTTCGAGCTCCGGGCCGCGGACGCCGCCGTTCTTGTCGACGAGCATTGCCCCATGGCTGGCCCAGCGCGCGGTTTCGACGCCGTCCCGGCCGAAGCGGCCGGTCGTGAAGGCACCGTACCCCTGGGATCCGAGCAGGAACTGGCCAGGGCCGGCTATCGCCTTGCGACCTGTGGGAGCGGGAGCGGTGACCGAGATGGTCTCGCCACTGTCCAGGTCGAGGAAGAACGTCCTTCCGATGCCACCCCGTGTGTCGGTGAAACTGGCTGCGATCCGGTCGGCCGATACGAGCAGTGGCTCCCAGTGATCAACGCCGATCTCCTCCGGGACCCACGGTTTAGGCGGCCGGATCTCCCATCCGGTCCGGTCTCCCATCTCCACCACGCCCGGGAACGACACCGCACCGAACGCAATCGGCGTGGACCAGAGGCACTCCCCCTCTCCCGTGTACCGGGCCACGCGAGGCTCCGGTACAGAGGCGGGTCGGCTTCGTTGCCTACGGACCATGCGGGAGCCGCTGACCCAGGAAATGAGGAACCCGTCGTCGAGGAGGACGAATGCGCCGATCTCCTCATCGGCGCGGCACTCCGGGCGGGCGGTGTGCCCACTGGAACCGTCCGGCAGAACACCTTCCAGGAGCTGACCTTCGTGGTCTGAGTAGGCGAGCCACAGCGCGCCGTCCGTGGCCAGACGGGATTGCGGCTTGCCGGTCCCGGGGTAGGTCCGCTGCCACGCCACCTTGCCTGAAAGGTCGACCCTCGTGATGACGGTCGCCAGCGGATTCGGGCCGTAGCCGGTCACGGTCAGTGGCCCGGAGGGGTCGGATGCGGCCACAGCCCAGATCTGGCCCGGCATGGTGAAACGCGATGAGAGGGTCATGCGTCCGCATCTTGCCGCATGCCTCCGCCCGCAGCGGTTGGCCCTCTGCAGCGCTCGTCTCGAACGCTCACGGGCCAACTGCAGTACTCAGTCACACGTCCCTGAACCGGCTTGGTGTGGGGAGCTACAGACGAGCCGTTCGGCAAAAGCTCGGAATAGGCGAGAGAAAGGACGGCCGGCACCGAGCCGTTGACCGGACTACAGGAGGACACGCCAAGTCGGAGCGTATCCACTGGTTGCGTAGTCGGTAGACGTTGCGCACCCGATCGAAGAAGGAGCGCAACGTACGTGACCGAGCAGTTCCGTGATCCCCGGACCATCCAGCTACCTCGGTGGGGGCGGGCTGCCCCCGATGCCGGCGTCCCTGGCTGGTCTGGACGCGGATGGGCAGGTTGTGCAGCCAGTCCGCAGCCCGGCTCCTGCTCCATGTGTTGCAGTCTGCCGAAGGACCACGACCTGCGGTCGTTCGCCACGATGCAGGTACAGCGCATCACCACCGTCGCCGCCGGTAAGAACCCGGACGCTTAGGGCCTGTTACGAAGGTGCAGGGCAGGCTGGCGCGAGGGTGCCCTGGTCCCCAGGTTGCTGCATCCGCCCAGGGTGAGGGAGGCGAGGGCGCAGGTCGCGGCGAGGGCGGTGGTCGTCGTGTGGCGGCCGGCTGTCCGGTGGTACCGGGCGGGGGCCTACGGTCCTTACGCGGGCGAACAGGGACGCGGGGAGGAAAGCTGCAGGGAGACGGTCGCGGGGGTCTTCCGGGCCCAGGGCTTGTCTCCCTGATCCGCGCACATTCTGTTCGCGTGGTTCGACTGCTCGGTGGCAGGGTGCAGTTATGGATCAAGCAGAGGTATTGCTCATCGGAGGGCGCGCCGGCGTCGGCAAGACGACCGTGGGGTGGGAGGTCTCGGCACGTTTGCGTGCTGCGGCGGTTGCCCACTGTGTGATCGAAGGCGATTTCATGGGGCAGGTCCACCCGGCCCCGGAGGGGGACCCTCGCCGTAAGAAGATCGCCGAGCGCAATCTGACGGCGCTCTGGTCGAACTATGCCGAGCTCGGGTACCGCCGCCTGATCTACACGAACACAGTGAGCGTTCTGACCGAGAACGAGGGCATGTTCCTACGCGCCATGGGTGCGAATGTCAGGATCGTGCGGGTGGTGCTCACCGCGTCCGACGCCACCGCACGTGAACGGCTGACCGGCCGGGAGCTGGGCTCGGAGCTGGAGCAGGAACTGGAGGGCAGCGCCCGCAAAGCGCGGATTCTGGATGAGCAGATGCCCCCGGACACGGTGCGAGTGGCGACCGACGGACGGACCGTGGTCGACATAGCGCGCGAGGTCGTGAGCGCCACCGGATGGCTGGCGAGTTCCTCCGGGTAGGTTCCTCGCCTCTCAAGACCGGGTCCAGATGAGGATGGCGGCGACCGTTTCCCGAGCAGCACCCTGCCTCACGCGGCGCGCGAGCTACGGCACGACCACGTCGTTGCACTTCGGGTCGGAGCGTGGCGCGTTCTGGTGAGCGATGGCGTCTTTCCAGTGGGCGCGGACCTTGTCGAGTTCGGCGCCGTCGGCCGAGGAGGACAGCCATACGTCCGGTGTCGGGTCGGGGTGCTGGTAGATGCCGATCACGTACCGGTGGCCGGGGAGGAGGGGCTGCTTGTGGTCGGTAGCGGCGACTAGCGCGCCGGTGCTGGTGCGGTCGACGGTCTGTGTCACGTCCAGGGCGGTGGGCAGCTCGCCCTTCAGGTTCTCGACGACGCGGACGCGGGAGAGAGCCTCGTGGTAGCCGTCGTGCGCGGTGACCTTGAGGGTCTTGTCGACGGTGACGACCGCGAGGTGCGCGGCGAGGCCGGCGCGGTCGCGGTCGTTCTCCTGGACCGGTACGCAGACGGCGGAGACGGTCACGGTGTCGTCCTTCAGGGACGTGTAGGCGGCGGTCGCGGACGCGGTGAGCACAACGGCTCCGGCGAGCACGAGGAGCATGGTGCGGTTCATCATCCCCACAGCTTCGAGTAGTTGGCCTGGTCGACGGCCGTGGGGACGTGCTTGGTGCTGACGTCCTTGCGCAGGGCGCTGTTGACGGTGTCGGCTTTGTGGCACAGGCCCAGGGCGTGTCCGAGTTCGTGGACGACGATGTTTTGCCGCATCCGCGGCTCGTTCTTGTAGTGGCCGTCGAGCAGGTGCTTGTTCAGGTAGATGTAGTCGGTGGCGGCCGGGCCGCCGTGGCGCTCGTAGTAGCCGCCGCGCCCGTCGTCGGCGCTGTAGTCGCGGAACTCCAGGCCGTTGACCGTGGTCGCGGTGTCGGCCGCGATCTTGATCGTGCGGAACCGGTTCCACTCGGTGATGGCGTGCTTGCGCAGGTCGTCGTACTTCGTGGCCTCGGTCCAGCGGATCTCGCCCTCGTCGACCGACGACTTCCCCCGCGTCTCGCTCTCGCCCCGTACGCACGGCGCGGCCGCGGCCGCCGGCGCCGCGTACGGGGCGTTCGCCACCGCGAGTGCGAGCACCGCGGAGGCGCATAAGGCGGCTGCTCCCTGCGAAAACGACATGGTGCTCCTGCACTGGGGAATGGGCGAGCCGACGATAGCGGCCGGCCGACGCGCCGCGCCCGGCACTGGGGTGCGATCACCCGTACGAGCGGGCGTGCCCGCGCACAGGAGGCGGGCTCCGCCAAACTCCTGCAGGGCCGGCGAACGGCGCGGCCGCGGCTAGGCGGTCGGCGCCGACATCGACGGCCTGCGCGCCATCGCCCGAGCCTGCCCAGACGCTCTGACCGGCGACCGGGACAAGGCCCTGGCCATGACCGGCTTCCCACACGCCAGCCGCTCCCAGGACCCTGGCCGGACCGCTCACCGGCGACGTCACCCTGCACCCGCGCGGCCTGGTCGTCGCAGTCCTCACCGGCAAGACCAAGCACATCGTGCGCAACGCCAGGATCAGCTATGCCGACGCTGCCGAGATCTGCTCGGTGCGGGCCTGGACCGCGTACTGCTTGGCTGGTCGCCGAGCACGGCGAGCGGTGGGCCGACCCTGCTCCGGCGTTCGTCGGCATCGACCGGTGGGGCCACGTCACTGGCGGCATGGTTCCCGACTCCGTAACCCGCGCCATCAAGCGGACCTCGACGAGGGCCGGATGTCGATGGCCTGGACCGGGCACTCCCTGCGCATCGGCCTGGCCTCCGCCGTCCGCCGCGCCGGCCGCGACGCCATCGCCATCGCCATCGCCGACCAGGGCGGCTGGGCCCGCCGCTCCCGCTCGATGCTCGGCTACGTACAGCGCGACGACGGCTGGGACGACAACGCCTCCGCCGGTCGAGCCCGTACCGGAACAGCTCAGCCCAGGTCAGACCTGTCGGTTCCAATGGGTCTGACCCGGGCTGATACGCACGTTGCGAAGTCAGCGGGGAGGCGTGAAACCTCGGAGCGGATACGGCAGAGCAGGGATGGGTGAGCGGGGTTGCTCCGCCTGCACCGCCCCGCGTTGCCGCCGCCCTCGACCGGCGTGAGAGTCCGGGGTGAGGAACATCTTCGTTCTCACCAGGAGGTATGTATGCGTATGCGGATGATCAGCACTGCTGCTCTGGCCCTCGGTCTGGCGCTCGGCGGCGCCGGAACCGCCGCCGCCGCCCCCGAGCCCAACGACGACGGCGCCACCGCCGTGGGCGTCGCGGTGAGCTCTCCCGGAGTCCTCAGCGGCAACGTGATCCAGGTGCCCCTCGACCTGGACGCCAACGTCTGCGGCAACAGCATCAACGTCATCGGAATCTTGAACCCCGCGTTCGCGGTCGTCTGCGTGAACGACGGCACTCCGTAGTCGGGGTACTTCGCCTTCGTGCCGTACACCGGGCTCCTCGGCTGGTCGTCGGCTGAGGGGCCCGGCGTGTGCCGGCGGCAGGTGGAGGAGCCGACCCGCGACTCCTGGTCGTGGGGACCGAGCTGTTGTTCCGGGTGTGGCGACTGCTGAGTCGGCGACCGGCGACTGCCCGGGTGAAGGCCGCCTGCCGGTGCCGGCCGCGACCGGGGCGCGGGAGGCAGTCGGCTGCCCGCCGTGTCGCTGCCGCGCCCGAGCCTGTCCCGGTCGTTGTCGCCCTCGAGCTCCCCGAACTCCCCGAGCTCCCCGAGCTCCCCGAGCCGGAACGTCGCGGCCGTCACCTGTGGGCCGTCCTCAGCACTCCGCTTCCTCAGTCAGGAGCGACCTGATATGAGTTGATCATGAATGCTGCAACTCTTGAGCCGATGGAGCGCCTGCTCGCAGAGCGGGCTTGTGAGCGGCTGGTCGTCGAGTTCGTACACCGGCTCGACCTCGGGGACCCGGGCTCGGTGGCGGATCTCTTCACGCAGGATGGCACCTGGGAATGGCCCGCCGGCGACCGCCGCATTGCGGGGCGCGACGCCCTGCGCATCTACTTCGGCAACCGGCCCGCAGACCGACTGTCACGCCGTATATGCACCAACATCCTGGTTAACGTGACCTCTGCGGACACCGCCGCCGCCACCACCTACTTCACCACGTACCGTGTCGACGGCTACAGCGAGGGCCTCGTACCGCCGCGGCCCCCGGTTCAGGTAGGCCACTACGAAGACACCTTCCGCAAGGTGCACGACACCTGGCTGCTCACCACGCGAACTCTCTTCCTCTCCTTCGCCGGCCCCACCGAACGCCTCGACGGACCCGGCCAGTCATGAGAACGGCTCCCAGGCGACCGGCCGTCAGGGGACCTGCGCTACGGGGAGCGAGACTCTACAGCACTTGAGTCAG
This sequence comes from Streptomyces sp. NPDC006339, assembly GCF_040612775.1. Taxonomy (NCBI): domain Bacteria; kingdom Bacillati; phylum Actinomycetota; class Actinomycetes; order Kitasatosporales; family Streptomycetaceae; genus Streptomyces; species Streptomyces sp. NPDC006339. Next base: position 29,972 of record NZ_JBEXQW010000013.1, read on the forward strand.
AGCCGTTTCCTGTCAACAAGCCTGACGGGGGTGTCGGGGACGACAGCGGGCCAGCCGGACGAGTTGCGGCTGCGACAGCTCGATGGCGGACAGCTCCGCGACGAGAGAAGCACCCGCGACGTTCGTGGGCACACTGTTGCCGCGAAGGCGGCGTTGCCGGGCCGCGACGCATGCGGCGAGGAGGCGGCCGCCTTGCACGACCTTCCGGCACGGGCGGCGGCGCCCGGACTGAACGCTGCGGCGCGCCAGGCACTGCTCCCCCACAGGTAGGTGGCACGTCGGGCATGCCGCGGAGAACGCGCCCCGAGCCTGTACAGTCGCGCCGTCTCGTACGCACCGTCGAGCACGGTGTGGGCGATCCCCCCCTCCCTCCCCGATCACGTGCTCACCTTCAAGTCGGGCTCCACGCCGACCTGGGCGAGCCCGATCGCCTCGCTCGGGGCGACCGCGCTTCACCTACGCCTGATCCACCCGACAGGGCGGCCCCCCTTCCTGCGGGGAAGGAGGCAGCCAGGGCCCGCGCGGGCCGTCCGGCGTGAACTGGACCTCGGTCACGCACGGCAGGATCAGAAGAAGAGGGCTACGCCTGGGGCCTCCGGGCCGCGTCCGTCTGGGCTGTACGCGACATGTCCGCCGGCACCCCCACGTGGCCGGCCTCTGCCGGCGGTGAAGCGCTGAACTCGCCGGCCACGCCGAGGTCACGACGCATGACGTCTCCCATGGCGTGGATCAGCGGCCAGAGCGCCTGCTGCGCCTCCGCCGCTGTTTGCAGCGTCTCGCCCGGTCGTGGGTTCCCCTGCTCCTGACGCTTCACTTGGCCGTACACGCGGGTCAGTGCGTCATTCACTTCCTGGGCGGCCTCCAGCACCGGGCCGGGCGCGATCATGATCGCCTCCGACCAGCGATTCCGCTGAGCGTCCTTGGCTTCTTCAAGCACCCGCACGTCATCGTCCCCGACCTCGCGATCGCGCATGACGTAGAGGTGCCGACTGAGAGCCGTGGCGAACTGCCGGGCATCTCGGTGCAGATCGGTGTAACTCTTGCGGCGCAACTCGCGATCCTCACGCGCCTCCTGGATAGACCGACTCAATGCGAGCTCGCGCTGCTTGGTCCGATCCGCGCCGCGCTGCGTGAGCAGCGCAGCCCCGAGAGTTCCTGCAACGCCGACTACTGCAACCAGTGCCGCCCCCATGTCCATGAGCAGCACTTTAGGCTCCGTAGGGCGAGCAACGCACGGCTGGGGCCTGACTTGTCCGGTTGATCAGTGCGGAGCCAGGTGGCCACTGCTCTGGATTGCTTCAGGCGGGAGGTGCCCGTCGGTAGGCCCGGCGGTCGGAGTGTTCTCGGCGCCGTCGCTGGGGTTGTCGTACACGGTGGTGCTCCTCGGTGAACGCGCGGACCCCTTCGGGACCGGAGTCCGCTCTCACCTGCTGCGGGTGTCGATCCCAGCGACCGTGTGACACTCACCGTGGTCTTTTCGGCACGTCGTTCAGAAGCGGGCGCTGCCCGCACCCGAGGAGCACGCGGACCAGGCCACCGAGAGCGCCTGCCTGCTCGCGGACGCGATGAGCGCCAGCGGATGTACAGGTCCTCAGCCTTTTCCGCTGCACGTGTGCGCGGGAGGTGTCGCGGCCGTAGAGGACGGTTCCGGGGTCCTTCAGGGCCGCTTGCCTATCCGGTTCGGTGGACGCCCCTTTCGACACGTGCCCGGTCTACGAGGCCGGGGGTCGGGTCCTGGACTATCCCGCCATGACCGATGAGTTTTGTGCGGATCCGTGGTCGATACGGCTGGATACACCGACAGCGGTGGGCCTGCGCTGGGGACGTTCCGGCGCGGGAGGACGTAGATGGAGGCTGTGATGAGCGTCGACGATTCCGGCCAGGGCCCTACGGTGCGGAGGGGCGGGCCGGGGGCGGGGGTGAGCGGTCCCAGGGTGTTGGTGGCGGGGGCGAGTATCGCGGGACCCGCACTGGCCTACTGGCTGCGCCGGCGAGGGGCTGAGGTGACCGTGGTGGAGCGGGCTCCCGAGCTGCGTCCCGGCGGGCAGGCGGTGGACGCGCGCGGGGTCGCCAAGGAGGTCATCCGGCGCATGGGGTTGGACGCGGCGGTGCGCGCGGCGTGCACCGACACCGCCGGCGCGCACATCGTGGGCCCGGACGGGCAGGTGCTGGAGACCTTCCGTGCCGACGACGACGGTGGGGACGGGTTCATCGCGGATATCGAGATCCTGCGCGGGGACCTGTCCCAGGTGCTCTACGACGCTACCCGCGACGGCGTCGAGTACGTCTTCGGCGACCGAATTGCCGGGCTCGCCCAGGACGCGGACGGGGTCGAGGTGGTCCTCGCGGGCGGCGACCGGCGGCGCTTCGACTTGGTGGTCGGGGCAGACGGGCTGCACTCGGAGCTGCGAGCGATGGTCTTCGGGCCGCATGAGCGGTTCCTGCGCCACCTCGGGCACGTGCTGGCCTTCTGCAGTGTGCCCAACGAGTTCGGGCTGGACCGCTGGCTCCTGGAGTACCGGGATCAGGAGTCCGGGCGTTCCGCCCTCCTACGGCCCATCCAGGACGCCACCCGGGCGATGGCCATGTTCTCCTTCGCCTCGGCTGACTTCGACGTCGACCACCGTGACGTCGCAGCCCAGAAGGTCCTGCTGCGGGAGCGGATGGCGGACATGGGCTGGTTGACCCCGGACATCCTCGCGCACCTGGACGAGACTCCGGACTTCTACCTCGACCAGGTCGCCCAGGTGGTGATGGACCGCTGGTCGAGTGGACGGGTGGGATTGCTCGGGGACGCGGCGTTCAGCTCGTCGCCGATGTCCGGGCAGGGCACCGGGCTGGCACTGGTCGGTGCCTACCTGCTGGCCGGAGAGCTGGCCGCTGCCGAGTGGGACCCCGAGGCCGGGTTCGCCCGCTACGAGGCGCGGATGCGCTCGTTCGTCGAGGCCAACCAGGAGATCGGCCGGCTGAACGCCCGTAGCCGTGACCTCCCCGGGCCGGACGCCGAGCCGCGCCCCGATTTCGGCAGTGAATGGTTCACCAAACTGGTCGGGCGCGCGATCAACGGCGTCGAGCTGCCCGACTACGCGGAGGTACCGGACTCCGCGGCCCCGGTCGGATCGCCGATCACGCCGTCGGTCAAGCCGTAGGTCCTACTCACTGTGCCTCCGGCCTCCCCTGGGCCGGGGCACAGCCGTTTAGCGGGCGGCCAACCTGACCCTTTGCGGCATCGCCCCTGGCCCGCATAGCCGGCGACACCGGCTCCCGGGGGGTGCCCCTATCTCTTTCGTGAGGTGATCGTGATGATGGCGGGCATGACGGATGAGGATCAGGTCTTGGGGCGTGAGAGCCGCCAGGGGTGGACGCAGCTCCACTTCGCGGCGGATGAGCAGGATGCCGCGGCTGTCGGCTCTCTCCTGGCGGCGGGCGTGGAGGTGGATGCACCCGATGGGCAAGGCAATACGCCTTTGTGGCAGGCCGTGTTCACGTATCGAGGCGGAGCATCACGAAGAGAACGTCGGCCCGGCGTCGGGCAAGGCAGAGCAGGGCCTGGGTGTGATGCTTGCTCTGGCTGATCTTCTTGTCGTAGTAGGCCCTCGATGCCGGATCGCCCATGGCAGCGAACGCGGCGAGGAAGAAAGCCCGTGAGCTGCTTGTAAAAGGTAACGGGGGGACGTCGCTCGCCGGACCACCGCATGCCGACCAAGTCGGAGGTCACCCCGCTCCTGAAACGGGTCATGCCCCTAGAGACGTTCTCGCGGCCCTGCGGCACCCTGCTCGTGCTGCCAGGTAGTCGCTCTCGACGTGCTGATCCGCAGTCACTCACCTTCGGGCGCGGTCTTCACGAGCTGCCAATGACGTGCCGGCGGTTGGTCGCGGTCCGCCATCCGAAGCGCTCGTCCCACACCAGGGCCGGGCCCGACGGGTCGGTGTCGAGCGGTACGGCGGCCGTGAAGTGTTCGCCGTCGGGTCGGCGTATCTCAAATGTCGACCTGCTGGGCGAGCCTGCCGCGGCCAGGAAGTCCGCGGTGTGCTGCAGGTACGGCTTGGCGGTGCGGGCGTGCGGCTCCCGCTCGGCAATCGTGATGGCGCCGCAATGGGTGCTGCGGGGGGTAGGCCCGGCTGAGCTAGCAGGTCGCGAGCCAATTCGCGAGGTCCTCGTGCCCTACCGGCTCGGGGGTAGGCGGCGGTCGGGGTGAAGAAGTCAGCGTCGGCCGCCCGCGCTCGCAGTGCGACCTGGCGCCCGTCCAAGTCGGCCGGCTGCGATCCGGCGGCCGGTGGCGGCGTGAACGAGGACGACGGCCTTGTCACCGCCGGTGGCGGATACCCAGGCCGGGCTGAGGTGCTGGACCGGGGCGGTATTCAGGCAGTCCAGCGGGTCGGGGCGCATGGCTGGCCGGTTGTCGGATCGGCCGGGTCAGCGACCGGCCCGGGCGGGGTCACGCCGGTCGCTGTAACTCTTGCGACGAGCCAGGGGGGAGCGTGGGCGATGATCAGCGCAGGTGTGAAAGTCGCAAGAGGGCTTCGTTGCGGACCTCTGGGTCTGTATCCGACGTCAGAGTCCGGAGTTGCGTGATCAGCTCGACTCTGCCCTCTCCGGTCGCGAAGCGTGAGTCGCAGTCGAGTTCCGCAGTGAGCTGATCAGCCGTCCCCTCGTCAGACGCCACTGCACGGGCCGCGAGCACGGCACGTAGGCCGACCAGATCCCTCCGAGCCAACAGGGCCGCAGCGGTAGCGGAGGTCACTCCAGTGTCCTGAGCGTCCAGGAGGAGACGGTGCAGGACACCGGCGACGCTCTCGATCCGAGGCGCCGCCGCCAGCCGCCGCCCTGCTGCTGCCCTGACGTTCCAGGCCGGAGAGTCGGCTTCAGCGATCGAGCGGTGAAGTCCTTGCTCCCTGGAGTCTTCCACGGCACCAGGATCCCAGCCGGATGTCTCGATCGAGCTTCGTTGCGACAACACTGCAGCAGTCGAGACCGACGTGGTCGACGTTGAGATTGAGCCCGCAGAACAGCCCACGGTGTGCGGCCTCGGCGATGGCCGGATACAGACGGCACAGCGTCCAGCCTCGTCCGGCCGCGTCGTCCGGCGCCCCACGATGGCCGCGACCTCAGCGGTCGTACGAAGCAGTGTGTCGCTCGCCGCGCCGGCAGCGGCCCCGCCGTCCATGGCGGCATACGCCGCCGCGAGCTCCGGCGCACGTCCGGCGAGGGCGAGACCGTGCAGCGCGGCAAAGATCAAGATCACAGTGGGGTGCCGTTACGGGCCGGCACCGCCTCAATGGCGCGCATCCCCTCCCCTGACTCACTCAGGGCGACGACAACGTGCTCGTGCAGCGGCGATGTTCCGGCGGCGTCGACCTCAACGAAGCGCCGGTACACCTGCGCCGCCAGCCCGCGCGCCCCACCCACCGATGCAGCGCTTCCCTGAGGCGCGGATGCTCCCGTCCGTCCGGCGATGCCCGATGGCCTGTGCGGCGGTCCGGACGACCTCCTCGACCGACTGCACATCCTGAAGCGGCTGGTGGAGGGGGAGGCTCAGCAGGCGGGCATCGTGCTGGCGCCGGTTGAGTCGGGCTGATCCGTCATGGGCTTCAGCCTGTGATCGAGAAGACCACCCTGATGCCGGTGGTGGTGTTGATGCGTTCGTTGAGGCCCCAGATCCGTTTCGTTTGCGGGGCATAGCCCAGGTTCTGGGTGTAGACCGGAGACGTGGTGTAGACGCTCGGCGCGTTGTTGGGCAAGGCGCGGTGGATGCAGGAGTACGAGGCGACCGGGTCGCCGGAGCCGCCGCCCACTCCTGTCGGGCAGGTGCCGCTCATGTACCAGGTCGTACCGTTGGTGGTGGCGCCCTGCATGTCCCACACCGGTGAGGTGAAACCGCGCGTGGCGTGGCTGACGCCGCGCCCGGAAGGCTCGGTGGTGGTGGGGAGAGCGGTGAGGTAGTTGAGCGGCCAGCGGATGACGCGTCCGCCCGCCCCGCCCCGTACGTACTCGGCGGAGACGAGACCGTCCTGGCCCGTACGGTCGAGGCTGAGAGAGTTCAGACAGGGCGTCGTGCCGGTGCGTACGACGCATGCCTCGGTGTCGGCGCCGGTCGTCCGGTACTTGCCGATCATGGGCAGGGCGTACGCGCTCCAGCGCGCCGAGGACACTCCGTCGGTGATGCCGACGGCTTCCCTTCCGGTGTCGGCCACCTGCCAGATGTGCTGGAGATCGTAGACCTGCAGCCATCGCCCGCTGGCCACGAACACCTTGTTGCCGTACCACACGACACCGTCGGCGTGGATGCCCTTGACCGCCCGGAAATTGCCGTTCCCGTCTGCGACGGAGCCGGTGGGCTCCACCAGGAGGAGGTTGTCGTAGGTGATCTTGCCGTTGTCGGCGTTGACCAGGCTCACGCGGGCGAATTCGTTCGGCTTCGGCGTGGAGGTGTGCATGTCCCGGCTGAAGTGCCAGGAGGCGAGGAAGGCGGTGTGCCCGTCCACGAGTCCGCCTGGCTGGGCATCGTAGGAGCCGGTGATGCCCTGGGGGGTCCAGCCACCCACCGAGTTGTACGAGCTGGAGAGGTCGTCGCCCTTCTTCCAGCAGAATCCGCTGGGAGACAGGCTCGCGGACAGGCCCGTGTCGTGACACAGGCCAGGCGTTCCGGTGGACCAGCCGCCGGATGCGAGCAGCGCGTTGGAGTCCTTCCTGGTGATCGCGCCGCCGGCCTCGACGGCCTTGATCGCCTCACCGTAGACGTCGAAGGAGTTCTCCGGCTGCCCGTCGAAGGACGACACCGGATCCAAGGTGAACTGCTGGGCCGTCGCCGGGTCGATCTCCGCGAACGGTGTCGCTGCGTGTGCGGGTACGGCGGACACGGTGGAGCCCGCGGTGAGGGTGAGGGCCGCCGCGATTCCGGTGAACAGGCGTTTCCATGATCTTGTCATGGCGCGAACCCTAGCCCGGCACCCTCGAGGCCGATCCGGTCACGCCGTGGCGGACTTCGCCCGCGAGGTGCGACCTGCTCGCGGCCGGGGAGGGAACCCGCGGGTGCCGGTGTTGGCTGTCCTCCAGACGTCCCCGCAGGTCTGCCCCATGGAGAAAAAGCCGTATCGGGCTCGGCGTATGAAGCCGATGGCGCGGCCGAACAGCGCGCCATGGGCCAGCTCGCCCAGGCGCTGCGGGCCGGCCGCCAGGCCAAGGACTTGCCCCAGGAGCAGGCCGGGGGGTGATGGGCATCTCCTCCTCCACCGTGCAGTGGGCGGAGACCGGCAGGCGCGCATCGGAGACGTACGTGGTCGACATACGCACCTGCCTGGGCCTGAAGTCCGACCAGGCGGGGCATTCGTGGGTAGAGGCGTCGCGGCCGCCGGGGCGGCAGCGGCGTACGCTCACTCCCGCGCCGGCGGTGCGCCTGGGCGGTACCGGCACGACTTCGGCGACGCACTGCGGCGGGCACACGAGAAGAGCGACCAGCCTCCGTCCATGGCGGCCGTGGAGAAACGGGCCGAGGCCGCCTACCAGCGGAACAGGGACCGTTTCGCGCTCCTTTCCCGCAGCACGGCGAACCGGATCTACAACCGGCGCCAGCTCTCCAGCAGCATCCCGGCAGCTCTGCTGTTACCTGTACGCCTGTCATGTGCCCGAGCGTCAGTTCCGGGAGTGGATCGCGGTCTACAACCGGGTCGAGGCCAAGGAGTGCGAGGAGGTGGCGGCCAGCAGAGGGCGGAGGGGAAGGCCCGGGAAAAGTGGGCAGGTGGGCGGGCCGCAACCGGGCCGAAGCCGTTCTGCGGGCGGCCGGTCTCAACCCGGTCGAACGGCCGCCCCCATCCCCCGGCGCCCCCTGGTCGGCGCGCTGCTTCCGCTGCGGTCAGGTCAGCCGGATCCGGCTGACCCGCGTCGTGCAGGAACTCGCCGGCTGCCCTCTGTGCGGTCTGGACGTCGGTCTTGTCCGTGAGGGACGCAACCATCTCGGTGGCCCGGGAGCGGCCCGGCCGCTTCGACTGCAGCGGCTGTTAGAGGCGGGCGACCGCCGTCAGCCCCATGTCGGTCCCCTCCTGGAGGGATCTGCACGGAGCTGTCTGCAATCGAGCAGGCCCCCGCCAGCCGCGGCCTGCGTCGGCCCGGCTGTGATGGCCGCCAGCGGCCTCCGGTAGTGCTGCCGCGCACCGCCTGAAGGATGGGCCGACGCGCTGAGCACCGGGACTCGATGCCGTGTCCGCGCCTGCCGCCGTGGGCTGGGGCGCCTGGTGCCGTTCAGCCGACGCGGATGTGGTTCACCGCCGTGCGCAGGAGCCGCTCCACCGCCGCCGTGCGGGCGGCGTCGTGGTGCGCACTGATGAGGGTCACCTCAACGAGCACGTTGGCCTTGCGGGCTCTCAGGTCCTGGAAAGAGGCGGATACGGCGCGACGCGCCTCGTCCCCGATGCCGGGCAGAGCGGTGGGGGTGCCCACCGTAAGGTCGTTCGCGAAGGCGTCGCGTGCCGTGTCCGTCGCCGTACCTCCCAAGGAACCCGGCCAGCGCACCAGTTGGTAGGAGAGCCGCAGCGACGACGTCCGTTCCGGGTCCTGCCAGGTGCAGTCCCGGGTCGGCCCGTAGGCTCCGTCGTCGTCCGTCTCGGCTGTGGCGGTGCCGGCAGGCACCAGCGTGGCGGCGGCGGAGAGACCGACCGCGCAGGGATCGGGCAGCGAGGTGCTCTCGTGGCGGCCGGGCCACCACGGGGCGTTCCACGGCCGGTCGGCGGGCAGGACGACCGCCAGGGCGAGGAACAGGAAGACCAGGACCAGGCAGCCGGTGTTCTTCGCGTCCAGGGGCGCGGTCCGCTGCGGGGCCTCGCCCTTGATGCGGTTCCTGATGGCCGTGGCCAGACCGAGCAGCAGGATGGTCAGGACGGTGGACGTACCGAGCGCCGGGTACTGGATCGCCTTCGTCAGAAGGACGGTGGTGACGGCGGCGAGCGGCACGGTCAGCGACAGGAAGAGCAATCGGCCTCTACTGGTCATGGACACCTCCCAGGGGGCAACGGTTCGATGGCCGGCCGGGTTCCGCCACGCCAACGGCCCCGCGGCACGCGGCCGGCCTCCACCAAGAGCCCGGCCGATCGTCATCCGAGGTCGTTCAGGGGCCGCGGACCAAGATCCCGATAACACCCCCGCCGGTGTGGGGCGTAGCCGATCATCGCCGAAGGGACGGCCGCCCAGTGGTCCGGCCCTTCCCCGCGGCTGCGGGGGAAGCCGCAAGCTCGGGCGGCCCAATGCCGGCAGCGCTCGTCACCGCTGCGTCCGCCGGGTAGTTGCCCCTGCCGATGCACCTCGAGAGGGCAGGGCTCACTCGGGCCCTGAAGGACCGAAGGGCCCGAGTGAGCCGATCGTTGCCGGGGACGTCGTACTCGTACACCTCGGTCTACTCCGGCCGCCATCCCGGTCGGTCGAGCTCTCGCTCGGCGTCTGCCAGGACGAGTACAGCCCTGGCCCACTGCACGGCGGCCGCCCTCCCGGTGCACACCGCTGGTGATTTGGCTCATGCCTGGCCGGACAGCCGTGTCTCACGGGCGACATACGTCGTTGCCGTGCGAGCAACGGCGGGATGCCGGAGTGGCGTGCCCTTAGGCCCGCAGGATCGGGCCAGCGACTTCGGGGTGAGCTCGACCTCGACGGCGTTCGCGGTCGTCCCCTGCGGACCAAGCCGAGGTCAGTCCGGGGAGCGAGCGAGCCGGAACCCCGAGTGTGGGTTCTGGCTCGACTTCTGAGTAACGGTGACCACCCGTCGCGGCAACGGGACGAGAGCGGCGCGGGTGATCGTGAGTCCCCTAGTCTGACGGAGCTTCGAGCAGTTCTAGCCAGGGTGGGGATCCGTATGGCAGCGCGCACGACCGACGACACGAAACCGGGACGGGAGCGGTGGCCGCGGCACCGTGGGGGGACCGGGCGGCTTGGCCCCCTGCTCGCGGCCGTCGCCGCGCTGCTCGTTTTCGGCTCCGCCTCGGGCTGCTCCGCTCTGGAAGTCTCGCTGCGCGTCGTCTGGGAGGCACCGGTCGACGACAACGCCCGGGACTACGGCAACGGTGCCTGGCTGGTCGGCGACACGCTCGTCCGCAGTCGCTACGACGCCGTCACCGCCTTCGACGCCGGGTCGGGAGAGCGGCGTTGGCAGTACGCACCGCCGGGGCAGGACCATGTGTGTGCCGTCGGCCGCCGTGTGGCCGGTTCCGTCCTTCTGCTCGCGCGGGGGAACCGGGGCCCGGGCGGTCAGGGCTGCGCGACCGTCGCCGCGCTGGACCTGACGACCGGCCGGGAGCTGTGGCACGTCCGGCGGACCCCAGCCGACCTGACGGAGTCGTTCACCGACATGGTCGCCGCCGGCGGCGGGCTCGCCGTGCTGCGGGACGCCGACGACTTCTGGAACTTCGAGAGCATCCGGCCGGCCGTACCGGCAACGGAGGCCCTGCGCGCCTTCGACCTGCGGACCGGCACCCCGCGCTGGAAGGCCGCCGTCCCGGCCGGTTGTGCGCCCGAGCGGGTCGCCGCCGGCGAGCGACAGGTCCTCGCCGTGCTCACGTGCAGCCGCACCGAACTGCGGCTCGCCGCCTTCGACCGCACCGACGGGAAGGAACGGTGGTCCACGCCGCTCGGCGGCCGCCCGACACCGGGCACGGACGCGCAGGCGACACTGCTGTCGGCCGATCCGGTGCTCGTCCAGGTCGGCGGAACCCAACAGGGCGGCCTGCCGGGGGCCTACCTCACCTTCGGCGAGGACGGCACGCTTTTGGGCCGGATCGAATCCACCGGCCGCCACGGCACCCTCCTGACGCACCGGCCCGAGCTCGTGGCCGTCGCCGACGGGCGGCTCTACGCTGTTGCCGAGGCCAAGCGCGGCAAGCAGTACGTGACCCGGGTGGTCGCCTTCGACCTCACGCAGGGCACCGAGGTGTGGCGGCACGACCTGGACTCCGGCCGCGGCGCCCTCGCGCTCGAAGCGTCCGACGGCCACGTGACCGTCCTCGCCCGTAGCCTCGGCCGCAGGCATGACGGCACGGACGAACTACTGGTCCTCGACGCCGTCACCGGCGACGAGCGGGACAACCGCGACACCGGCGTCGACATCGATCACAAGACGGGCGAGCTCGCGGACCTGCTCACCTACAAGGACCTGGTCGTCGCCGTGCGGTGGGGCTGGGGTGTCCGGCCCTTCTCGGCATACCAGATCGAATGACGTCTTGGACATCAGGGCATCAGGGCGTGAGGACGCGTTGTCGGAAGAGTTCGAATCCGGCACATCCAAACGTCCCGCACCTGAGCATCTTGATCCTGTGACGTGACCTTCGACGACGCCAGAGTTCCAGGGCAGAGCGAGGCCGGCGATGACGGCGTTGAGGTCGCGGTCGATGCCGGCGGCGAGGGTACGGAGACTGGGGGGGTCTCCGCCAGACGGCGTCGAGCCACTCCGGCAGGCGTTCGCCCTGGCCTTGGGTGAGGCTTGGGTGAGGACGGTCTTGGGCTGGAACTGTTCGGGCTCGGCAAAGGGCTTCCGGACGCCGTCCGGGCGGCGGATCCCTCCGGTGACCGTGCGAGCGAGGATGGCCGGGCGGTCGCCGACCGTGGAGAGGTGCGCTTGTCGTGAGGTGGATACGGAAGCGCTGGTAGCTGACCTTGCAGCGGAGCGGCACGCTCTCCTCCCCCAACGCACTCCGGCCCTCTCCTCGCCCTCCGCATCATCACCCGTTCGGCCAGGTCCTGGACGCCGCTCTGACGAACACACGACACCTCGACAAGGTCAGACGTGGGCAGGGCGAACGGCCCTCACGCAGGTACACACAGCCCGACCACGGGCCTCGAGAGCACTGCCAGGGCGCTGATCGTAGAAGGTGACCTCTCGCTTGCCGAGTCGTTGCCTCGATCATGAGAACAAAGATCGTCGCAACCGTACTGGGCGGTGCCTTCGCCGCCATCCTGTCCGGCACGGCATCGGCCGATCCCGCGCCCACGACCCGCCTGGAACTGACCATCGAGCACCCGGGCCCAGAGGACGCCCCTCCGGGGGAGTCCGCCGCACCGGCGAACCGCAGGACGGTCGTCCTGTCGTGCTCCCCCGCGGCAGGCAGCCACCCCAGGCCCGACCGAGCCTGTGCCGATCTGGATGCCAGCGAAGGCAGGATCGAGACCCCGCCCGGCGACGTCGCATGCATTCTGCTGTACGACCCCGTCATCGCCACCGCTCACGGCACCTGGCAAGGACGCCCGGTGGAATTCAAGAGGCAGTACGGCAACGACTGCGAGATGCACGCGAAGACGCGGAACATCTTCAAGTTCTAGGACACCCCCGCAGCGCAGCGAGGCCCGCCGGTGCCGGGGACACGGCGCGCGGTCCCGGCCAGCGCCTGCCCCGGTCTAGGGGCCGACTATGAGGAACGGGGCGGGGGGCGGGGTGGGACAGGCTCCGGCGGGTCGTTACGGCGGTCATCGTACGGCGTGGACGGCGGCGGCCTCCCCACGCCCCGCGACCACGCCCCGGCTCGACGTCGGCGGCCGGGCTCAGGCCCGAGCCGGTCGCCCATCGCCAAGCTGCCACCGACACCTGACCTCTTCCTCTACATCGGCCACCCGATCCCGTAGCGCCGGTAACGTGATGATGTGCCTAGTGTCACCTCGACTGGTTTCACGTCTCAGCGGGCCTGCGGTGTCTTGGGGGGCATGACGGAACATAGCTCACCCAACAACAAGGGTGTCGTGGTCGGCGGTGGCTACGCCGGAACGCTCGCGGCCGCGGCTGCACCAGTTTGTCGCCGGCACCGGCGAGGCCGAGGTGGACTACGGCACGCTGCTCGGCGCCGAGGTCCGGTTGGTCGTCGACAGCGCCACGCGCATCGACGCCTCCACCCGCACGGTGGAACTGGCGTGGGGGCGCACGCTGGACTACGACTACGTCATCTACGCGGTCGGCAACACCGTGGCGACTCCGTCAGTGCGGGGCCCGACCGGTTTCTCCTTCTCCCTGAGTGAGTTCGAGCCCGCCCAGCACCTGCGCACCAGGCTGGGAGAGGTGCCGCTCGACGCTCAGGTCAGCGTCGTCGGCGGCGGCTTGGCCGGCATCGAGACCGCCGCCGAACTGGCCGAGCAAGGACGTGCGGTCACCCCGATCTGCGGCACGAACCCGGCGCCGCCGTTCAGCTCGCCCGGTCGCCGGTCCATCGCCAAGTGGCTGTCCCGGCACGGTGTCGCCGTGCTCGAGCATGACCCGGTAGCCGAGCTCCGGCCGAACGCGGTCGTCCTCGCAAGCGGTATGGTGCGGTCGAGTGCGCTCACCATCTGGGCGGCCGGTTTCGGCGTGCCCGAACTGGGCCGAGCCAGTGGGGTGCACACCGACATGCTCGGCCGGCTGCTCACCGACGAGACCCTGACCAGGCTCGACGACGACCGTGTCGTCGCGGCACGCGACGCAGCGGCGCCGTCGGATCGGCCGCTGCGGTGGAGCTCCTACGCGACGGACCCCTGAACGGAGCCCTCTCCGGTCTCCTGGGCGCCGACTCGGCTACATGCAAGGAGGGAAGAGAATTCGAGGAGCGGTTTCATCCCTGCCGTCGACAGACACAGACGAGCGGGTGCGACCGTCCGCCTCGTGGGCACCGAGAAGAGCCGGTCCTCCGCTGCCGGCGTCGAAGATGCGTGGCGCCCCCATCGCCCGCAACATGGACTACGTCCAACGAGAGGGGGTACTTCGTGACCACTTCTCTCTAGCAATGTTGCTCGCAAAGGACTTCAAGGTGCTCCACAAGCCCTTGGGCGCCGTTTCTGATAACGGCCTGCGGCGGCAAGGGACTGTGGTCGGTTCGTCATGCGCTGTTGCTTCCGCCAACAAGGCATGCGCCGTCCGAGTTCCCGTTCCTCTCGCACAGGCCGCAGCCTAAGCTTCCCCGTCCGCCGGGGCGGTCACCCCTGTGATGGTGGAAACCTGCACGTCTTCGAACGAGGCTTCCGGGGTAGAGCCTGTCCGATGGGTCCGTAGGTGACCTTGGTCGGCTCCTAAACTGTGGCGCTATGGAGAACCAGCTCACCCATGAGGCAAGTGCCTTCGTCAATTTTCGGAGCTACAAGTTCCAAGATCCGAGGGCACACGGCTACAGGTGAGTCGACATCAAGCGCCTGCGGATCCCAGCTGAGTCCTGCGACGCCCGGGAACTGCTCGCGGCGCTCATCGGGCATGAACAGTTCCGGGACGACTACGCGGGCGGCGGAGTCCTCCCGGAGGGATCCAGGCACGGCCCGTATTGGCTGAGGCTGGTCACCCCCGACGTCTACGAAGCCGTCAGCCGGGAGAAGAGTGCGCACCTCCTGTGGGGGTGGGTGAAGCAGTTTGGGGACGTGCCTTACGAACTGGAGGCGGATCTGCAGCAGGAGGTGTTCGACCGCTTGGCGGCGGCCCACCAGATCTACTATCTGAGCGGGCTCGGGGATGAGGCCATTCATGACTGGGGGCGTGTGCACGAGGACTTCCACGAGTTCGTGCTCGTCGACCGCTCGGATGGACGGATCACTCTCCTCGTAGCGGCCGACGACTGAGTCGCCGGGCATGGCTACTGTGGAAGGGCATCTGAGGAATCAGGGGCGGAGTCACAGGCGAAGCGCGGCCAAAGTCACCGTGCCGTGGGAATACGTAGGCTCTTTTGTCGTCGGTCTTCCAGCACTTAGAAGCCATCTCAATTGGCTAGGCTGGCAGGTGTCCGACGTCGCCGCTTGATCGCGGGCCTTCTTACGGACAGACTGCCCACCATGGTGTCAATAGGCATGGCCACCGAGGTGCAGATCGGGAAGCGGCGATGAGCGCCAGCCTGCCCTCCTTCCGCTATCACCCAGACCCCCTCGCAAGCGGGTCGATCCGTGCTGCCGCCGAGGCGTGCGCCTGCTGCAGCCGCAGCACCGGCTGGATCTACACGGCGACCTTCTACTCTGCCCACGAGGTCAGCGGACGTTTCTGTCCATGGTGCATCGCTGACGGGAGCGCGGCTGAACGCTTCGCTGGTGAATTCATCGACTCCTACGAGCTGGACGGTGTCAGCGAGGACGTCTTGCATGCGGTGACCCGTCGCACCCCTGGATTTCACGCCTGGCAGGATCCGCACTGGCTCGTTCACTGCCACGACGCGGCCGCCTTCGTGGGCGAAGTCGGGTACACCGAGTTGGTGGCGCATCCTGAAGCCCTTGAGCATCTGCGGGCCGACATGCGTCTCGACGGCTGGCACGAGGAAAATCAGCTTGAGCACTTCTTGACCCACCTGGGCGAGGGGGCGACCGCCATGCTCTTCCGCTGCACCGTCTGCGGCGTCCACCTCGCCTACGCCGACGCGTCCTGAAGACGGTCCGTCTTGTTGAGTCTGCGGTAGCAGATGAGGGTGCAGGCGATGCTGGTGAAGGCCAGGAAGTGGTCGGCTTTGCGTTCGTAGCGGCGGTGTAGGCGGCGGCAGCCTGCGAGCCAGGACATGGTGCGTTCGATGGTCCAGCGGTGGCGGCCCAGCCGCTGCGAGGACTCGATTCCCTTGCGGGCGATGCGGTGGGTGATCCCGCGCTGCCGTAACCATCGCCGCAGGTGGTCGTAGTCGTATCCCTTGTCGGCGTGGAGCTTGCACGGCTTGCGCCGTCGTCGGCCGCGGCGAGAGCGGATCGGCGGTATACCTTGCACCAGCGGGATCAGGGCCTGGCTGTCGTTCAGGTTCGCCCCCGAGATCCCGACGGGCAAGGGCAGACCGGTCGTCTCGGTGATCAAGTGGATCTTCGAGCCGTACTTGCCCCGGTCGACAGGATTCGGGCCCGTCAGGTCCCCCTTTTCAAGGCCCGCATGTTCACCGAGTCGATCGCGCAGCGGGACCAGTCGAGCTCGCCTCGGGAGCCGAGTTCGTCCAGGACCAGGCGATGGAGCTTGGCCCACACCCTGGCCTTCGTCCACTCGGCGAAGCGGCAGGTGAGACCGCATTGCCCGAGTGAATGCCTCGCCCTGAACGGCAGTTCGGCGCGCACGGTCCGGTGGACCAGGAACAGGGCCGCGCCGTCGGCATCCGCTGAGGCACGGCTCCCGGTCGCCGGGAGCCGGGCCGGCCCGGGCCGGGGTCCGCCTCACGACGTGTCGTCGGGCGTTGATAGGCGGCGCTGCGTGTCGTCAAGGATGTCGTTGTTGAGGGCGACGAGGGCAAACCGCCACAGCGTCATCGCCGGCGCCGTCCATCGAGGTCTGCGGGCGCCAGTGACGTGACGGTCGGTTTCCAGCCGTCTTCAGACAGGTCCGTATCCAGCCCATATGACAACTGTTGCCATGTGACACGGATACCGGAAGACCATCCGCTTCGGATCTTCGTCTGGTTATCGCCCGCATGTACGAGGAGTTCGAGGGCAGAGCGGGGTTCGCCGCAGCCGGGCTGTGGCAGCGTGTGCGGCTCCGGTGGCCGATGGGGCCGCTGTGACAACTCTTCTCGTGGGGGGAAGTGCATGACTTCGCGTGCTTCCGGCACGCCTTCTCGGCGTGCCCGTATGGCGGCAAGACACTCCCTGACGGCAGCGACTGCGGTCCTCGCGCTGGGCGCGTCCTCGCTGCCGGCGCTCGCCGCCTCGCCGGCGGCGGATCCGGGGGCCGGCTCGGTGTGGGGCAAGAAGGCGGCGCCGCTGGAAGTCCCGCCCGTGAGAGTGGGATCGACCCGACCGGTGGCCTCGCGGGCCGAGGCTCCCCCCTCGAAGGAGGAGGCCGCCTGGCGTTCGGCGCAGAGGGAGCGCGTACGCACCTCGGCGAAGGCGTCCTCCAAGGAGCAGCGTTTCTCAGCGGCCCCTTCGGCGGATGCGGGCGTGCTCACATGGGTGCCGGAGGGGCAGGGGTCGGTGCCCTGGCATCAGATCTCGGAGTTCCGTATCACCGACTCCCTCGTGGCGCGGATCAACCTGTCCAACGGCAACCTGATGCTGGCGGCGACCGACTTCGAGGTCGCCGGGGTGGGCCAGAAGCTGCGCCTGGCGCGTACGTACAACTCGCTGCAAGGGCCTTACGGCAAGGTGTCGGACCGCTGGTGGCAGGAGTACGAGCGCTACCTGCACGTCTTCACGAACGAGGTCGTGGTCTACGACGCGACGGGTGACGCGGTCCGCTTCACGAAGAACGCCGACGGCACGCTCACCACGCCCAAGGGATATTCGAAGGATCTGAAGAAGAACGCGGATGGCACCTACACGCTGACCAACCGGAAGTCCGGCGCCAAGGACACCTACGACGCGAACGGGACGCTGACGAAGGTTACCGATCGCAACAAGGGCACCATCACCGTCGAGCAGCACGACGACGGCACCGAGCACAAGGGCTTCAAGCTGACCGAGACCCGCTCGGGCCGCTGGATCGACCTGCTCAAGACGTACCCCGGCCAGTGGCAGGCCAAGGACCACACCGGCCGTACCGCTGTCTTCGATCTGGACGGCGGGGGGAACCTGGCGCGCACCACGGACACCGAAGGCAAGACCACCACCTATGCCTTCGACGCCGACGGGAGGATTTCGAAGGTCACCACTCCCGAGGGCCGGGTGACGGTCTTCACCTACGACGCCGAGAACCGCGTCACCTCCATGCTGCGGGCGACCCAGACCGGCGGCTCCGGACACACCGGCCCCACGTACACCTACTCCTACACCGGCGTCTATCCCTGGGACGCGGGGACCACGACGGTCACCGACCCCGAGCAGCACGCCACGAAGTACGAGCACGACGGCGACGGCAAGGTCACCAAGGTGACCGACGCGCTCGGCCGTTCCCGCTCCAGGACCTTCGACGCGAACAACAACGTCCAGACCGCGACGGACGCGATGGGCGTCGGCGGCGTCGGCGGGAACGTGACCACCTACGGCTGGGACACACGCAACAATCTCACCTCGGCGAAGCTGCCCACCGGTGCCACGTCGGCCCTGAGTGGCTATCAGACCCTGTCGGGGGCGGACCTTCCCGGCAGCATGACCACGGCCGACGGGGAGAAGACGGACTACACGTACGACACGGCCGGCAACACCAAGTCGGTCGCTGTGACCGGTACCGGCGGCGGCACGCAGTCCTTCGACTACAACCCCGCCACACCGACGTGCGGTGGGTTCGAGGGCCAGCGCTGCAAGGTCACGACGAAGATGTCGTCGACCAAGTCGGTCTCCACATCCTTCACGTACGACGCGAAGGGCGATCTGACGAGGGTCACTCCGCCCGCGCCGCTCGGTGTGACGACGTACACCTACGACGGCCTGGGCCGTCCCGTCACCGTCAAGGACGGTCGCGGTGTCACGACTCTCTACACCTACGACCATCGCGACCGGATCACCAAGGTCGACACCTCCGGCTACGCCACCGTCACCTACGCCTACGACGGCGACGGCAACCTCACCCAGCGCTCCGACGGCACCGGGGTCATCACGTACGAGTTCGACCCGCTGTCGCGCGAGACCGTGCGCACCTTGCAGAACGGCTCGCAGACACGCCTGACCTACACGCCGGCGGGCAACGTGGACACCTATGAGGACCCGGCGGGTCTCACGGACTACACCTGGAACGAGGTCAACAGCCTCAAGCAGTTCAAGGATCCGACCGGCAGGGTCACCACGTACACGTACAACAACAACGACATCCGCACGAAGACGACGTACCCCGGTGGCACCGCCCAGGAGGTCACGCTCGACAAGTCGAACCGACCGGAGAAGATCCGGGCGACGTCCCCGAAGGGCACGCTGGTCGATCTCGCCTACACCTACGGCTACGACCACGACGCCAACGCCACCACCCCGCTCAAGGACGGTGACAAGATCCGGACCCGCACGGACGCGGTCGCGGGGATGAAGACGACCTACACCTACGACGGTGCCGGCCGGTTCTCCTACGCCAAGGAGGAGAAGGGCACCACCCTCAACTCGTCCTGGCAGTACTGCTACGACCTGGCCGGCAACCTCACCTCCCAGGGCGTCGACCCGGGCTGCCCTCGCGGCACCACCTACACGATCAACGACGCCCAGCAGATCACCGGGAAGAACGGCGTCGCCACGAACTGGTCCTACGACAAGGTCGGCAACGAGACCGCCGGTGCCTCCACCCCCGAAGGCACCCGCACGGCCGCAACGTGGTCCGACCACTCCCAGATGACGTCGGTCACCGTGGGTGGCAAGACCTACGCCGGTCAGTACGGCTCGACGGACCAGAGCGAGCGGATCAAGCTGGGCGACACGTTCTTCCACAACGGGCCCCTCGGCCTGTCGGCGAAGAGCGTGGGCGGCGTGGACATGGGATTCAACCGTGAGCCCGGGGGCACCCTGAACTCCATGACCACCGGGGGCAAGTCCTACTACTACCTCACCGACGCGCTCGGTTCGGTCGTGGCACTGGCCGACGAGGCCGGGACCAAGGTCAACACGTACTCCTACAGCCCCCGAGGCGTCCAGCGTGCCGGAACCTCGGAACAGGTCCCGCAGCCGTACCAGTTCGCCGGCGGCTACCACGACGCCACCGGCCTCTACCACTTCGCCGCCCGCTACTACGATCCCCACATCGGCCGATTCACCAGCCCCGATCCTTCCGGCCAGGAGAAGAATCCCTACCTCTACGCCGAGGGCGACCCCGTCAACCGCATCGACCCCACCGGCCTGTTCAGCCTCGGAGACGGGTTGGGGCTGGCCGGCACCGCCCTGGGGCTCGCCTCCGTCTTCATCCCCGGCGGCGCGCTGGTGGCAGGCGGCCTCGCGGTTGCCTCCGCGGGACTGGAGATGGCGGGAGCAGCGGCCAACGGGGAGAGCGGATCGAAGATCGCGATGACCGGAGTGGTCGGTTTCGTGGGCGGGAAGGTCGGCGTCGCCAGCAAATTGCTCGGTGCCGGAAAGACGCTCGACCGATCCATCGGACTGGGGTACTGGGGCATGGGCGCGGCAGCCGGCGTGGTCGCGTAGACGGTAGTCGGTAGGCGGTAGACAAGGGAGGGTACGAAACATGGAGCTCGCTCGCTCGGGATTCGCAAGCCTGCCCACAGGGCTTGCCCTCGGGGTACTGGTCGTAGGTCTCGTGGTCGGACTTCTGATCATCATGCGAGGCAGACGCAAGTAGCCCACCCACCTCAGGCGGCCCGTCGAAGCGTTCGACGACGGGCCGCCCCCACGTTTTTGTCCCGCCCGCCTGGGTGCCCGGGTGCCCCGGTGGACGCGTGCCCCGGTGCACGGGATACGGCCGGGCCCGGAGTCGGACCGTCCATCGTTGCCCGGCGCTCAGGCGCCGAGCCACCGTTGGAGCCAGTCCGCGGCGGTGCGCCGGAAGAGGCGGCGGCTCTCCGCGCGGCGGAAGTCGTGGCCCTCCTCGTGGAGGAGGAGCAGTTCGGCTTCGAGGCCGCGTTCCCGGGCCGCCTGGACGATCTGTTCGGATTCGCGCGGCGGGACGTTGGTGTCGTGTTCGCCGTGGACCGCGAGCAGCGGGACCCGGAGGGCGTCGACGCGGCTCATCGGGGACAGGGCGTGCAGCAGCGCCCGGTCCCGGTCGGGGTGCCCGTACTTGTGGGCCGCCGACTTCGCCAGCCACGGCTCGGTGCCGGCGAAGAAGGTGCCGAAGTCCGACATGCCGCAGACGGTGACGCCGGTACGGAACAGTTCGGGGTGCCACACGAGGGAGGCGAGGGTGAGGTAGCCGCCGTACGAGTGGCCCATGACGGCGAGGCGGCGGGGGTCGGCGAGACCGGCCTCGATCACGTGCGCCGCGCAGTCGGCCACGTCCGCGATCGCCGCGAACCGCCCCTCGCCGAGGTCGGCGTCGCGGAAGGAGCGGCCCCAGCCCGAGGAGCCCCGGACGTCCGGGGCGAAGACGTCGAGGCCCCGGCCGAGCAGCTCGTGGTAGAGCGGTGCGAAGACCGGGCGTTCCTGGTCCTCGGGGCCGCCGTGCAGGTGCAGCACGCACGGCGCCGGTTCCCCGGGCCCGCGGCCGGGCGCCCGGTGGTACCAGCCGCCCAGGAGGAGACCGTCCCGGGCCCTTGGGCGCAGGGGGGCCGGCCGTACGGGGGGAGGCCCCGGCGGGACGGTCTCGGCGTCCGGGGCCGTCCACGGGGTGCGTACGGCGGCGGCCGTGCCCGGCACGTGCCACACCCCGGGCCGCCGCTGGGATCCCGACAGGGCGAGCAGCATCCCGTACGGCCCGGCGGGCGTGACACGGGTGACCACTTCGTGCGCCGGCTCCACGGCCCGGGGCGGGTACGGCGCCGTGCCCTCCCCGGTCAGCGGCACGGTCTCCAGTTCGCTGGTGGCCCGGACGTTCCACGCCAACGCGGCCCGTCGGCCGTCCTCGACGAAGGCGAGCAGTTCCAGATCACAGTCGTGTCGTTCGGCGACCACGCGGAGGCCGGTGCGCGCTCCCGTCTCGTCGAGGTCCAGGGCGAGCAGCGCCGCGAACTCGCGCTCGTGGTCGCTGCGCAGCCACACCGTACGGCCGTCCGCCGAGAAGCGGCCGATCCACGGGTCGCCGTCCGCCACGGGCAGCGTGCAGACCTGTGTCCGGTCGGACAGGCGCACCACCACCGCCTCGCGGCCTCCGCGCGGCCCGCGGCGCAGCAGGGCGAGGCGCCCGTCGGGGCTGATGTCGCACACCCGCAGCGTCGCCGCCTCGGTCTCGTCGGCCAGGAGCACGGGCGCGGTGGTCCCCGACGGATCGAGCAGGTAGGCGGTGAGGCGGTCGTGGACCGGCGGGCCGCCGTCCTCGGCGCCGTAGCCTCCGGGATCCAGGAGGGTGGCGTGGCCGTCCCGCTCGGTCCAGCCCACGGGGCGTTCGGCCAGGGAGAGCAGGTCGGGCCGGTCGGCGACGGGTTCCGCGATCGTGACCGCGAGCGCCGAGCCGTCCCGGGTCCAGCAGCCCAGGTACGCCGAGGAGCCCGGCTCGGCGCCGGACATGATCCGGCGGTCCGAGCCGTCCGGGCGGACGCACAGCACCCGGGTGTGGCCGCTGCCGCCGGGGGCCACGGTGTAGGCGATCCACTGGCCGTCCGGCGACCAGGACACCTCGGTGACATGGTCAGGACCGGCGTCCAGGAGGCGTGCCTCCTCCTCCCCGCCCACGGGGCCCGCCCACAGTTGCGGTACTCCCCCGCGGTCGCAGATGAAGGTCGCACGCTCGCCGCCGGGGTCCGCGGACGGGTACCAGCAGGCGTGCGCCGCCAGTCCTCTGGGGGCGTCCGGGGGGCCGGCGGCCGCGGCCAGCGGCTGTGTCGCGGGGGCGGCCGCCGGGCTCTCGGAGGTCAGTCGATGCCGTGCGTCTGCAGCCATATCTCCAGCAACGCTACCTGCCACAGGGCGTTGGCCCCTCGGTTCGTACGGTGGTCGTCGGGCGCTTCGAGGAGTGCGGCGACGTAGTCGTCCCGGAAGAGACCGCGCCGGCGCGCGGCGGGCGCGGACAGGGCGTCCCGCACCCGTTGCAGGACCGGCGGGGCCATCCGGCGGATGGCCGGTACGGGGAAGTAGCCCTTCTGCCGGTCGACGATGTCCACCGGCAGCACCGTGCGCCCCACGTCCTTCAGCACGCCCTTGCCGCCCTGGGCCAGCTTGAGTTCGGGCGGGCAGGCCGCGGCGAGCTCGACGAGTTCGTGGTCGAGGAACGGCACCCGGGCCTCCAGACCCCAGTCCATGGTCATGTTGTCGACCCGCTTGACCGGGTCGTCGACGAGCATGACGTGTGCCTCCGTGCGCAGGGCGGCGTCGAGGGCGGTCTGCGCGCCCGGAGCGGCCATGTGCGTACGGATGTACTCCCGGGACGGGTCGCCGTCGGCCAGCATGCCGGGCTGCAGGATCTTCGCCAGCTCGGCGTGCGGCCGGTCGGAGTATGCCTGGACGTAGCGCTCGGCCGCCTCCTCGCGGGAGACCTCGGCCATGGCCGGGTGCCAGTGGTATCCGGCGAAGACCTCGTCGGCGCCCTGGCCGCTCTGGACGACGCTGACCTCCTTGGCGACGAGCTCCGACAGGAGGTGGAAGGCGACGACGTCATGGCTCGTCATCGGCTCGCTCATGGCGGCCACCGCGCCGTCGAGGGCGGTGGACACGCGGTCGGAGGGCACCATCAGTTGGTGGTGGTCGGTCTCGAAGCGCCGCGCCACCTGGTCGGAGTAGAAGAACTCGTCGCCCTCCTCGTCGGCCTCCGACTCGAAGCCGACGCTGAAGGTGGCCAGGTCCTTCTGCCCCTCCTCGGCGAGCAGGGCGACGATCAGACTGGAGTCGAGGCCGCCGGAGAGCAGGACCCCGACCGGTACGTCGGCGACCATCCGGCGGCGGACGGCGGTGCGCAGCGCCGCGAGGACGGCGTCGCGCCAGTCCTGCGCGTCCATTCCGGCGTACTCGCTCCGGCGGGTGTAGGAGGGCTGCCAGTAGCGGTGGTCCCGTCGCGAGCCGTCCGGCTCGACCACCCGCACGGTGGCGGGCGGGAGCTTGCGCACGCCGGCGAGGACGGTACGCGGGGCGGGGACGGTGGACTGCCAGCTCATGTAGTGGTGCACGGCGACCGGATCGAGCGACGTGTCCACGTCGCCGGCCGCGAGGAGGGCGGGGAGCGTGGAGGCGAACCGCAGCCGTCCCGGCCGCTCCGCCAGATAGAGGGGCTTGATGCCCAGCCGGTCACGGGCGAGCACCAGCCTGCCGGTGGCGTGCTCCGCGATCGCCACCGCGAACATGCCGACGAGGTGCTGGACGAAGTCGGTGCCCCATTCGCGGTACGCCCTGAGCACGACCTCGGTGTCCGAGGTGGTTCGGAAGCGGTGTCCCAGGTGCCGCAGTCTCTCCCGCAGCTCCTCGTAGTTGTAGACGCAGCCGTTGAAGACGCAGGTGAGGCCCGCTTCCTCGTCCGTCATCGGCTGGGCCGCGCGGTCCGACAGGTCGATGATCTTCAGCCGCCGGTGTCCGAGGGCGATGGCGCCCCGGGACCACAGGCCCTGACCGTCGGGCCCTCGGGCCTCGAGCCGGTCGGTCATCCGCTCCACGGCGGCCAGGTCGGGCCGCTCGCCGTCGAAGCGTATCTCTCCGCTCAGGCCGCACACGCCGGACCTCCCAGGGCGAAGGTGACGTGCGCGGGGCACGGGGAAGGGGCGTGAGGTTTTCGCATGATCTTGCTCCTTGCTCGGATGGCGATGCGGTTCGGGTACGCAGGGGGTCTCGACGCGGGCGGCGGTGGGGCGGGCTCGCGGAGTGCTAGGCGCTCGCCGCCGTCCAGCCGTCCCGCCGGGGGTGCAGGCTTCGGACGCGTCCGCGGTCCCGACGGCCGCGAGCGGGGCGGAGCGTCTCCCCCCGCGTCTGGGCGAGGACGTCGTCCACGGCCGCGAGCAGGTCTTCCTCGGCGGCCTTCCGCCGCAGGCGGTGGGCCGCGCTGCCGCGCGCCAGGGCCTCCTCGGTCAGGGCCTCGACGACCTCCCGGTCCCCGTACTCCTCCAGCCTCGGGCGCAGCCGCCGGAGCATGCCGCGTACGACCTCCGGCGCGGGGGCCGCGAGCCGGGTGACGGGGTCGACCAGGTCCCCTTCGAGACCGGAGCGAGCGGCCCGCCAGGTGGCGGCGCGCAGCCATTCGTGCCGGCCGTCGCACCCCGCGCTGCCGGTGGTCCGGACCTTCTCGCATGCCTCGGTGACCAGCGCCCGGAAGAGCGCGGCGATCAGCACCACCGTCTCGACGCGGGGGCAGGCGTCGCAGATGCGCAGTTCGAGGGTCTGCAGGTGGGCCGACGGGCGGAGGTCGTAGTAGATCATCCCGGGGTCGCTGATGACGCCCGAGCGCACCAGCTCGTCCAGGGTCCGGTCGTAGTCCTCCGCACCGGCGAAGCATGCGGGCGGGCCGGAGGTGGGCCAGCGCTGCCAGACCATGGTGCGCCAGCTCGCGTATCCGGTATCGGCGCCGAGCCAGAAGGGAGAGCTGGCGGACAGGGCCAGGAGCGGCGGCAGCCACGGGGTGATGGCACACATGGCCCGGACGGCGGTGTCCCGGTCCGGGACGTCGATGTGCACCTGCGCACCGCAGATGAGCTGCTCGTCCGCGAGGCGCCGGTACTCGTCCGCCATGTGCAGATAGCGCTCGTCGGAGGTGGTGGGCACGGTGCCGAGCCGGGTCAGCGGGGCGGTGCCCGCGGCCGCGATCGCCAGGCCCTGGGAGGAGGCGGCCCTGTCGAGCCGGGCCCGTGACGCGGCCAGGTCCGCGCGCAGGTCCTCCAGGTTCTGGTGCACCCCGCTGTTCGCCTCCACCACGGACTGGGCGAACTCGCGCGTGCAGCCTTCCGCCCGCCGGCCTAGTCTGCCGAGGACGGCATCGGCTTGTGGGGCCAGTTCCCCGCTCTCGACATCGATCACGTGGAACTCTTCCTCGACCCCGATCCGGACCGTCACGGCGCCTCCTTCTGGACGACTCGGCGTACTCTCCGACCGGCCTGTCACGATCGATTCCGCCGGTGTGGCCGTACGAGTGCCCGGCCCGGCCGCGTCCACACCTCAACGCTCACATGTGTTGCAATGTGCTCAGGCGAGCGGAGACTCACCTCGGAACGGGACGGCCAGCCACGCGCTTCCGAGGCCGAACCGTCAGGTGAGTCGTTTCCAGGTCTGACAGCCGGAAGTCTGGAATGCCTTGTCGGTGGCGAGGATGGTGACGGTGGCCGGGCCTTTGCCGGCGTGGTTGGCGACGATGTCGCCGAGCTCACCCGTGGTGCCTTTGAGACGGGCCCAGTAGCAGTCGGCCAGTCCGTCGGCGGGTCCGGCGCTGCGGTAAGTGCCGGGCTGGACCTCGGAGCCGACGAGAAACGTGCCGTCACCAGGAATCTCCTGTGCGGTGGCCTTCGTCGTCCCGCGCTGCTCGGCGGGTGTGCGGGCCGGAGCCGTCTGGGAGGGAGTGGAGGCGGGCGGCGGGGTCTGAGGACCTGCCGTCGTGCTGTCAGGGGCCGCAGGCGGCTGAGAGCCACCGGTTTCGGTGCCGCCGCTTGAGCCCACGAGGGCGATGAGCACCCCCACGAGGAGCCCGCCGAGAGCCGCCAGGGAGTGCGTCAGCACGGATCGGCGGCCACGGCCAGCCCTCGGCGAGGAAGGCGGCGAGGACGGCTGCCCCCATTGTGGTCCCCGTGGCGGTCCCGTCGGACTGGCGCTATCCGGCATGGCTCCAGAGTGCGGCCCACGACGACCGCCCGCATCACGGATCTTCCGCGCGCGGGGACCCCGGGGGCCTGAACGCTTCCTGGTCACCGGCGCTCAGGGCGGGCATCGGTGCTCCGGTAGCCTGCACGCGCGGGCGTGGCGGTGGCTGGGAGCGTCGCGAAGGGGGCTGCCGTCGGGCGGTGCGCTCCGACCGCGGATCGTGTCCCCCGACGTGCGAGAACGGACGATGAGCGACAGCACCCTGTGGAACGTCCTGAGCGAGGCCGCCGGCGAAGCCCCCGAGCAGGTGACCGTGCACATAGGCGCCGACGGCGGCGAGCACGAGGTGACGTACAGCCGGTTGCTGTCCGCCGCCCGGCGGGTCGCCGGAGGGCTGCGCGCGAGCGGGGTCGCACCGGGCACGTGCGTGCCGCTGGTCGCCGACCGCAGCGATGACTTCCAGGTGATGTTCTGGGGGCTGATCGGTGCCGGTCTGGTCCCGGTGCCGCTCGCGGCGGACGTCCGCCGGGTGCTGCCGGTGTGGGAGCACCTGGGCCGGCCACCGGTCTTCGTGGACGCGGCCGGCGAGGAGCAGGTGCGCCGCCTGCCGGCCGGGGTGACCGTCCTGCGGCTGGACGCGGTGCGCGACGGCGAGGAGCTGTACGGGCCCGACCCGTGCGAGCCCGACGGGCCGGCGTTCGTGCAGTTCTCCTCCGGCAGCACCGGTGTGCCCAAGGGCGTGGAACTCACCCATGCCGCCGTGACCGCCAACCTGCGGCAGATCGTGGCCGCCTCCGGTCTGGGCGCCGACGACGTGGTGGTCAGTTGGATGCCGTACTTCCACGACATGGGCCTGATCGGTACGCATCTCGCACCACTCGCCGCCCGGGCCAGGCAGGTCAAGATCGGGCCTTTGACGTTCGCCCGGCGGCCCGGGGTCTGGTTCGAGGCGGCCACCGCGCACCGGGCCACGCACCTGTCGGCCGCCAACTTCGCCCTCGCGCTGGTCAACCGGCGGCTGTCGGAGGAGGACATGGCCGGCTTCGACCTCTCCCGCGTCCGGCGGGTCGTCGTGGGTGCCGAGCCGATCTCCGCGTCGGTCTGGCGTGACTTCTCCCGTCGCGCGGGTCTCGCGGGACTGGCACCGCATGCTCTGCAACCGGTGTACGGCCTGGCCGAGGCCACGCTCGCCGTGACCTTCCCGCCCCCGGGGGAGGTGGCGGCTCCGGTGGCCGTGGACCGCGCGGCGCTCGGCCGCGGGCTCGCGGTGGACACCCCGGCCCCGGCCGGTTCCCCCGTCGAGCTCATGGACGTGGGGCATCCCGTCCCCGGCTGTGACGTCCGGATCGTCGACGACACCGGGCGCGCGCTCGGCGACCGGCGCGTCGGACACCTACAGGTGCGCGGTCCGCAGCTCGCCCGTGGCTACCACCGGCTGCCCGAGGCCACCGCCGACGCCTTCACCGCCGACGGGTGGCTGCGCACCGGGGACATGGGATTCCTGCGCGACGGGCGGCTGTGCGTGACCGGCCGGCGCAAGGACGTGCTGTTCCTGAACGGGCTGAAGCACCACGCCGCCGACCTCGAGGACGTCGCCGCCGCCACGCCCGGGCTGCCGCCCGGTACCACCGCCGTGGTGGGATCCACCGACCCGGACACCGGCGGCGAGCGGGTCGTGGTGTTCGTCGCCTGGGCCCGCCCGCCGCGCTCGGCCGACGAGGTGCTGCGCCGGGTCGCCGACCGGGTGGGTGAGGCGCTGTTCCACGACGACGTACGGGTCGTCGCCCTGCCACCCGGCCGATTCCCCCGGACCACCAGCGGGAAGGTGCGCCGCCACGTGCTGCGGGAACGGTTCGAGGCGGGCCGTTTCCCCCACGTCGTCGTGCGCCGCGGCGCCGCGGCGGCGACCGCTCCCGCCGGGCCGCGGGCGGCGGCCGGCACGGCTCCTGCACGTTCACGGGCAGCCGTCGAGCGGACGGTCCGCGACGTGTGGGGCGAGGTACTGGGGCTCGACGGCACACGGATCGACGCGCATGAGTCCTTCCGGGCGCTGGGCGGCACCTCGCTGAAGGCGATGGAGGTCCTGGCCGCGCTGGAGGACGCCTTCGGCGTCCCGCTGGAGACGGCGGCACTGCGGGCCGGGACGGACGCGGTGGCCGGGGTCGTGGACCATCTCCTGGCGCGGGCGGGGGACCACGCACCCGCCGGACACCGCGATGCGCCGCAGGGACCACCGGCCGGAGACCGCCATACGCACAACGAAGCGACCACCGCAGACCGCGATACGCCGCGCCACGCGAACCCCTCCGACGACCCGGGGCGGCCGGCACGCGAGGCCCTTGCCGTCATCGGTCTCGCCTGCCGTTTTCCCGGTGCCGACACGCCCGAGGCGTACTGGCGGCTGCTCGCGGAGGGGAAGGACCTCGTCACCCGCGTGCCGCCGCACCGCTGGGACGGCGAGACCGTGCCCGCCGCCGGCTGGGGCGCGTTCCTCAGCGACCCCGACGCCTTCGACGCGGCCCGTTTCGGGATCCGGGAGGAGGAGGCCCGTACCCTCGACCCGCAGGCCCGGCTGCTGCTGGAGCTGGCGCACGAGGCCCTGGAGCGGGCCGGCTACGCCGGTCCACGCCGCCGCCCCCGGCGCATCGGCGTGTTCGTGGCGGCCGGGGACAGCGGCTACCGGGAGTTGCTGGAGCGGGCGGCCCGGGACCGTGCCACGGACCTGGCGCCCTCGGCGCTGACCGGGAACCTGCCCAACCTCCTCGCCGCCCGGATCGCGCAGAGCTTCGACCTGGACGGCCCCGCCCTGGTCGTGGACACCGCCTGCTCGTCCGCCTTGGTCGCCGTACACCTGGCCCGCCGCAGTCTCGCGGCGGGCGAGTGCGACATCGCCCTGGTCGGCGGCGTCAACCTGCACCTCACTCCTGCCGCGCACCGCATGCTGCACGCCGCGCAGGCGCTGTCGCCGACCGGCCGCAGCCGGGCCTTCGCCGCCGACGCCGACGGCTTCGTGCCCGGCGAGGGCGGCGCGGTCCTCGTCCTGCGGCGGGAGGAGGACGCCCGGCGGGCCGACGACGACGTGCTCGCCCTGGTGCGCGGCACCGCCGTCAACAACGACGGCACCTCGCTGAGCCTGATGGCGCCCAATCCCGCCCGTCAGCGCGAGGTCATCACCGCCGCCCATCACGCGGCGGGCATCGACCCGGCCGAGGTGACCTACGTCGAGGCGCACGGCACCGGCACCGCCCTCGGTGACCCGGTGGAGCTGAAGTCCCTCGCCCACGCCTTTCCTCCGGTTCCCGGCGCGATCCCCCGGCTGCTGGGCTCGTCCAAGACCAACATCGGCCATCTGCTGAACGCCGCCGCGCTGCCCGGCCTGGTCAAGGTCGTGCTGGCGCTGCGGCACGGCCAGGTGCCGCCCTCGCTGCACGCCGACCCGGTCTCCCCGCTGGTCGCCCGCCACGGCTTCCAGGTGCCCGACCGGCTGCTGCCCTGGCCGGCGCCGCCCTCCGGGGGCCCGCTGGTCGCGGGTGTCAACGCCTTCGGCTTCGGCGGCACCAACGCGCACGCCGTGCTGGAGCAGGCCACCGGACACCGCCCGCACGCCCCCCGGCCGGACGACCCCGCAGAGGGCCCCCACCTGCTGGCCCTGTCCGCGGCCACCCCGTCGGCTCTGCACGCCTCGGTCCGCGGTCTCGCGGACCACCTGGACGCTCACCCCGGGACCTCCGCGGCCGACGTGTGCCTGACGGCCGCGACCTCCCGGGACGACGGCCGGCACCGGCTCGCCTTCGTCTGCGACGACGGTGCCGACCTCCGCGCGCGGCTGACGGCCCTGGCCGGCGACCGGGCGGCGGCCGTCCCGCCCCCGGCCACGGACGCGTTCACCGGCACCGTCCGCACCCGCCCCCGCCTCGCCTTCCTCTTCCCCGGCCAGGGTGCCCAGCGCCCGGGCATGGCGGCACGGCTGTACGCCACCGCTCCGGCGTT
Source organism: Streptomyces sp. NPDC006339 (assembly GCF_040612775.1). Classification (NCBI taxonomy): domain Bacteria; kingdom Bacillati; phylum Actinomycetota; class Actinomycetes; order Kitasatosporales; family Streptomycetaceae; genus Streptomyces; species Streptomyces sp. NPDC006339. The sequence continues at coordinate 60,051 of NZ_JBEXQW010000013.1, forward strand.
TCGCGCCACCCTCGACGAGGCGGCCGCCGCGCTCGGCCCGCTGCGGGGCCGTTCCCTCATCCACTGGTGCACCGATCCCGCCGCCGATGCCGCCGACCTGGCCCGCACCGAGATCACCCAGCCCGTCCTCGTTGCCTTCGGGGTGGCGCTGGCCCGGCAGTTCGCCGCCTGGGGCGTGACGCCGGACGCGGTCGCCGGCCACAGTGTCGGGGAGCTGACCGCGGCGTGTGCCGCGGGTCTGCTGCCGCTGGCCGACACGGTCCGCTTCGCCGCCGCCCGCGGGCGGGCGATAGCCGAGCTGACCGAGCCGGGTGCCATGGCCTCGGTGCGCGGCGCGGACGATGTCGTGGAGGCGCTGGTCGCCGGATCGGGCGGCACCCTGTCCGTCGCGGCCCGCAACGCGCCCGGCCGGATGGTGCTGTCCGGCACCGTGCCGGCGGTGGAGGAGGCCCTGGCGGAGCTGGCCGCGCGGGGCGTCACCGCGCGCAGGCTGCGGGTCACGCGTGCCTTCCACTCTCCGCTGATGGAGCCGGCCGCCCCGGCGGTGTACGAGGCCGCGCGCGCCCTGTCGCCCGGCACCGGCCGGATCCCGTTGCTGAGCACCCTGACCGCAGGCTGGGACGCCGTGCCCGACGCCGCCCACTGGCGCGAACACCTCCTGCGGCCGGTCCAGTTCGTCTCCGTGGCACGGCGGCTGGCCGAAGACGGATTCGACACCTTCGTCGAGGTCGGCCCGGGCACCGACCTGCCGGGCGCGCTGCGCGCGGCCACCGCCGCCACCGCCGCCGGGTCCGGCTCCCCCGTGACCGTGCTCTCCGCCCTGCCCGCCGCGCACCCGGACGCGGACCACGGACGCGGCGCACACCCGGACGAGGATCACGGACGCGGCGCCGCGCACCCGGACGCGGAACATGGGCGCGGCGCACACCCGGATAGGGATCACGGACGCGGCGCGCTGCTGCGCACCGTCGCCCGGCTGTGGACCCTCGGAGTCGCCGTCGACCACGCCGCCCTCGCACCGACGGGGCGCCGCGTGCCCCTGCCCACGTATCCCTTCCGGCGGCGGTCCTACTGGCCCGGCCCCGACGCCACCCGGCTGCTGCACCGGATCACCTGGACGCCGGCTCCTCCGGCCGGCCCCGCGACAACGGCCCCCGTCACCCTGGTCACCGGGCCCGACGCGGACGCGGTGCGGGAACTGTCCGCGCGGCTGGCCAGGCGCGGTGTTCCGGTGGCGCAGCCGCAGGGGAAGTCCGTCCACACCGTCGTCCACCTCGCGAGTACCACGCGGTGCGGGGACGACGCCGACGCGGCGGCCGCCTTCCGGGACACGGTGCGGCAGTTCGACCGGGTCGGCGCGCGGCGCCTGCTGGTGCTCACCGAGGACGCCCATGGCACCGGCGTCACCGGTGAGGCCCGGCCACGGCCCGGCCAGGCTCTGATCACCGGGCTGGCCCTCGCCTTCCCGTACGAGACCGCGGGCGCCCACCTGGTCTGTGCCGACCTGTCCTCAAGCGACCCGCGCGAGCAGCGACTCGACGCAGTGCTGGCCGAGCTGACCTCCTCTCCGGGCGGTACGGACGTGGCCGCCTGGCGCGGCGGGACCCGACTGCTCCGGAGCGTGGCACCTCTGCCCGGCACCGCCGTGCCGGACGGCGCCGACCCGCTGCCCGCGGACGGCGTCTACCTGATCACCGGCGGCGCGGGCGGTCTCGGCGCGGCGCTCGCCCGCGACCTCGCCGGGCGTGGCCGCCCGACGCTGGTGCTCACCGGTCGCTCCCCGCAGCCGCCCGCCGGGCTGCTCGCCCAGCTCGGCGAACTGGGCGCCGACGCGCGGTACCGGCAGGCCGACGTGACGGACGAGCAGCACCTCGACGCCCTCCTCTCGACGGGTCCCGCGCCGGATGTCGTCCTGCACGCCGCCGGGGTGGCCGTGCCGGGCTCGCTGCGCGGCACCGGTCCGCAGGACACGCGCCCGGCCCTCGCCGCCAAGACCCACGGCACCCGGCTGCTGGCGCGTGCCCTGGACCGCCACGGCCACCGTCCCGCCCTGTGCGTGGCCTTCTCCTCGGTGGCTTCGGTCCTTCCCGGCGCCGCGGGCGCTCTCGGCGACTACGCGGCGGCCAACTCCTTCCTCGACGCCTTCGCCGCGGCGGAACGCGCCGCCGGCCGCCGCTGGTTGTCGCTGAACCTCGGCGCCGTCGCCGGTACCGGGCTCGCCGCCGGGCTGGGACACCGTACGTTCCCGCGAGCCGGCGGCTCACCCCTGACTCCGGCCGAGGCCCTGCGCGCCGTGCGAGCGGCCTGCGCCGTCGACGCGGCGCAGGTGGTCGTCGCCGACCTGACCGCCACGGACGCCTCGGCGAAGGCCGCCGTACGGACGGAGCACGCCGTACGGACGGAGCACGCCGTACGGACGGAGCACGCCGTACGGACGGAGCACGCCGTACGGACGGAGCACGCCGTACGGACGGAGGCCGCCGTACGGACGGAGGAGGCCGTACGCGCCCACGGGCCGGTTCCCACGGACGCCGCCGTACGAACCGGTGGCCCCGCCGCAAGCAATGATCGCGGAGGCACCGGTCACCCCGGGCGGACCGGTGACCCGGAACAGACCGACGAGGCCGCACGCACCGACGACCCTCTACGGAGCGGCGATCCCGTACGCAACGACGATCCCGTACGCGGCGACGCCTCCCTCCGGGTGACCGCTCCGGCGGAAGCCGCGGAACGGCCCGCCGGCCCCGCGGCCGCGCCCGGCGGCATGTCCGAGATCCAGGTCCTGCTGCGATCGCTCCTGGCCGAGGCCCTCGGCCTGCCGCCGGAGGCCGTCGGCCAGGACGAGCCCTTCCTCTCGCTCGGCCTCGACTCGCTCACGGCGGTCGACCTGGTCCGGCGGCTGGAACGCGCACTGGGCCGGGAGTTGCCGGCCACGCTCTTCTTCGAGCACCGCACCGTGCGCGAACTCGCCGCCCACCTCGGCATTCCGCCCGCCGACGAGGGCACGCCGTCGCCAGTGGCACCGCCCGAGGGCACGCGTCCCGGCCCGGTCGCCGTCACCGAGGGGGAACCCTTCGCGCTCACCCCCGTCCAACTGGCCCTGCACACCAGCAGCGTGCTGTATCCGCGGACTCCAGCCCGCGGGTGGGTACGACAGACCGTCCGGGGGCCGCTCGACGCGGGGCTCCTGCGCCTCGCCCTCGCCACGCTGGTCGAACGGCACGGCATGCTGCGGATGCGGATCGGCCACGACGGCGGGATGCCGCACCAGATCGTGGCGCCGGGGGTGGACCCCGGCGTGTGGTTCGAGACCCGGTCGTGCTCCGGGGGCGGGGCGGCGCTCGAAGCGCTGGAGACCGAACTGGCCAATCGGCCGCTGGACCTCACGACGGAACCCCCCGTGCGAGCCCTGCTGGTGACCGAGGCCCCCGGGCTGGCGCATCTGGTCCTCGCCGTGCACCACGTCGCCGCCGACGGCTACAGCCTGAACGTCCTCGGTACGGAACTGTGGACGCTCTACACCTCCTTGGCCCTCGGCCGGGGCACCGCCGAGCTGCCCGCCGCCGCGGACTTCGCCGCCTACGTCGCCGACGCCCGGCGGCCCGCCGCCCGTACCGAGGACATCGCGTACTGGACGACCCGGCTGACGGGCCTCACTCCCCTGCCCCTGCCCTACGACGGCCTGCCCGACGACGACGGCCCCGGCCCCCTCCTCGCCGTACACCGCACCCTGGACGAGGGCCTGGTCACCGCCCTGCGCGAACGGGCCGCCCGATGGAACGTCTCGCTCTTCCATCTCCTGCTCGCCGTCCACGTGCGCTGCCTGGCGCGGTGGAGCGGGCGCCGCGACGTCACCGTCAACGTCGCCCGTGCGGGCCGCGACGCCCGGCTGACGGGACTGGACCGGCTGGTCGGCCCGCTCGCCGACACCCTGCCCCTGCGGGTGGAGACGGAGCCGGACGAGCCACTGCCACGGCTGGCCGAACGGGTGCGCCTGGCCTGGCTGGAGTGCGAGCGGCACGCCACGGTGAGCAGTCTCGACCTCGCCCGGCTGCTGCCGGGCGACACCACAGGGCCGCGTACGGCGAGCCCGGCGAGCTTCAGCTTCGCCCGCTTCCCGGCCTCGCTGGACGCGGACTGTCCCGTCGAGGTACGGCCGACGGCCGCGGGCACCGGCTCGGCCGCCACCCGGCTGAGCCTGCTGGCCTGGGAGGACGGGCCGCGCCTGGGACTGTCCTGGAACGTCCCCGAGTGTCTCTTCACCGCCGCGACGACCGCCCGGCACGCCGACGACTTCGAAGGCGAACTGCGCACCCTCGCCGAAGAACCCGTCGTCCCTCGACCTCGGAACGACCTGCCCGTATCCCTACCCGGAGCCGTTCCCGGCTCCGTTCCCCGCTCCGTTCCGGTTCCCGTGCCCCTTCCCGTGCCCGCTCCCGTTCCCCGGTCGACCGTCGTGGGCCGTCTGACGGACCGGTTCCGCACCGACGCCGGTGCCGTCGCCGTCGACGACGGCCGACTGACCCTCACCTACGGGGACCTGGATCTGGCCACCCGCGACCTCGCCCGCCGTCTGCGGCAACAGGGCGTGCGGCGGGGAGACCTGGTGGGAGTGCTCACCGCGCCGGGTGCCGGCACGGTGACCGCCGTCGTCGGCATCCTGCGGGCGGGAGCCGGATGGGTGCCGCTGGACGCCGAACACCCCACGGCGAGACTGGCGGAACAGACGGCCCGCTGCGGCGTCCGCGTCCTCGTGCACGACGACGCCGGCCGGCCGGTCGTGCGGTCGCTCACCGGTGTGACAGCCGTGCCCGTCGCCGCCGTGACCGTCGCCGCCGGATCCGTCACCGGTCCGACGGGGGACTTCTCCGACGTCGACGAGACGGCCGCGGACGCGGAGGCCACGGCGTACGTCATCTTCACCTCCGGCTCCACCGGCCGACCCAAGGCCGTACCCATCACCTTCCGCGCCATGGAGAACTACCTCGACTGGGCGGTGGCCGCCTTCGCCTACGGGCCCGGCGACCGGCTCGCGAACACCTCCTCGCCCTGCTTCGACGCCTCCGTGCGCCAGTTGCTCGCCCCGCTGCTCGCAGGCGCCACGGTGGTGACCACCGATCGTGACCTCGTGCGTGACCCCGACCTGCTGCTGCGGCACGTGGAGCGGGCACGGATCACCGTGTGGAGCTCGGTCCCCTCCCTGTGGGAGCGACTGCTGGCCGTGGCGGAGGACCGTCTGCGACGCGGTGAGCGCCTGCCGGACCTGTCCGCGCTGCGCCTGGTGCACGTCGGCGGTGAGGTGCTGTGGGCCGACCGGGTGCGGCGCTGGTTCGACCTGTTCGGCCCCCAGCAGCGGATCGTCAACCTCTACGGACCGACCGAGACCACCATCAACGCCACCTATCACGTCGTCGACGCACGTCCCGCCGACGATGTCACGGCGCTGCCGATCGGCAATGCCGTCGCCGGGACCGACCTGCTCGTCATCGGGGCCGACGATGAGCCCGTCGGTGCCGGCGGCACCGGTGAGCTGCTGATCGGCGGCGTCGGTCTGTCCGCCGGCTACCTGGGCGAACCCGAGCTGACACGGGCCGCGTTCGTGCTGCGGGACGGACGCCGCTGGTATCGCAGCGGCGACCGGGTGCACGTACTGCCCGACGGCGCCCTGCGGTTCGCCGGCCGGATCGACGACCAGGTGAAGATACGCGGCCACCGTGTCGAACCCGGCGAGGTGGAGACGGCACTGCGCGCCCATCCCGACATCGCGCAGGCGGCCGTGGTGGCCGAAACCGGCCGCCTGTTCGCCTTCGTCACCCGTACGGCAGCGGGTGGGACGGGGGCCGCCGACGCGGTGGCGCTGCGGCGGTACCTGGCGGAGCTCCTGCCCCCGTACATGGTGCCCGCCCGGATCGCCTTCCTGGACGCCCTGCCCCTGACCGGCACCGGCAAGGTCGACCGGCGGACGCTGCGCGCGCGGGCCCAGGCGGCGACGGACACCGGGCCGGCCACGGGTGACCGGCGGACGCTGCGCACACGCGCCGAGGCGCCGACGGACACCGGGCCGGCCGCGGGCGCGCTGCCCGCGGCGAGCGCCACGGAGGAGCGTCTCAGCCGGATCTGGTGCGAGGTGCTCGGCGTCGACCGGGTCGGTCGCCACGACGACTTCTTCGAGCTGGGCGGTGACTCACTGCTGGCCCTTCAGGTCTTCGACCGCCTCGCCCGGCACGGTGGCGGCCCGCTGCCCCGGCCCACCGCCGTTTACCGGCACCGCACCCTGGCCGCCCTCGCCGAGGCCGTGGACGCCGAGGCGGCCAGGGCAGGCGGCCCGTACGGCGTCTCCGACGGGGCCGGGCGGTCTGCCGACGGCGACGGCCCGGCGAGCGCGGGGTTCCCGGCCTCCTACCCGGTCACGCCCGGCCAGCGCGGCTTCCTGCTCGCCGAAGCGCTCTCCCCCGGCAGCGGCACGTCCTGGCTGGCCCGGCTGCGCCTGACCGGTGCGCTCGACCGGGACCTCTTCCAGCGGGCCGTCGACGTCCTGGTGGAACGGCATCCGATGCTGCGTACGGTCTTCCCCGCGGGGGCGAGGCCGCCGGTGCAACAGGAGCTCCAGGCGGCGCTGCGGCTGCCGGTCGCCTTCGAGACCGTGACCGGACCGAAGCGCCTGGCGCAGCGGGTCGAGGACGAACGCCGCCGCCGCTTCGAACCATGGGCGTGGCCGCTTCTGCGCCTGCGTGTGCTCACCCTCTCCCCGGACGAGCACGTCCTGCTCGTGCACGCCCACCATCTGATCGGCGACGGCTACAGCGCCGCCCTGCTCCTGGACGAACTGACCACGGTCCACGACGCTCTGGCCCGCGGTGCGGCTCCCGGACTGCCCGAGCTGCGCGGCACCTTCCGCGCGTACGCCGAGCGCCTGGCCGGACCGGCCGTGTCGCCCGCGTCGGTCCCGGGGCCGGACGGAGACGACGCCCGGCGACGCAGAACCGAGCTGTGCCGGCCTTACGCCAAGCCGGTCCTGCGAGCCCCTGCCCCGGCCCACGCCGGGCAGGAGGGAGAACCGGGTGGCGCCCCGTCCCCCGCGTTCGTCTCCCACGGCTTCGTCCTGGACACCGCCGTCGTGAGCGCGCTGCGCGAGATCGCCGCCGAGGCCGGCGCCACTCTGTACGCGCCGCTGCTCACCGCCTATCACCAGGCGCTGGCCTCCCTCACCGGCCAGGAGGACCTCGTGATCGGCCTCGCCGTGTCCGGCCGGGACCACCCTCTGCCCGACATCCACCGCGTCTTCGGCCCGTTCGCCACCGCCGTCGCCGTCCGCCCCTTCGGCCCCGGGACCGATGTGCCGCCCGCGGACGACTTCGGTCGGCGCCTGCGCCGGGTCGTCGAGGAGACGGTCCATGCCCGCACGCACGAGGAGATCGTCCCCCGGGACGCCGGAGGGCTGCCGCTGACCTCGCAGTTCTTCCTCACCTTCCTCGACTTCGGTGCGCTGGGGCCACGGGACGGCGAGGTCCTGTCCGTGCGCTGGGACGACGAGGACAGCGACTTCACGCCACCGGTCGCCGGTACCGACGTCTTCCTGGCGGCGCGGCCGGACGGCGACCGACTGCGCGTCACCGTCCGCGGTGCGGCGGCGGCCTTCGACGGGCCCGCGCTCGCCTCGTTCGCCGAGGGACTGCGTGACCTCCTCGTCGTCCGATCGGAGCGGCACCGGCGACGGGCGACCACGCGCCGTACCGGCGGGGCGGACCTCGACGCCGCACTCGTCGGCTACCTGCCGCCGCCGGCCGAGCTGGCCCGGCTCGCGGGACTGCCGGACACGGGACTGCCGGACGCGGGACTGTCGGACGTGGGGCTGCCGGACGCCCGAGCATCACGCGAGGACATCCGGCGCCTGCTGTTCCCGGACGGCGCTCCCCGGCTCCTTGAGACGACCGTCACCCCACTGGGCCGGTCCGGTTTCGTGGCCCTCCCGCTGTTCGCCGACGAACTCGCCGGCGACCGTGAGCTGGCCGCGCACACGGCCCGGGCCGTGGAGACGGCCTCCGCGCTGGGCGCCCGATGCGTCTCCCTGGCCGGCATGATCCCCTCGCTCACCGGCTACGGATTCGACGTGCTGCGCGCGTCCCGCGCTCCGGCGGCCCTCACCACCGGGCACGCGGCCACGGTCGTCTCCGTGGTGCGCACCGTGCACGCCGCCCTGGCCGCCACCGGCCGGGACCTGGCCGACACGGAGCTTGCCGTGGTCGGGCTCGGCTCCATCGGGGCCTCCTCGTTGGAGCTGCTGCTGACGCTGGCCGAGCGCCCGCCCGCCCGGCTCGTCCTGTGCGACGTTCCCGGCAGCGGTCCGCGTCTGCGCGGGCTGGCGCGGACGCTGCGGGATCGCGGCCTGGCCGGGGAGGTCTCCGTACACACCTCGGATGCCGGCCTGCCCGACGCCGTCTACGGCGCCGACGTGATCGTCGCGGCTGTCAGCGGACACAGCGCCCTCATCGACATCGACCGGCTGAAGCCCGGCGCCGTCGTCGTGGACGACAGTTTCCCGCACTGCTTCGACACCGGCAGCGCCCTCGCCCGGATGCGTGAGCGCGCGGACGTCCTCGTCGTGGGCGGTGGGCTCCTGACGGTCGGCGCCACACAGCGCACTCTGGCACACGGGCTGCCCGCCGCCGTCGCGACCGCCGAGGCCACGGCGCGGCACGTCCTCCCCAGCACGCTGGCGTCCTGTCGGGCGGAGTCGCTGCTGCACGCCGCCGACGCGAAAGTGCCTCTCGTACGGGGCCTGGTGGACGCTCCCACGGCCTTGGCCTACTGGCATGCCATGGAACGGACCGGCGTCACGGCCGGTCCGCTTCACCTCCTCGGACACGTCTTGGACCCAGTGCCGGAAGGCGTACGGCCGTCAAGCGGCGCGGTCCCGCCGGGGCCGTGAGGCGGGGCCACGCCCAGGTCTACGGGGCGGGGCCCTCGCCCCACCCCTCGCCGGCGCGCCCCGGGGACGGCGGCGCGCCGGCGAGAGCGCTCGGACGGTGTTGCCGCGAACCTCCGCGAGGAGGCGGCCGGTGCCGTGGCGCGCGTGGGCGGCGGGTGGGCGGCTTCTGTGCGGAGGCGCGGCCCGGGCCGAACCGGGCAGCGTCGAGCCCGCCGACCCGATCCGTGCGGCCTGAAGACCTCAGGGACGCTGGACTCCACACCAGGCATCGACGTCGCACTGCCCGTCGGCGTTGTTCCCCGCGGCCACGACTGTGCCATCGGCACGCAGACCGAGCGTGTGCGTCGAACCGGCCGCCACGGCGACGATGTCGCGCCAGGCGCCGACATCGCACTGCCCGTGTCCGTTGTCTCCCGCTGCGAGGACTCGGCCGGACGCGGTGACACCGACCGTGTGGTGGCTTCCCGCGTCGAGCGCCACCACGTCTCTCCACTCGTCGACGTCGCACGCGCCGGATGCCCGCTCTCCGGTCGCCACCACTCGCCCGTCGGCTCTGAGGCCGACGGTATGGAGACACCCAGCCGAAACGGCGGCCAGGTCACGCCACCCTTCGACGGCACACTGCCCTCGCCTGTTGTTCCCCGCGGCCAGGGCGGTGCCGTCCGACCGGACGCCGACCGAGTGCCAGTCACCGCACGAGAGGGCGACCACCTCGCGCCAGGACCGCACGTCGCACTGTCCTTCCGCACCTCGGCCGACCGCCAGCACACGGCCGTTCGCGAGCAGCCCGAGCGTGCGGCGCCAGCCCGCGGCGATGGCTGTGACGCCCCGCCATCCGGCGACATCACCTTGCCCGTCGGCGTTCCACCCCGTCGCCAGCACGGTGCCGTCCGACCGGAGCGCCACCGTGTGGGACCTGCCCGTGTTCCTCGCGGTGTGGACGTTGCCGGCTGCCACCGCGACGACGTCGTCCCACCGCTCGACACGGCATTCGCCGGCTGAGGTGTGGCCCGCGGCGAGGACGGTTCCATCCCCGCGCCGTCCGACCGAGTGACGCCTTCCGGCCGCCAGCGCCGAGAGGTCGGCGACCATTTCGCCTCCCTGTGATCGGCACGCGTTCGCGACAGGGGCACTTTACTTCCGGCGGGAATCCGAGCGGGGGCCGCTGCCGTCACCGGCGGATGACGGCCCAACCGTGTGGGCCTTCACTCCCTCAGCGTCGGCCGCGCGTCTCAGTGGCCGTCCCTGAGGTGGAAGTCGGCCCAGTCGAATCCCGGTGCGACCACGCAGACGCACAGGGCGGGCTCGGGGCCGGCGCCCCGGGCCGTCTGCCACCGGCCGGCCGGGACGACCGCCCAGAGCGACTCCGGGTCGGCCCCGCCGCCCAGCGTGACGTTCTGGGCGGCGGCCCCGTCGGCTTCGGGGGCGTGGCTGAGACGGAGGGTGCCGCCGCCCTGCCAGAGCCACAGCTCGTCGCTGTCCACCCGGTGCCAGGCGCTGACTTCCCCCGGGAAGAGCAGGTAGTGAATCGCCGTGGCCGCGTGACGCGGCCCGCGGGCCGTCTGGATCCGCTCGGATGCGGCCCACAGGCGCCGGTACCAGCCGCCTTCGGGATGGGGCGACAAGCCTCGGACCGCAGCCGGATCAGGGCGGGTCAATCGGTGGACAGAGCCTCGAGGAGGTCGCCGACCTGGGGGTCGGGCAGCGCGCGGGCGACGTCGGCCTGGGCGACCATGCCGACCAGACGGTGACCGTCGATCACCGGCAGCCGCCGCACCTTGTGCGAGGTCATGGTGCGCAGGATCTCGCCGGCGTCGTCGTCCGCACCGATGGTGACCGCCTCGCCCTGGGCCAGTTCACCGGCCTTCACCTGGGCAGGGTCCTTGCCCGCGCCGAGCACCTTCACGACGATGTCCCGGTCGGTGAGCATGCCCTTCAGCTTGTCGTCGGTGCCGCAGATCGGCAGGGCACCCACGCCCATCTGCGTCATCTTCTTCGCGGCCTCCAGGACCGTCTCCTCGGCACCGATGCACTCCGCGCCCTCGGTCATGATCTCGCGTGCGGTCGTCATCACACTTCCTTCCTGCCGTATGCGTGTCCGTGTCCGTGTCCGCCGCACCGGCTCGATGCACCAGGCGGCAGAGTTCACGTCTGCCCTGCCCGCGGAGCGCATAACGCCCTCCCGTCTTCCTCACCCCGGTGCAGCACTCCCGCCCGGGCTACGAGTCGCCGAGGAACCGTGCCCGGGTGCCCGGCCGGTCTGGGATCCATACAAGTGGATCGCGGGGGTAAGCGCGGGGCGTGAACGAGCAGAAGTCGCCGCGGGCGAAGGCCGAGGATCTCCTGGCAGGGCTCAGCGTGGACGATCGGCGGCCGGAAGAGCCTGTGCTGCTGGACTCCTCCGGCGCTCCGATCCGTACCTGGCAGGAGAACTACCCGTACGACCACAAGATCCGTCGTGCCGAGTACGAGCGGACCAAGCGGATCCTGCAGATCGAGCTGCTGAAGCTGCAGCGCTGGGTTAAGGAGACCGGGGCGCGGCTGGTGGTGATCTGCGAGGGGCGGGACGCGGCGGGCAAGGGCGGCACGATCCAGCGGTTCACGGAACGGCTCAACCCTCGCGGGGCGCGGATCGTGGCCCTGGACAAGCCGACCGAGCGGGAGGCGGGGCAGTGGTACTTCCAGCGGTACGTCGCCCACCTGCCGGCCGCCGGCGAGATCGTGTTCTTCGACCGCTCCTGGTACAACCGGGCCGGCGTCGAGAAGGTCATGGGGTTCTGCACCCCTGAGCAGTACGAGCTGTTCCTGCGACAGTGCCCCGCCTTCGAGGCCATGCTCGTGGAGGACGGGATCCTGCTGGTCAAGTTCTGGTTCTCGGTCTCCCGCTCCGAACAGCGCACCCGCTTCGCGATCCGCCAGGTCGATCCGGTCCGGCAGTGGAAACTCTCCCCCACCGATCTCGCCTCACTGGATCTGTGGGACGCCTACACCGCGGCGAAGGTCGAGATGTTCCGCGCGACCGACACCGACCACGCACCGTGGACCGTCGTCAAGAGCAACGACAAACGACGCGGCCGCCTCGAAGCCATGCGCAGCCTGCTGTGGCGCATCGACTACGACCGCAAGGACGAGACGGCGGTAGGCCGCCCCGACGACCTCATCGTCGGCGCCGCCGACACGCTCCTGGAGGCCGGCGAGGAACCCACCGACCTCTCCCCCACTCCCCTGGCCGGCCCTTCCCTCGGCCCCGGCCTTCACCCCGATCCCGAGAGCCCCGCTCCCTGACGCCTGTCTCGGCCGGATGGAGCAACGGGAAGGCGGCCGCCGGTGAGGCGGCGGATGCTGGGGCGAACCGCATTCACGGGCGCGTGTTCGCCCCGCGTCACATCGAGAAGGAGCCCCTGTGCCGGCACGCTCTGGAATCCGTACGCGCTCACGCTCGCGGGCGCTCGCGCGGCTGTCCGTCACCGCTCTCGCCGCGGCCGCCGCGCTCGGCGGGCTCGTGCAGCCCGTGCAGGCGTCCGGTACGCCCCCGCCCTCCGACAAGGCCCTGCGCAAGCTGCTGGACGATCTCGTCCGGACGCCCGGCGGGCCGCCCGGGGTGATCGCCCTGATGCAGGTGGGTGACCGCACAGCGGTCCACCGGGCCGGTGTGGCCGATACGACGACGGGCCGGCCGCCGCGGGCGACCGATCACATGCGGATCGCGAGCGTCGCGAAGGCGTTCAGCGGGGCGGTCGCCCTGCGTCTGGTGGACCGGCACCGGCTGAGCCTCGACGACACGATCGGCCGGGTCCTTCCCGGACTGCCCAGCGCGTGGCACGAGGTGACGCTGCGCCAGCTTCTGAGTCACACGAGCGGGTTGCCCGACTTCTCGCGGGCCCCGGAGTTCGTCGAGATCGTGGTCGCGGACCCGAGGCATCGTTTCGACTCGCGCAGGCTGCTCGACTTCGTCGCCGACGAGGGGCTGGAGTTCCCGCCGGGGTCCCGTTACGCGTACTCGAATTCCGACAACATCGCCGTCGCGCTGATGGCGGAGGCGGTGACCGGACTGCCGTACGAGCGGCTCCTGGAGCAGCTCGTGTACCGGCCCCTCGACCTGCGGGAGACCACCCTGCCGCAGGGCTTTCGGATGCCGAGGCCGTACCTGCACGGCTACGACGTCACACCGCCCGCGCCGCCCGAGGACGTCAGCGAGGCCCTCAGCGCATCGGGCGTCTGGGCCTCCGGCGGCATCGTGTCCACGCCGAAGGACCTGAACGCGTTCATGCGGGCGTGGGCGGGCGACCATGGCTACCTGTCCGAGGAGACCCGGCGCCAGCAGCGGCGGTTCATCCCCGGCGCGGCCTCCGAGCCCGCCGGGCCGGGGACGAACGCGGGCGGACTGGCCGTCTTCCGCTACACGACGCGTTGCGGCACGGTCTACGGGCACACCGGCAACTTCCCCGGCTACACCCAACTCGCCGCCGCCACGGCGGACGGCCGACGCTCCCTCACCTTCTCGATCAACACCCAGATCAACAAGTCCCTGAAGCCGGACCTGCTGGCGAAGGTGCGCGCCGTGCAGGAGGACTTCGTCTGCGCCCTGCTGCGGCGCTGACGGGCAGGGCGCACGACGGTCATCCGGATGGAGTATGCCCGCGATGATCTCGAAGAGGTCACAAGGATCCGCGAGCGCTGAGTGACGGTCCGCTGCTCCTCGAAGAGATCGGTCGCCGTGGTGCTCACGAAGGTTGCGGACTCCGGGCCGTGCCGTGGGCCAGGTCGGCCAGGCGTTCCGCGTCTGAGGTGCCGGGTTCGGCCGACCAGAGCACGAGTTGCTGTTCTGGTGCGCCGGCGTAGCGGAAGGTGTCCCAGTCGAGGGTGAGTTCGCCTGCGAGGGAGTGGGTGATGCGTTTGCTGCCGAAGTCCTGGTGCGCGACGCGGTGTTCGGCCCACCAGACCCGGAATTGCTGATCGGCCACGGCCAGCTCGCCCACAAGAGCTGTGAGGGCTGGATCGGTCGGATTCGTTCCGGCTTCCATCCGCAGGACTTCGACACATGTGCGGGCCACGTCTTCCCATTCCGGATAGATTTCGCGCATCACCGGGTCGGTGAAGACCATGCGGACGTAGTTGCGCTCGGACTCGGGCACAGCCGCGAAGTCGCACAGCAGCTCCGCTGCCAGTGGGTTCCACGCGAGGATGTCGAGGCGTGGACCGAAAACGATGGCGGGTGTACTGGTGAGCTGGCCGAGCAGCCGGGTCAGGTGCGGGTGCACTTTGGGGCGAGGGGGCCGACGCGGCGTCTTGCGGTGGCCGGCCCGCGCGGCCTGGTCGACCAGTCCTTCCACGTACGTCCGCTGGTCGCCGTCCAGCCGCAGCTCCCGCGCCAGGGACTCGAGCACCGGTGGCGAGGGTGCCAGTCGGCCCTGCTCGATGCGTACGTAGTAGTCGGTACTGATCGCGGCGAGCTCAGCCACTTCCTCACGGCGCAGCCCCCGCACACGGCGCTGGGTGTGCGTGCGCTCGGGAAGCCCGACCTGCGCCGGTGTGAGCTCACCACGGCGATGCCTGAGGAATGCACCGAGCTCACGAAGGTGCGCGGAATCAGCCATTCCTCCAGCATGGCACCGGGGGAAAAGCTCTGCCTGGGAGAGATCCTTCCCAGGAAGGATCTCGTCCTTCCTGGGCACCGCCGTCGGCTGGACAGTGGATACAGGCCCGCAGATCGCCGGCCGCCAGTGATCCCTCAGGAGCAGAAAATGAGGACCGACGTCCGATTCCCGACCAACGGCCTGCAGCTCGCCGGCCACCTCTACCTTCCCGAGAACGGCGACGGCCCGCTCGCCGCCATCGTCATCGGCCACCAGACGACCGGGGTCAAGGAGCAGTCACCGGCGGTGTACGCCTCGCGCCTGGTCGAGGAAGGGTTCGCCGTCCTGACCTTCGACGCCGCCTTCCAGGGCGAGTCCGAGGGCATGCCCCGCGGCCTGGAGGACCCCTTCCAGCGCGCCGAGGACTTCCGCGCGGCGGTCTCCTACCTCACCACGCGACCCGAGATCGATCCGGACCGCATCGGCGTGATGGGCGTGTGCGGCTCGGGCGCCTACGCGCCCTACGCCGCCCAGACGGACCACCGCATGAAGGCCGTGGCAGGCGTCTCCGGAACCGACGTTCCCAGTTTCTTCCGCGGCGCCGACCCCGAGGGCTGGCAGCAGATGGTGGCGAACTCCGGGAACCTGCGCAGCGCCGAGGCCGCCGGCGAGCCCGCGGCGACGTTTGCCGTGCTGCCGGAGAAGGCCGATGCCGAGACGCCCGCCCCGGTCGCCGAGTTCATCGACTACTACAAGACGCCCCGCGGCAGGCACCCGCGCTCCACGGGAGACGTGGTCGTGCGCAGCGCGGATCTCCTCGACCAGTTCGATTCCTTCGCCGACGTCGCCAAGATCGCGCCTCGCCCGCTGCTCATGATCGCCGGCACCGAGGCGGTGACCCGCGGGTTCTCGGAGAAGGCCGTCACCGACAGCCCCGGCAACGCCGAGCTGTTCCTCGTCGACGGCGCCACCCACGTCGATCTGTACGACCGCGACCCGTACGTGACGCCTGCCGTCGCCAAGCTGGTCGAGTTCTTCGGCAAGCACCTCGCCTGAGCCGGCGAGCGTGAGCCGCCCTTCAGCGCCTCAGGGCCGACGGAGCCCGGCGCCCGGCGCCCGGCTGATATTTGTCGGATGACAAGATACTGAGGCAGTGTGGGGGTCGATCACTCGCGGGTCGCGTCGACGAGGCGGGCCCCGTGAGGGGCGTCGCTGGGAGGCGTCCGCTGTGCTGCCTCGGGGCCGCGCTGCCAGTCGGTGATCCGGTGCTCGGTTCGGACCGCGCACATTCACAGAAAGCAGGCACCATGACCGTTCGAGAAGAGAACCTGGACATAGAGGTCGAGGTGTGGGACGCCGTCACGGCCATTCTGACCGTCGGCGGTGAGATGGACGTCGAGACGGCCACGTTCGTGCACCACCACATCGCCAATCAGTTCCTGCACGGGCGCCGTCATCTCGTGCTGGATCTCTCGGCTCTGACCTTCATGGATTCCTCGGGTCTCAACGTGGTGATCAAGGGAGCCCGAGAAGCCCGGGAGAGGGGCGGGGACCTGCACCTGGTGGCGCCGATGCCCGCTGTGCGCCGCCTCCTCGAGATCACGGGGCTCACGGTGACGACCCCGCTCCACGCGGACCTCGACGAAGCGCTCGCCGCCGTACGGAAGATGGATTCCGCCGTGGCGGCTCAGGTTCGGCCGCCCGTGAGCCAGGAGAGCACGCGGGAATAGCCCCGCAGCGGCCGCCTGGAGGTTCCGCCCGGGATCACACCCGCGTGCGGAACTCTCCATATCCGCGTCCACATCCGCGTCCACGTCCGGGGCCCGCGGCGCACGAAGCGTTCCCTGCGCCGCCTCCCCCGTTCACGAGACCTTGATGCCGATGAGGCAGGTGTCGTCGTCGGTGTCCGACTTGCTGTGCAGCAGCAGCCTGTCGAGCCGGCGTTCCAGTGAGGGGGCCGGGTCCTTGGCCGCGGTGAGGAGCTGGGACAGGGAGTCCTGGACCGCTGTGTCCCGGCGTTCCACGAGGCCGTCGGTGTACATCAGGAGGGTGTCACCCAGTTCGAGCTGCACCTCGCCCTCCTCGAACTCCGCCTCGGGAAGGGCGCCCAGGAGGAGCCCTTTGAGCAGCGGGAGGGTGCCGGCTTCCGCGCCGCGGACCAGGACCGGGGGCAGGTGGCCCGCCCGGGCCCAGCGCAGGACGCGGGTGTCGGGGTCGTACACGCCGCACACGGCGGTCGCGGTGACCTGTTCGCTGAGGTGGTGCGCCACGATGTTGAGCCAGGACAGCAACTGGCCGGGGCCGGCGCCGGTGACGGCGAGGCCGCGCATGGCGTTGCGCAGGACGACCATGCCGGTCGCCGCCTCTATGCCGTGGCCGGCGACGTCGCCGACGCACAGCAGGACGCGCTTGGACGGCAGGACGACGGTGTCGTACCAGTCGCCGCCGACGAGGGACTCCGCCTCGGCGGGGCGGTAGCGCACGGCGACGTCCAGGCCCGGGGCGTCGAGAGGGGCGCGGGTCGGGGGCATGATGGCGTGCTGGAGCTGGAGCGCCAGCCGGTTGCGTTCCGCCGACTCCTGCTCGGTCTGGGCGAGCTGGTCGCGGGTGGCGGCGAGGGCGACCTCGGTCCAGTGCTGGGAGGAGATGTCCTGGTAGGCGCCGCGCACGGCGAGGAGCCGGTCGTCGGCGTCGAGGACCGGCTCGGCGATGACCCGGATGTGACGGGTGACCCCGTCGGGCCGCTGCAGGCGGAAGGCCGTCGAGGTGGCGCGGCGGTGGTGCAGCACCGCCCGGAGGAAGCGGCCGATGGCCACGGCGTCGTCGGCGTGCGCGTACTCGGCCAGGTCCTGGAGGGACACGGGGCTGTCGGTGATCGCCCGCCCGTAGAGGGCGAAGAGCTGCCCGTTCCAGGTGATGTCGCCGGTGACGAAGTTCTCTTCGAAGCCGCCGATGCGCCCCAGGCGCTGGGCGTGCTGGAGGAGGCTGGCCAGCCGTGCCGTCTCGTCCTCGATGCGCCAGATGAGCAGGACGCTGTCGGCGTGCCGGCTGATGCTGAGGTCGGCGACGGTGGCCAGCGGCACCTGGTCCACCAGGGCGGTGAGCGTCATGCGCTGGGCGCGGAAGGGCTCTCCGGTGGCGTAGACGCGTTCGATCTTCTCGAAGAGTTCGCTGTCCCCGGCGGCCGTCGGGTACGCCTCCAGGAGCAGAGCGCCGTGGACGGCGCTTCGGGGGCGCCCGGCGGGGTCGAGGAAACGGCTGTTGGCGTGACGGATGCGGAAGTCCGCGAGCCGGCCCTCGCCGTCGAGCTGCGGTGTGAGGACCAGGGCGGGGTCGTACAGGCCGTCGGCGAGGTCGATGAGTTCCGATACGTCGGCCGAATCGCGGGGGCCCGTCAGGAGCCCGGCGTAGGGCAGGTTCTCGAGCGTGTGCGCGCTCAGTTCGGCGAGAGCTTCGATCTGCCGGGTGATCGCCGGGGGGTGCGGTGTGAGCGCCTCGGGCCAGCAGATCTCCAGGACTCCGTGGATACGGCCTCCGGTCCCGGCGGGCACGGCTACGCGGCCGCCGCCCAGGGACTGGGCGCGGCCGATCGTGGGCAGGCCCATCGCGGAGAGGGCCTCGATCCGGACGATGCGCCGCTCGTCGAGGGCCTGCCGGGCGACGGTCGCGACGCCCGGCGGGACGTACCGCCAGCGGTTCGCCTCGTCGTCGCCGAATCCGGCGTGGCCGCACAGGGTGAGGGAGGCGTCCAGGCCCGCCGCCCAGATGGCGACGGCGGTCGCTCCGAGCGGGGCGAGGGCGTGTTCCAGGAGGGATTCGGCGACGGCCTGGGTGTCGCTCGCGGCGAGCGCGGCGCTCTCGGCGGTGCGCAGGCGCACGGCGACGGAGGGTGCCGGCTCGCTCTCCTGTCCGGTCGCGTGCCGGACGAAGTCCTCCGCCACGGAGGCGACCTGGTCGCGAGCGGCCTGGTTGACGATGTCGGCGGCCAGTTCGAGCGAGGACACACCGGCCTGCCGTGCCAGTTCGGTCAACTGGCGCGCGGCGTGCGCCGGGCCGCACCCGAGCCGCTCGATCATCACTCCCTTGGCGAGCTCGATCAGGGCGCGGCCCTCGGCGGCGGCGTGGGCCGCGCGTACTTCCGCGCGCAGTCGTTCCACGGTGGCCGCGAGGCGGCCGACCGTGGACTCGCGCTGCCCGGCCGGCGATGCCTCGGCCTGCGTGGCCACGGCCGTCGTGGCGGCGTCGGGCCGGGCCGCCGTGCGGTCCGCTCCGGGGGCGGGTTCGACGTCGCCGGGGCCCTGCTTCGTCCGCCAGGCCGGCTCTTGGCCCTTGGACGTCTCCAGGTCGGTCATGCCCTCACCCGCGCGTCCTGCTGCGGGTCCAGCCAGCGACGGACACAGGCGATGAGGTCATTGGCGTCGACGGGCTTGGTGACGTAGTCGCTGGCACCCGAGGCGAGGCTCTTCTCGCGGTCCCCCGGCATGGCCTTGGCCGTGACGGTGATGATGGGCAGGTCGGCGTGTTCGGGCATCCGCCGGATCTCGGCGGTGGCGGTGTAGCCGTCCATCTCCGGCATCATCACGTCCATGAGGATCAGGTCGATCTCCGGGTGGGCGGCCAGTGTCTCGATGCCCTGGCGGCCGTTCTCCGCGTGGAGGACCTGGATGCCGTGCATCTCGAGGATCCCGCTGAGCGCGAACAGGTTGCGCGCGTCGTCGTCGACGACGAGGACGGTCCGGCCGTGCAGGGACGCGTCCACGCTCGGCGAGGTCTGCGGGCCGCTTTCCTCCATGCGGACCAGGGGCACGACGTCGCCCGGCTGTTCGGCGGAGAGGTACAGGGCGATCCGTTCGCGCAGTTCGTCCAGGCTGGAGAGCAGTTCGAGGGGCCGCTTGCGGGCCCGCTCCTGCATGGTCGCCTCGAAGGCCGGGTCGAGACGCCGGTTGTTGTGCGCGAGGACGGGGACGGTGCGCAGCGCGGCGTCGCCGTCCATCGCGTCGAGGAAGTGCATGGCGTCGCTGTCCGGCCGGTCGAGTTCGAGTACGACACAGTGGACGGGTGCGGTCGCCAGGGCGCCGGCGGCCTCCTCGGGTCCGACCGCGGCCACGAGTTCGATGGTGTCGCGGTCGTGGCCGCCGGCGAGCTCGGCGACGGCGCTTTCGGCGACGAGGGAGAGCAGTCCGCGTGGGCGCTCCTCGATCACGAGCAGTCTGCGGGGCTTGCGCGGCTCGATCTCCGTACGGCCGGGCCTGCGGCTGCCGGACGACTCCTCCGCCGCTCCGGAGCCCGCCGTCCCGGAGCCGACGATGCCGGTGTCGGCGGCCGTGGTCCGGTCGGTCTCCCGCTGGAAGCCGGGCCGGGTGCAGGGGAGGTAGAGGGTGAAGGTGCTGCCCTGGCCGGGGGTGCTCTCCGCGGTCAGCGCGCCGCCGAGCAGGTGCGCGATCTCGCGGCTGATGGAGAGGCCGAGGCCCGTACCGCCGTATTTGCGGCTGGTGGTGCCGTCCGCCTGCTGGAAGGCGCCGAAGATGGCCTCCAGGTGCTGTTCGGCGATGCCGATGCCGGTGTCCTTGACGCGGAACGCCAGTACGGGGCCGCCGTCGCGGTGGACGGAGGCCGGCAGGGTCGCTTCGGCGGCTCGTTCGATCCGCAGCTCCACGCTGCCCTCTTCGGTGAACTTGACCGCGTTGGAGATCAGGTTCCGCAGGACCTGGCGCAGCCGGGAGTCGTCGGTGACGAGGTCCGTCGGGACGCCCGGGGCGGTGGTGATCGTGAAGTCGAGGCTCTTCTGGGTCGTCATGGGCCGGAAGGTGGCTTCGACGTAGTCCAGGAGCTGCCGCAGGGCGACGCGCTCGGGGTTGATGTCCATCTTGCCGGCCTCGACCTTGGACAGGTCGAGGATGTCGTTGATCAACTGCAGCAGGTCGGATCCCGCCGAGTGGATGATGCCCGCGTACTCGACCTGCTTGGCGGTGAGGTTGCGGGTCGGGTTCTGGGCGAGCAACTGGGCGAGGATCAGGAGGCTGTTGAGCGGGGTGCGGAGTTCGTGGCTCATGTTGGCGAGGAACTCGGACTTGTACTTCGAGGCCAGCGAGAGCTGCTGGGCGCGGTCCTCGAGTTCCTGGCGGGCCTGCTCGATCTCCAGGTTCTTGCCCTCGATGTCGCTGTTCTGGGCGGCCAGCAGCGCCGCCTTCTCCTCCAGCTCGGCGTTGGAGCGCTGCAGTTCCTGCTTCTGGACCTGCAGTTCCTCGGAGCGTGCCTGGAGTTCGAGGGCGAGCCGCTGGGACTCGTCGAGCAGTTCGTCGGTGCGGGCGTTGGCCACGATGGTGTTGACGTTGACCCCGACCGTCTCCATGAGCTGTTCGAGGAAGTCGCGGTGGATGGGCGTGAAGGCGGTGAAGGAGCCCAGCTCGATGACGCCGAGGACCTGGTCGTCCACCACGATGGGCAGCACGATCAGGCTGCCGGGCTCGATGCGGCCGAGCCCGCAGGAGATGCCGATGTAGTCGGCGGGGACTCCGTCGACGGCGATGGTGCGGCGGCTGCGGGCGGCCTGGCCGACCAGGGACTCCCCCAGCTTGAAGCGGTCATGGCCCGCGATGTCGGTGGGGCGGCCGTAGGAGCCGATGAGTCGCAGTTCCGTGCCGTCGGGAGCCTCTTCGGCCAGGTAGAACGCCCCGTACTGGGCCGACACGAGCGGGGTGAGCCGGTCCATGACGAGGTCGGCGACGACGGCCAGATCACGGTGGCCCTGCATGAGGCCGGAGATCAGGGCGAGGCTGGACTTGAGCCAGTCCTGTTCCTCGTTGGCCCGGGTCGTCTCCCGCAGGGATCCGACCATCGCGTTGATGTTGTCCTTGAGCTCGGCCACCTCCCCGGAGGCGTCGACGGTGATCGAGCGGGTCAGGTCGCCCTCGGCGACCGCGCTCGCGACCTCCGCGATGGCACGGACCTGGCGGGTCAGGTTGCCGGCCAGCTCGTTGACGTTCTCGGTCAGGCGCTTCCAGGTGCCGGAGACGCCCTCGACCTCGGCCTGGCCGCCGAGCCGGCCCTCGCTGCCGACCTCCCGGGCCACGCGCGTGACCTCGGCGGCGAACGAGGAGAGCTGGTCCACCATCGTGTTGATGGTGGTCTTCAGCTCCAGGATCTCGCCCCGGGCGTCGACGTCGATCTTCTTCGAGAGGTCGCCGTTGGCGACGGCGGTGGTGACGAGGGCGATGTTGCGGACCTGACCGGTCAGGTTGTTCGCCATGGAGTTGACGTTGTCGGTGAGGTCCTTCCAGGTGCCGGCCACGTTGGGCACGCGCGCCTGGCCGCCGAGGCGGCCCTCCGTGCCGACCTCTCGGGCCACGCGGGTCACCTCGTCCGCGAACGCGGAGAGGGTGTCCACCATGGTGTTGATCACGGCGGCGAGTGCCGCGACCTCGCCCTTGGCCTCGACCGTGATCTTCCGTGACAGGTCGCCGCGCGCCACCGCCGTGGCGACCTGGGCGATGGAGCGCACCTGCCCGGTCAGGTTGGACGCCATCACGTTGACGTTGTCGGTGAGGTCCTTCCACGTGCCGGAGGCGCCTCGTACGGTGGCCTGGCCGCCGAGATTGCCTTCGGTGCCGACCTCGCGAGCGACCCGGGTAACCTCGTCGGCGAACGCGGAGAGCTGGTCGACCATCGTGTTGATGGTCTCCTTCAGCTCCAGGATCTCGCCCCGCGCGGTCACCGTGATCTTCTGCGACAGGTCTCCCTGCGCCACCGCCGTGGCGACCTGCGCGATGGAGCGGACCTGGGCGGTCAGATTCCCGGCCATGAAGTTCACGGAGTCGGTCAGGTCCCGCCAGGTGCCCGAGACACCCTTCACATCGGCCTGGCCGCCGAGGATGCCCTCGGTGCCGACCTCGCGGGCCATACGGGTCACCTCGTCGGCGAACGACGAGAGCTGGTCGACCATCGTGTTGATGGTCTCCTTCAGCTCCAGGATCTCGCCCCGCGCGGTCACCGTGATCTTCTGCGACAGGTCTCCCTGCGCCACCGCCGTGGTGACCTGCGCGATGTTGCGGACCTGGGCGGTCAGATTCCCGGCCATGAAGTTGACCGAGTCGGTCAGGTCCCGCCAGGTGCCCGAGACGCCCTTCACATCGGCCTGGCCGCCGAGATTGCCCTCGGTACCCACTTCGCGGGCGACGCGGGTGACCTCGTCGGCGAACGCGGAGAGCTGGTCGACCATCGTGTTGATGGTCTTCTTCAGCTCCAGGATCTCGCCGCGGGCGTCCACGTCGATCTTCTGCGACAGGTCTCCCCTGGCGACCGCGGTGGCGACCTGGGCAATGTCGCGGACCTGCGTGGTGAGGTTGCCCGCCATGGCGTTCACCGAGTCGGTCAGATCGGCCCAGGTGCCGGAGACGCCGGGCACCACGGCCTGTCCGCCCAGGGTGCCTTCCGTGCCGACCTCACGGGCGACGCGGGTCACCTCGGAGGTGAAGAGGGCGAGCTGGTCGACCATGCCGTTGAAGACCGTGGCGATCTCGCCGAGCAGGCCGTCCGCGTCGTCCGGCAGGCGGGTGCCGAAGTCACCGTCGCGTACCGCCGTCAGCCCGGCCAGCAACTGCCGCAGCTCCGGCTCGCCCACCTTGCCCGCACCGCGCGCGCGTGTCCGGGGAGCACGCGCGTTGTCGACCGTCGTCTCAACCATGACCATTCCTCGTTGAACGCTGCCAGGAGCCCCGCCGGTGAGCCGGACACCGCCACGGCCTGGACAGGCCGCCCCCCTCGTTCGGCATTTACTTGCCGTACGACAAATACGAGGCAGCCTACCCCGTCGGAGTGAGAGCGGAAAGCCGCGGTCCGGCCACCGCTTCCCGGTCACGGGGATCTGTGTCGCCGTACGCCGCAGGACACCGCCGCACGCCGCAGGGCGTTTCCGCCGCCGGTGCGGCGGGAGAAGGGACAGGACGCCTGCGCGGACTTCATCACAACGGAGGACCCGGCCGTGCAGACAATACGGTGTGTAACCGATCCCAGCGGGCAAACGTGATGAATACGACCAGGTACAGCCGATCCGGAGGTTCACCTATGAAGACGGATGAAACGACCACCATCCGGGAGGAGAACCGGAAGGGGAACCGGGAGCAGAGGCGTGAGGTGACGGCGGCGGCAGCGCGCGAGGAGGTGCGCAGGGCCCTTGACGAGCGTTTTCGTCGCGAGCGGACGACGATGAACGAGGACCTGGTCCTCGCCGACGCGCTTCTGGTCGCCACGGAACTGGTCACCAACGCGGTCCGGCACGGCGGCGGCGTACGCGCCTTCAGACTGTCCCTCGCCGACGAGGGCCTGTGGATCGCGGTCACGGACCGCAATCGGGCCTGGCCCACCGAGGCCGGTGCCGACTCCGGCGCGAGAATCCCGCGTCCCGGCCGGCTCGGCTTGGTCCTCGTCCGGCGCCTCAGCCAGGAGGTCACCATCACGCCCGCGCCCGGGGGCAAGACCATCCACGCACTGGTGCCGCTGAGGTGAGGTGAACGCATTCATCGCCGACTCGCGGGCACACGGGCGGGGACAACTCGCTGGAACGGCAACAGAGATGAGTGTGACGGCATGTCCTTCCCCGACCACCCCACGAGGCCGAACGACTCCGCGCAGACCGGCGCCGCGCACACCGGCTCCGTGCCCACCGGCTCCGCGCACACCGCCCCGGCCACGGGCGGGAAGCCGAGCAGCGGTCTGGCGATCGCCGCGCTCGTCCTCGGCATCCTGGCGGTCCTCCTCTTCTGGACCGTCTTCGGTGGCATCGTGCTCGGCCTCCTCGCCCTGATCCTCGGCATCATCGGCGTACGCAAGGCTCGTCGCGGCGACGGCGGGCGCAACGGGATGTCCCTCACCGGGGCGATTCTCGGTGGACTGGGCCTGCTCGCCTCGGCCGCGATCCTCGCCCTCGGCGCCTCGGTCCTCGGTTCGGACGAGTTCAAGAACTTCGACGACTGTGTCGAGCGCGCCCAGACCCAGGCGGAGCGGGACGCGTGCGCGAAGGACTTCGGCAAGGAGCTGGACGACTGATCGTGTCGAGGTCCGTCGTGGCGCCGCGGTGGTTCGGCCGGCCCGGGTGAGGCCGCCCGGACCGGTCCCGGCGCCCGACGGGCTCGCGGCCGGCTCTTGCCCGAGGCACGTCCGGTCCGCCAGTGTCTGACTCCCGCGATCGGGGGTAGGCGGGGCTGAAGAGGTAGGGACACGGGTGCGGGGCGGGCCGGATGGAACAGACAGCAGGTGGCGAGAGCGGACTCTCGCTGTGCGAGAGTGTCGTATCGGTGACAGCGGCGTTGGAGGACGGCGGCGGCATCGCCGTCGCCCGCGATCTGGCCCGTGATTTCCTCACCGATGTGCAGGCCGTGCACGGGCTGCCGGTGTCAGGGCGCGCCATGAGCGTCGTCCAGCTTGTGGTCAGCGAGCTGGTGACCAACGCCCGCAAGTACGCGCCCGGCCCGTGCCTGCTGAATCTGGAGGTCCAAGGCGGCGCGGTCGAGGTGACCGTGTGGGACAGCAATCCGACGCCGCCGGTGATCCTCGCGCCCGATCCGAACCGGATCGGGCGGCACGGGCTGGAGATCGTCATGGCTGTCTGCCAGAGCTTCGCCATCCACCGCGAGCCGGTGGGCAAGCGCATCAGCACGACGATCACGCTGGCCGACGATCCGGGGGGAGATCCCGTGGGCCACCGGCTCTGACGAGGCCGATCTCTGGTCGAGCGAGGTGGAGAGGCTCTGCCCCGTTTCGCCGTGTCGGTCGCGTCGTGTCGGTAATGCGCTGCGGTGATCGCCCCGAGTTCCTACGATGGCTCGACTGGCCGTGCGTGCCCGGCGACTCATCGGGTACCGCGTTTGAATGAGGGTGCTATCCCGTTTGTGCAGGCGATTGCTGAAAGCGATGGGTTCGTGACTCGTCTCAGCGGCTCCGGGGACGACCAGGCGAGGGGACCGGACGATCCGTTGTCCCTCGCGCTGGAGATCGCCGATGCCGTGGACGGGCTGACGCACCTGTGGTCCACGGCGAGTCAGCGAGCGGCTCTGCGACTGTCGCAGCACCAGTTGCGGGCCCTGCGGATCCTGCGGTCGGAGCCGGGGCTGAATCTCACCGCTCTGGCCGAGGGCATGGACATAGCTCTGCCGACCGCCAGCCGGCTGTGCGACCGGCTGGCGGCCGCGGGACTTCTGGAGCGCGTGCTCTCCCCCCACAGGCGCCGGGAGCTTCAACTGAACCTCACGGCGTACGGCCGTCAGGTGCTGGAGGAGGTCGCCTCGCACAGGTCGCGGGAGCTCGCCGAGGTGGTGGCGGCCATGGAGTCGGCCGAGCGGGAGGCGCTGAGCCGGGGCCTGCGCGCGTTCCTGGCCGCTCAGGACGGCGTGGGGCGGGGCGGGGACCCGAGCGAGGGCCGGGACAAGGGGCGCCCTTGACGGCGGCGCCCTGGACGGCGTCGGGTCAGCCGGACCGGCCGTTCCAGTCGAGGCAGACCACCGCCGCGTCGGACATCAGGTCGCTGCTGCCGTAGTGCTCGATCAGCCCCGAGACGACGGCGCGGGCGGTCTCATGGGGAGGCACGGGCCGGGTGGCGCCGAGGATCTGACGCAGGACGCGCTCGCCGAAGAGGTCGCCGGTGGCGGAGCGGGTGCCGTGCACACCGGTGCTGACCACGATGAGGCGATCGCCCGGCTCGACCTGGAACGTCTGTTCCGCGTAGGGAGTCTCCTCGAACATGCCGAGCGGCAGTTGCGCCTCCAGTTCGATGCGCGCGGTGCGGCCGTCGCGCTGGTGGAAGAGCTGGGGCGAGCCGGCGTCCACGGCGCTCACGGCGCCGGTGGCCAGGTCGAACCGCAACAGGAGCGTGGAGGCGTGGACCTTGCCCCGGTACTGGGCGTAGACGGCCTGGTCGGCGAGCGACGCCTGGTCGGCCAGGCCGATGCCGGCGCGGCGGGCGTTGCGCAGGGCACCGACCGTGAGGCCGGTCAGCAGGGACGCCTCGATGCCCTGGCCCATGCCGTCGGTGACGGTGAGGACGAGATGGTCGGCGCTGGTCGACCAGTCGAAGTTGTCGCCGCCGACGGAGTAGGCGGGTTCGAGGTGCGCTCCGATGACGTACTCCTCGCGGACGCAGCCGCGGCCGGGGAGGAGTTGCCATTGCATCTCGGCGGCGAGGGTGAGCCGCCGGGTACGGCGGGCCTGCAGGTAGAGGTCGGTGTCGCGGTCGGCGGTGAGGATCTCGTGGCCGAGTGCGGTGGCGAAGGAGCCGAGCTTCAGTACGGTGTCGGGGTCGGCGGTGTGGGCGGGCAGCCGGATGGTGAGGACACCGAGGCGGTCACCGCGCACCGTGATGGGCAGGTGCACCACGTGGCCGGCCGGGTCGCGGAGGACTTCGACGACGGGGCTCTGCTGGACGAAGGCGCTGCCCGCCGGGCCGTCGTGGGCCGAGACGGGTGCCGCGGTGTGGGGCAGGTGGCTGACCGGTTGGAGGACGGCCAGGCCGTAGTCGGCGAGGAGGAGGGTCACCTCGTGGGCCCCCGCCTGCTCGGTCAGGATGCTGCGGGCGGTGGCGAGCAGCTCGTGGGGCGCGGCGGCGCGCAGTCGGGCCTCGGCGGACGGAAGAAGGTCAAAGGTTTTCACTACGCACACCCTCTCGCCTTATGGCTTCCACGCTACCGCGCGAGGGCGTGCGCCACGCGGACCGCTCCCAGGGGAGGGTGGGGCCGCCCGGCCGGACCGGTGGTCCCGAGGGGGCGGGCGTGTGGCAGAGGAGGACGCAGACGTCGTCGTCCCGTTCGGAGTCGTGGAGCAGCCGTTCCAGGAGGGCGTCGGCCGCGGCGTCCAGGTCGTGGTCGAGGTCCGTGGTGTCGAACGCGGCCATGACCTGGCTGAGGTGGGCGATGCCCGGGTCGATGCCGCGCGCGCGGCGTTCGACCAGGCCGTCGGTGTAGAGCACCAGGGAGGATCCGGCGGGCAGCGTGGTGGTGTGGTTGTCGTAGGTGAAGGGCACCGGGAGGCCCAGCATGACGCCGGGCTTGGCGTCCAGGACGTGTACGGCGCCGTGGGCGGTCCGGACCACGGCGGGCGGGTGGCCGGCGGACGCCCAGACGACGTCCGGTTCGCCGGGCTGGAAGCGGGCGATCATGGCGGTGGCGTACAGCTCGGGTTGCAGGTGCCCGAGCATGCGGTGCAGCTTGGTGAGGATCTCGGCGGGGCTGCTGTCCTCGACGGCGTAGGCCCGGAGAGCGGTGCGAAGCTGCCCCATGACGACGGCGGCGTGCATCCCGTGGCCGGTGACGTCTCCTATGACGGTGATCAGGCTGCCGTCGGGCAGGTGGAAGGCGTCGTACCAGTCGCCGCCGATGTTCAGGCCCTGGGTGGCCGGCAGGTAGCGGGCGGCCAGGAGCAGGCCGGAGGTGGTGGGCAGCTCGGTGAGCTGGGCACGCTGGAGGGCTTCGGCGGTATCGCGGTACTGCTCGTAGCGGCGGGCGTTGTCCAGGGCGACGGCGACGCGGCGGGCGAGTTCGACGAGCATCACGCAGGTGTCCGCGTCGAAGCGGGGGCCGGGGGCGGTCAGGCTGAGCACGCCGAGCATGCGGCGTGCGACGAGCGGGATGGCCAGGAGGGGCCGGTGCGGGGACAGCGCGGAGGGCGGCAGGTCGTCCGTGCCCGGCAGGCCGCCGGGGTGCGGGGCGGCATGCTGAGGGCGGCCGGTGCGCGCCGCGGCCACCGCGGCCGCCGAATGTCCGCGGGTCCGGCGGGGGTGTCCGGTGTCGGGCTCCTCGTCGCCCTCGTCGAAGATCCAGACGTCGACGTGCTCCGCGTACTCCGGGACGAGCAACTCGCCGAGTCGCCGCAGGACGGCGGTGGGGCTGAGGGAGGTCGTGACGGCGGCGCTGGCGTCACCGAGGAAGGTCAGCAGGCGTCGCGCCCGCTCCGCCTCGTCCCGTGCGATCCGTTCGGCTTCCAGCAGTTCGCGCTGCGCCAGTGCGGCGGCTTCCAGATCGGCGTGCAGGGCCAGCACGCCCTGGTTGGTCTTGTGCAGCTCTTCCCGGTGCAGCCGGAGCAGGCTCTCCTGCTCGTCGAGCAGGCCGAGGACGACCGCGGTGGTCTCGTCGGCGCGCAGCAGTGCCTCCGGCAGCGGGGGGTCGGCGGGGAGGCCGTCCTCTGCCGGGTCGGAGGGCAGGGCGCAGGTGAGGGTGGGCGCGTCGTCGGGGCCGGTCGCGGAGATACCGGTGGGACGCAGCAGGATGTCGATCCGGCCGTCCTGCCCGCTGGTGGTCCGGTGCACGGTGAGCTGGAGCTCCCAGTCGCCGCCCCGGTCGAGGCAGGCCCGCAGACGAGCTGTCAGGGACGTGAGGAACCGGGCCCGTTCGAGCGCCGGTGCCCCGCCGCGTGCGAGGAGCAGGTCGAGTACGGCGCGTGCCTGGGCGGCGTCGGCGGTGGACGCCACCTTCCAGGTGTGCGTGGTCGCGGTCATGGGCTGCCCTCCGATGCGGCGGGGGCCAGGACGGCCACGCTGGTGTCGTCACGCAGGGGACGTGCGGCGCTGCCGGCGTCCCGGAGGACGACCGCGGCCACCACGGCCGGGTCGCGGCTGAGCAGCTCGGGATCCTCCGGTGGCACCCAGCGGCTGGGCAGGCCGTCACTGTGCAGGATGAGGAGGCTGTCCGGCCGCCAGGTCACCTCGCGCACCGGGACGGTGGCGGGGAAGTGCGCTCCGACGATTCCCGGGTGGGAGACGAGGTGCTCCCAGCCAACATCGGCGCGCAGTCGGGCGCCGATGTTGCCGACCCCGGCGTACGACAAGCGGCCGGCGTCCTCGTCGAGCTGTGCCACGCCGACGGCGGCGCCTCGGGTGGAGCGCAGCACGGCGTGCAGGTGCCGCAGGATCTCGGCCGGCGGCCGCTCCGACACGTGGTGCAGCGCTTCCACCGCCGCGGTCGACGCCTCGGCCGCCGGGGACCCGTGTCCGAGGCCGTCCGCGAGCATCAGGGTGACGCGGGAACCGGAGCGCACCGTGGTGTAGGCGTCTCCGGAGTGTTCGGCGTGGGCGAGGGAGGTGTTGATGCCGCCGGTGCGCGCGCCCGGGTGAGGAGAGCCCGGTCTCGCGGGGGACGCGGCGGCGTGGCGCGGGCGTTGCGGGCGGATGCGGGCCACGGCGACCGTGCCCCGGCCGGGCCTGCTGTGCAGGTCGAAGTCGGTGGAGATGCGGAGGCACGTGCCGAGGCCCGCGCCGAGGGAGGCGCGGGCGGTCGTGCTGCCGTCCTTCAGGGCCGCGGCGACGTCGCGGATGCCGGGCCCGTGGTCCACGGAGGTGATCTGGACGCAGGGCACGGCGTCGGGGACGGAGGCGGGCGGGCCGGTGAGATTGATCATGATGCGGCCGCCGCTCGCGTGCTTGACGAGGTTGGTCGCGAGCTCGGTGGCCACCAGGGCGGCGACCGCGGTGGAATGGGGGTCCAGACCTACCCGGGCGGAGGCGGCTTCGGCGGCCACGCGGACGTCACGGACGCGGGTGCTGTCCTGGACGGGGATGTCCCAGACCCTGCTCATGGCGCACCCCTGCGAGGCGTGGGCACGCCGGAGGTCCACTCGGCGATGGTGACGGTGGTGCCCTGGCCGGGGCGGCTGTCGAGGGTGAACTCCGAGACCAGGCGCTTCGCGCCGCTGAGGCCCATGCCGAGACCGTTGCCGGTGGTGTAGCCGTCGGTCATGGCCCGTTCGACGTCGCGGATACCGGGGCCCGCGTCGACGAAGGACAGCCGCAGCCCTCGTCTGTCCTTCCCCTCCAGCGGTGTCATGTCGACGTGTCCACCGCCGCCGTGGACGAGGGTGTTGCGGGCCAGCTCGCTGGCGGCCGTCACCAGCTTCGTCTGCTGGACCAGTCCGAACCCGAGGGCGGTCGCGGCCTGCCGCACTTCCTGGCGCACCCAGGCCAGGTCGGCGTCGGAGCCGATGGGCAGGCGCGTGGCCGAGACGAGGGGGGCATGCATCACGCACCCTCTTCCGGGTGAGTCGGGGCGGCCGTGTACGGCGCGCGGCCCAGCAGGGACAGTGCCCTTTCGACGTCCAGGGCGGTGATCAGGCCGGGCATGGTGAGGCCCAGTTCGACCAGGGTGATGGCCACCGAGGGGCGCATACCGGCCAGCACCGTTCGCGTGGCCAGCAGGCGGGCGCTCGCGGCGATCTCGGCGAGGACGCGGCCGAGGAAGGAGTCGACGATCTCCACTCCGGAGATGTCGATCACGACGCCGCCGACCGGCTCCGGGCTGGTCGCGATGCGGTGGGCGATCTCGTGCTGCAGGTGCTCGGCCGCGCTGTCGTGCAGGTCTCCCTGCAGAGTGACGAGCAGGATGTCTCCCAGGACCAGGACCGGCACCGGCCCTGGCCCCGGCCCCTGCTGGGTGAGGGAACGCCCTGTCACCGTGCGCTCGCTCCCGCGGCCGGTCGTGGCGAGACGACGATGCCCTGCCGGCTCAGCGCGTACGCCAGGGCGTCGGCGAGGCCGGCCCGCGTGGTGATCGTTCCGAGGTCGATGCCGAGCTGGACGATCGTCTGCGCGATGGCGGGCCGGATCCCGGAGACGATGCACTCCGCGCCCATCAGGCGGGCCGCGGCGACGGTCTTCATCAGGTGCTGGGCCACCAGCGAGTCGACGGTGGGGACACCGGTGATATCGAGGATGGCGTAGTGGGCACGCTGCTCCACGATCGCCTCCAGCAGGCTCTCCATCACGACCTGGCTGCGGGCGCTGTCCAGCGTGCCGATCAACGGCACGGCGACGACGCCGTCCCAGAGCCTGATGACCGGCGTGGCCACCTCCAGGAGCTGCTGGCGCTGCCGGGCGATCAGTTCGTCGCCGGCGCTGATGGTGGTCTCCATGACCACCAGACGGAGCGTGCCGATGAGGACGGTCAGCGCGAGCTGACGGGCGTGCGCGTGCTCGTCGGCCGCATCCTCGAACTCGGCCCGCAGGAGCGCGGCGACCGGCTCGCGCAGGCCGGCGACCTCACCGGCGATCTCCGACGGGCTGTACCCGGCCTTGGCCCGCGCGGCGGACATTCTGCCGAGCTGCTCCCTCACGGCGACGAATCCGGGAGCCTGGACGTCCTCCGGCAGCCCGCTGCGGGCCACGTCGGCGAGCGCGTCCACGACGACCTTGCACGCCTCCACCGCCTCGTCACGCGAAACGGTGAACACCGTACGGAACAGAGGAGTATCGGCCCATCTCTGGGCGATCTGCTCCCGTCGGCGCTCCAGAAAGCCGGCGAGCTCCCGCGTCGCCTCGAGGGCCGTGTCCTGCTCCGCCACTTGCATCGTCTCCCTGCTGTGGGCCCGGCGGGCACCGTTCGGCGAGCCATCAGGCAATTGTTGTCGCATGACAACATTAGCGTGGGCCTCGGAGCAGAACAACACGCGATCGTGGTCCCGCGGCGCCGCTCAGTGACCGGAGGGCCGCCCCCTCCAGTCGAGGCACACGATCAGGGCGTCGTCGTCCGCCACGGGCCTGCCGCGGTGCCCGGTGAGCTCCCGCAGGATCGCGCGCGGCACCTCGGCGGCGGGCAGCAGCCGGGTGGACTGGATGGCCCGGGCCAGGGCCACCTCCCCGTACGCCTCTCCCCGGGGAGAGGCGACCGCATGCACGCCGTCGCTGACGAAGACGAGCCGGTCGCCCGGCTCGACCTGGAAGTCCTGCGTGACGTAGTCCGTCTCCTCGAACATGCCGAGGGGAAGCTGGGCCTCGAAGTCGACACGCTCCACCACCCCGTCGCGCAGCCGCAGGAGCTGAGGGGAACCGGCGTCCACGACGCTCGCCCGCCCCGTCGCCAGATCGAAGTCGAACATGAGGACCGACAGATAGCAGCGGCCCTGGTAGTGGGCGTAGACGGCCTGGTCGGCCAGCGCCGCCTGGTCGGCGATGGAGATGCCCGCGCGTCGCGCGTTGCGCAGGGCGTTGATGGCCAGGTTCGTCAGCAGGGCCGCCTCTATCCCCTCCCCCATGCCGTTGGTGACGTAGAGCATCAGGCGGTCGGCGGTGGCCGACCAGTCGAAGTTGTCTCCGAAGATGGCGTACGCCGGTTCCAACTGAGCCCCGAGGTCGTACTCGGGGCGCGAGCAGGAACGGCCGGGCAGCAGTTGCCACTGCATCTCGGCGGCCAGTGTGAGCCGGTCCCTGCGTCTCGCCTGGAGGTAGAGGTCGGTGTCGCGCTCGGCCACCACCACCTCGTGCCCCAGCACACTCGCGATGCCCGCGAGCTCGGTCTCCCACTCGCGGGCGGCTTCACTGCCGGGGAAGGTCACGGACAGCACGCCGAGCCGGTCGCCCCGCACGCTGACCGGCAGGTGCAGCCGGGCGCGACCGTTCGCCATCTCCTCCCGATACGGCTCCTGGGAGCCGAAGGCGCGGCCGGCCGGACTGTTGTGCACCGACACCGGCTCCAGGGTGTGCGGCAGCACCGACACCGGCTGGAGCACGGTCAGGCCGTAGTCGGCCATGAACAGCTCGACGTCCTCGGCGCCGTACTGCTCGACCAGCACGGCACCGACGGCATCGAGCAACTCGTGGGGAGCCGCTGTCCGCAGAGCGCGTTCAGCGGCCACAAATCTGTCCATAAGGGGAATACACCAATCCTTCTCCGCAGAAGTTTGCACCTCGATCACGAGGTCGGCCCCGAACGGGACACGTCGGCTCCACGGGCATCCGAAGCCCGTGCGTGCGCCTAGTACGCTGACAGGCACCCCAGTGCCTGCGAGAGTGTGACCGTGACTGCCTTCCGCCGCCCCGAGCCCGACGAGGTCGCGCGTGTGACCACGACGGCCGTAGAGCTGCTGGAAGTCGTGTGGGGCCGGGCCTCGACCGCGCCCACCTCCGCTTCCCAGCTTCGTGCCCTGCACATCCTGGAGCACCACGACGGCATCAACCTGCGCACCCTCGCCGAGAGCCTCGCGTCCACGCCGCCGTCCACCAGCCGCTTGTGCGACCGCCTCCAGGCCGCCGGCTTCGTGGAGCGCGTGGTGAGCGCGGAGGACCGGCGCGAGGTGCGCCTGCACCTGAGCGGCCACGGCCGCGCCTTCCTCGCCGACCTGCGCGCCCGCCGGGAGAGGGAGCTGCAGACGGTGCTGGAGGGTATGCCCGCCGCCAAGCGCGTCGCGCTGCTGGAAGGACTGGAGGCGTTCTGCTCCACCGCGGCGGCGCAGATACACGGCGACGGCCTGGACGCCGACAGCCGGACAGCCTGAACGACGCCTCGCGGCGCCCGTGCCACCGTCGCCTCGCGGTGAAGGTGACCAGCACACGGAGCGATCTCCGCCCACCGGAGCATTCCTGGTCCTTCCCCGTACGTCCGACCCGGATACTTTGTTGCCTCATGGCCATTGTTGTCAAACGGCAATTATCAGTCGGAGCATCCGTCACGCCGACTCTGACACCTCCTCTCGCACACGGTGCGGTCCTCGGAGAGCTTCTGCCCCGACGGGCGCGGTTAAGGCCCAGCCCGTGCCGCTCACCAGGGACGCTTCCCGTCACTCAGGCGGGTGACCCGCCGACGTGAGGCAGGGGGTGAGGGGGACGGCGGGGGTGAGAGGTACGGCGTGGGGTGAGCGGTACGGCGTGGCCCGGGGCCGCCTGCCTGGGGGTGCCGCGGTGTCGAGGTGGGCGGTCGGCGGCATCGCTCAGGCGCGAGGGCCGGCCGGCCGGCAGCATGAGCGTGCGGGGGTCGCGGCGGGCGGCGAGTGGGCTCCGCCGGCGCCGGGCCCCATGGGGGCCGGCAGCGCCCGGGCGGAGGCCCCCCGAGTAGGGGGCCGGATTTGCTTCGTGACGGACCGGGCGGGCGCGCCGACCGGGCTCAGTTCACCGGCATGCCGATGCCCGGCAGCCACAGCCGGCCGCGGTCGTTGACCGTCAGCTCCCAGGCCACCAGCTCGTCCGGGCAGACCGAACCGCGGCCGCGGACGTCGGCGACCAGGAGCCGGGCCGCCGAACTCGCCGCGGCGGGGTCCTCGTCCGCGAACAGCGCCCGCCACCAGCCGCCCTCGCGCAGCGTCCAGCCCCGCTCCCGCATGGTCTCCTCGAACCCCGGCTCCTCGGCGGTCGTCCGGTGATCCACCATCAGCGACAGCTCCCCGCGGTCCTGGCTGTACCCGACCCGCAGGCGCCGCGGCCAGTCCCGCGAGCACCCGACGACGAAGGACGCCCAGTCGCCGGGCAGTTGCAGCGGCAACTGCTCCATCCACGAGTCCAGGAGCAGGGTGAGGGAGGACTCCAGGTGCTCCCAGGACGCGGCCGTGTGGTGACCGTCCCAGCGGAAGGCCGGCCAGGGGCGCTCCGGCCCTCGGTGCAGCAGCCACAGGTACGGGAGCGTGTCGAAGCCGTGCGGCTGCTCGGGCCGCCACGCGATCGCGGCCGACTCCATGGCGGAGTACTCGCGTCCGTGCAGGTCCGACGCCGTGTGCACCGAGAGCGTGGCGCCCTGTGGGCCGCCCGCCAGGAGCACCACGTGCTGCCCGGTGTGCCAGCGCACGCTGGGGCCGGCGGCCGAACCACCGTACAGGGTGGGCTCGCCGAGCTCGGCCACCACCGCCTCGTACACCGGCCGCAGCGCCTCCCGCCGGGCCGCGCGGCCGAACCCGGGCGGGTACGGGGCGACGAGCTCGGCGGGCGCGTCCACATGGGCGTCGGGGTGGTCGTGCAGGGCGCGTGCGTGCGCGGCGGCGCCGGCGGGACCGGAGAGGGAGGAGGGCGTGCCGATAACCATGGCGCCATCGTGCCAGGCGGCCCCGGCCGACCGGCGCACGCCCTCGCAGAAGAGGAGGGCCCGTGCGCGGGTCCGCCCGGCCGCCCGCGTGCCGACGATCCCGCGAGGGCGCCGACCGGAGGTCAGACGGGGCTCGGGCCGCCTCCGAACGGCCCGCCCGTCCGGTAGTACACGGCGATCTCCTCCCGGTACTGCCGGTCCGCGAGGTGCTTGTCGGAGTGGAACTCCGGCGCGTCCTTGATCTGTTCCTTGGTCAGGCGGACATGGACCGTCTGCTCCTCCAGGTCGACACGGGTCACCGTGCTCGCCGGCAGCAGAACCTCCTTGCCGAAGATCCATACGCCGGTGTCGACGACCAGACAGGCGTCGCCGACCTCTTCGGAGTGCTTGTCGACCTTGCCGATGTGCCCGTCGGTCGCCTCGACCCTCCAGCCGGCCAGGTTCGTGCCCACCGGATAGCCGGACGCCGCCCCGTAAGTCCACGCGTTCTCGGTCATGCGGATGCTCCTTCGTTCCGATCGAGTGGTACGGCGGTGCTTCCCGCCGCCACCTCAGGGAGACCGCCTGCCCCCATGACCGGCCCCCACACTCCCGGAACCACACGGGCGGTTCACGCGAGGCTCGTTCCCGCCCCGCTGGCCCCGGCCCAGCCCCCCGTCTTTCCTGCCTCGGCCTCAGCGTGCTGATCCTCATCCTGATCATCGTGCTCGTGGTCGCCAACACGGGAAGCGACGACGATCCGGACCGCACGCCGACGCGTCCGCCCACGGCGACAGCGGAAAGGGAACGCCCGCAGGACGAGAGCGGGGCCCGCGGGGACGTGCGCATCACGGCGTGCGAGGTCGACTCGACGACCAAGTGGCCCAGCGCGACGCTGCTGATCACGAATCGATCGAGCAAGCCCAGCAACTACATCGTGCAGGTCGAATTCGTCGACGCGTCCGACAAGCGGTTGGACGAGGCAGTGGCGACGTCGAACGTGGTGGCTCCCGGACAGCGGTCGGAGGTCACGGCTCAGGGCCTGTCCCAGGCGACGACAAAGATCACATGCCGGGTCACGGACGTCACCCGGTACGCCTCCTGACGGTCTCGTCCTCGGCGTCGCCGTGGGACGGGAAGACCTCCGATGCGGTGAGGTCCCGGGTCCCGGGTCCTGGGTCCTGGACAGGGCTCACCGCACGGAGGTCTCCAGCATGTTCACGACGTGCCGAGCGTCACGGCACTCGGGATCGATACGGCTAGTACGTGAAGGCCGAGCCGTGCGTCTTGGCGATGCGCTGCGAGGCGTAACCGGTGTGCACCTGCAGGCGGTTGCCGGCGTGGTTCGTCACCTTCAGGGTGGCGCGGACCCGGTCGCACGCGCCGAGTTGGGCGGTGGTGAGGTACAGGACGTTCGTCGCGGTCTGGTGGTGCTTGCGCTCGGTGATGTTCCAGCGCGCCACGGCGCTCTTCAGCGGGACGCCGCAGGTCGAGCCGTCAGCCCTGACGGGCTGTGCCTCGATCCAGGTGGAGGCGTCCGTGTGGTGCGCGGTCGGGTCGGACTCGCCCGCGCACTTGTCGATCCCGTAGTTGGGCGCGATGCCGTCCTTGTCGTTGTTGCAGCTCGTCATGTTGGCGTCCATGACGATGGCGATCCGGTCCGTCCCGCGCGGGGTGTACACGTGATCCAGGAAGCTCTTCGTGGTGCCCGGCGTGAGGGCGGGCGGTTCCACGGCCTCGGCCTGGGTCCACCCGGCCGTGTCGCCGTAGACGGCTCGGGACAGCCCGGCGCCCGCATCGACCTGCATGGCCACCGAGTTCCCCGCGCCGATCCAGGTCGCGTAGCCGAGCACCGAGACGCGGCACCGGTAGCGGTCCGTCGTCGGCGCGACGAAGGTCCACCGCACGGACGGCGCCAGGGCCGTCTCACCGGGCGGCACGAGGTTCGCCGCCCAGTACGCTCCGCCCTCCTTGTCGGCGGGCAGCGCGCGCCCGTCCGCGTACATGCAGCGGATCGCGGTGGTGACACCGATGTTCTTGTGGTCGCCCAGTGCCGCGACGTTGCCGACCGACACGTTGCGGGTCCACAGGTACGACGCCTGCCCCTGCGCGGCGTCGAACTCGAGCTTCGTGCCGGGTACGTCCGCGTAGCGCGACGGATCGGCGTCGTACTCCGCCCCGAAGGCGAAGGAGGGGGACGTCAGGGGGTCCGCGCCGCCCGTGCACACCTTGTCCAGGCGGTGCCAGGGCGAGGTGGGGTCCGAGGCACCGGTGTTGCTGCTGGCTCCGCCGGACCGGATGCTGCCGCGGAGGATGTGGTCGGCGGAGCTGAGGCCCGTCGTGTCGAACTGGTACACCTGCGCGGTGACGGGCAGGTTGTTGACGTACGAGTTGATCCCGGCCGAGCCCTCGCCGAGGCCGTACCGGCCCAGCCAGAAGCAGGTCTGGGTGCTGCCGGCCACGAACTGGAGGCCCTCGAGGCCCGTTCCGGAGTACAGGCAGAGGCGTTCGGCGGGGCACGGTTCCGCCGCGGCGGCCGGTGAGGCCGTCGCCGTGAGGCCGGAGACCAGGAGCCCCACCGCCGACAACAACGTCGCCACTCTTCGGGATATACGCGAAAGGCGCATCAAGACCGCTCTCTTGGGAGGACAGAAGCGGATCATGGTAGTCCGGCGGCCGCTCGGCGCGACAGACCGGTTCGGGACGCGGACATCCGCCTCACCGAGACCACCGACTGCCGCTTCGGCCCCCACCCCACCCTGGCCGACGACTACCGGGGCCGAGGCGTCGGCACGCTCGCCTTCCCGCTGGTGACAGAGCTCGCCTGCTCGGCAGAACGAGAATCATCCCCGGCGCCGGGTCAGGGGCCGGGCCGCCGGGTGAGGAAACCGGGCGCGCGGGCCGCCTCCGCGCCGGGCCGTATACAGGAGCGACCGGCCCGCACAACCCACCTGTGCGGGCCGGTCTCCACCCCGTCGGACCTGCGGAGGGGGAAACCGCAGGACCGTGGTTGAGCGGCCCCATGCGCTCGACACTCATGTGCCCCGGACATGGCCGACCATGCACATGGTTTTACGGATCACCGCCGGACGGCGGCGCCAGGTCCTCCCCACCGCAAGGTCGGGCCGGCCCCGACAACCGCGCCTGCCGGGCCGGGGGCCGGGCGCGACGGGCTCAGTTGGCGTCACCGGTCGTGATGCGCACGCACTCCTGGACCATCTCGCCCAGATCGCATCCGCCGCGGTGGATCTCGCGCTGGCGCTGGGCTCCGCCGCCGTGGGCGAGGAGGTGGGCCAGGGCACGGTGGGCGCTGTCCCGGTCGCCGCTGTCGCGCAGGGCCGCGTCGGTGTGCTCCAGCAGCGCCTCCAGGGCCGCTTCGGCGGGCGTCTCGCGCAGGGTGCGGGCGTCGAGGAGCGGGCCCTGGAGGCCGGAGCGGGCGGCCCGCCAGGACGCCAGCCGCAGCAGTCCGGTCGGGATCCGGGCCGGCGGCTCGCCCTCGCGCCAGGCGCGGGCGGCGGTCTCGACCAGTCCCCGGGCCAGCGTCGCCACCAGCACCGTGGTGTCCGCCTCCAGGCAGACGTCGGCGACGCGGATCTCCACGGTCGGGTAGCTGTGCGAGAGCCGGGCGTCGAAGTAGACCATCCCCGTGTCCCGCAGGACCCCGGTCGCCAGCATGTCGCCGACCCGCTCGTGGTACGCCTCCGCGCTGCCGAACGGCTCGTACGGCCCGGCGGACGGCCACCGGTTCCACACCCGGCTCCGGTAACTGCTGTAACCGCTGTCCTTGCCGTCCCAGAACGGCGAGTTGCCGCTGATCGCGTTCAACAGATACAGCCAGGGCCGGATCCGGTCCAGGACCGCGACACCCTCCTCGTCGGACTTCACCGAGACGTGGACGTGGCAACCGCAGGTGAGCTGTTCCTGGGTGGTGAGCGCGAACTGCTCGGCCATCCACCGGTACCGGCGGCCGAGGTTGCGTGACGGCTCCACCGGCAACGGTGAGGTCGCGAGGGCCGCGACCCTGGCGCCCGCCTTGCTCGCATGGATCGCGGCCTCGCCGCGCAGGCGGACGATCTCCTCCCGCAGTTCACGCATGTCACTCACCGGCCGGGTGGCGAACTCGAGCTGCTCCTGGTGCAGCTCCTTCTCGAACGCACCCTGTGCCTCCCCGTCCCCGCTGACCGCCTCCGCCGCCAGCACCGCCGACGACACCGCCAGCGGCTCGCCCGTCGTGGCGCTGACGAGCAGCAGCTCCTCTTCGACCCCTACAGTGCGCATCAAAGCTCCCGTACGACACGAGACACACCCGACCGGTCCGGACGCGGACCCGGAGTCAGTGTCTCCGCAGGTCATGCATATGCCCCGGTCAGTGCGGGTGACGCCTCCCCGCGCGGGAATCGTCCGCCACGCCGGATCTCCCCCTCCTCCCACAGGCGGAGGAGCCGGCCACCGGCCGCCACGTGGAGCCGCCGGACGCCGACGCGGCCGTGCCGGTCACCGTCCTTCGCCGAGGACGATGACCGGCACGGTCCCTGCGCGGGGGCTCAGCGGTGCCAGCCGCTCCAGCCGCCGCTGGAGGTGCCGGCGCGGTTGTTGTACCACCAGTTGCCGTCCGTGCCGATGACGCTGAGCGTGATCGCCCAGCCGTAGCCCTCGACGTACACCGTGCTCCGCGCCTGGCCGCCCAGGGACGTCCACGAGCTGAGGGTTCCGTTGGTCCGGGACCAACGGGTCCACACGGCGCCGTCCGTGCCGACGCCGAAGACCTGCTCCTCGCCGTTGGGCAGCCCGTACTCGCTGCAGCCGTAGCCGGCGACGATGTTGCCGCCCCAGTTACGGGTCGAGGTGACGCAGGAGGCGAGGGTCCCCGTGGCGCCGCTCTCGGCGGCCACCGCCGTCCCGGTCACGCCCACCGTGGTCAGCAGGGTCAGGCCCGCCACCGCCGTCGCCGCCTTGCGCACCAGACTTCGCTTCATCTGCGGTCCTCCTGGGTTCCGGATCGTTCGGCCGACCGGCCGCCGCGTCGCACCGGGTGGTGCGGCGGGGGCGGAGGCTGGCCGCTCGGCCCGATCCTGGGTGCCGGGTGGGAGCAGGCGGAAGACGCCTCGGGTGTCCCGGACGGAGAGGTGCGCGTCCCGGCAGGTCAGGGCCCTGTCCGGGTCCTGGCCGGGTCCTGTCCGGCGGCGTTGTCCCGTCCCCCGCCCCGCTGTAATCCGGCCCGGTCCGGTCGGGGCCGGTCCCCGTATGAGGCGCTCAGGCGCGGTGCGGTCAGCGGTAGTCGTCCGGGTGTCCCTGCATCCAGGTGTTGATCCGGTCGCGGGTGCCGACCAGCAGGGTCTGGTGCCGCTTCAGGTTCTCGAAGGACCGGTCACCGGCGAGTTCCGCGTCGAGTCGCGCGATCAGCTCGATCGGCCGGGCGAAGTGACCGGCTCCCTTGGGGTCCGCCTTCATCGCCCGGTCGAGCCGGTGCAGCTCGTCGTAGACGCGGCCGAGGAAGTAGGCGCAGTTGCCCGGCGTGCACGCGTCGCCCAGCGTGGCCTGCAGCCCCGCGAACGCGTCGCGGACCCGCTCGGGTGGCGCGACGTCCGGGGCGGTGGGCGGTGGCGTCACACCGGCCGAAGCCTCGGCCGAGGCGGCGTCAGAGGCGGCGTCCGCCGCCGAGGTGGGCACCGTCGCGACGGTGGTGGTGACGGCCTGCGGCCGGTCCGTCGACGGATCCGCACCGCAGGAGACGCACAGCGCGGCCAGAGCAATGACGGCGACGGCGGTGCTCCGCACCGAGGACGTGAACATGGTTTCCCCCCAAGATCGTGAAATCACGGGAGCCTACCGTGGTCTCGTGAGCGCCGGGCCGGTGGGGTCGTGCGCCGTGAGGGAGCCGCCTCCGCGCCTCGACCACGCGGGGCGGCCACGCGGGTGGGCCACGCGGGTCGGCCACGCGGGTCGGCCACGCGACGGCACCCCAGGAGCCGGTGGGGACTGACGCGGGCCGTCATGGGTACGCGAGGGGGCATGCGTACACCACCGAACGACCCCGTTCCCCCCACCCCGACGCCGCCGCCCGGCCCCGGTCCCGGCCCGGCACCAGGGCCTTTGCCGGGCCCGGCTCCCGGCCCCGGCGGACCGGACCCGACTCCGCCGGCTCCACCGGCTCCCCCGGCTCCACCCGCCCCGCCGCAGCCGGACCCGCATCCCCCGCATCCCGGGCCGGAGCCTGGCCCCGAGCCCGGACCGCTTCCCACGCCCGAGCCGGGCCCGGCCGTCACCTGACGACCACCGGCTGGCACCAGAAGGAAGCGGGTGTGGCGGCGGGCATGCGGGCGGCGAGAGTCCGTTCCGCGTGGCTCCCGTACCGTGGCCTCGCATGACCGACGCAGAGATCGAGATCACGGAGCACCTGGTCCGCGGTCTTCTCGAGGACCAGCATCCGGATCTCGCGGACCTGGCCATCCGTGAGGTGGCCGGTGGCTGGGACAACCACATGTGGCGCCTCGGGGACGAGCTGGCCGTGCGCATCCCGCGTACCCCACGCGCCCCCGCTCTCCAGCGCAAGGAGTGCCGATGGCTGCCCGTCCTGGCGCCGCGCCTGCCGCTTCCCGTTCCGCTCCCCGTGCGGGCCGGTGAACCCTCCGTACGCCTGCCCACACCGTGGAACGTCATGACGTGGGTCCCCGGTGAGCCGCTCGACACCGCTTCCATCAGCCGTGGCGAGCACGCGGCCGACACGCTGGCGGGCTTCCTCAAGGCCCTTCATACGGAGGCGCCGCCCGAGGCCCCGGCGAGCTCGGACCGCGGCGCGCATCCCAAGAGGTGCACCGACGGTTTCGACGACCTCCTGCGAGCCGTCGCCGTCGGTGGCCTCACCGCCGACGCCGGGGCGGTCCGGGCCGTCTGGGACGAGGCCGTGACGGCTCCCGAGTGGCAGGGGCCGCCGCTCTGGCTCCACGGGGACCTGCATCCCGCGAACGTCGTCGTCGCGAACGGAACTCTCTCCGGTGTGATCGATTTCGGCGACCTGTTCGCCGGCGATCCCGCATGGGACCTCGCGGCCGCCTGGGTGCTTTTGCCCGCAGGCACGGCCCCCCGCTTCTTCCGGAGGTACGGGCCCACGGACGAGGGGACGATCCGGCGCGCCCGAGGACTGGCCGCTCTGAAGAGCCTCTTCCTCATCCACATGGGCCACAACGGCGACCGCGGCCTTCCTGGCGGCAAACCGACGTGGGGACCGCCGGGCCGCGCGGCGCTCGATCGCGTTCTCGCCTCCGGATAGGACCCCCACCGGTGCGCGGGTGGGGTGTGGGCGGCGGTCCGTGGCCGGGCCGGCGGGTTGCCCGTCCGCTCCCGGACGGGCAACCGGGCGGTGAGGCGCCCCTACTCCTGCTCCTGTATGGCCGCCGCCTGCCGGGCGATGTCCTCCAGGACGACCTTCGGATCGGCGGACGGCGCCACGGCCTTGCCGATGTTCCGCTTGATGGTGTTGCTGACCTGCAGCCAGGACGGATCGTTGACCGGGTAGAGCTGGGCGGTGCGCAAGGCGCTGAGGAACTGCTCGACGCTGGGGTCCGCCGCCGCGTTCTGGGATGCCTGGGTCGCGGTCACCGTCGAAGGCAGCAGGTGGTAACGCTGGGCGAACTCGCCGAGGTTCTTGTCCTCATAGACGAATTCCAGGAAGTCGCCCGCCAGTTCGCGGTTGTCGTCGCGCTTGAAGGCCATCATCCAGTCGGCGACGCCCGCCGCCAGCGGGGCCTCGCCGTCCTTCAGCCTGTCCGCCACCGGCATGCTCAGGGTGCCGACCTTCATGCCCTTGGCCCTGGCCTTGTGGAGGAGCGAGGGATAGCCGTTGACCATGCCGACCTGGCCGCGCAGGAAGGCGTCGAAGGCGTCCTGCCGGTTGAGTTCGGCCGGCGGGATCGGGCCGGTCAGGCCCGGCGAGACCAGGTTGTCCTTGATCCAGCGGAACGTCTGCGTGTTCCGCTCGGAGGCGATGTCGTAGAGACCCCTGCTGTCCGTGTATCCGCCGCCGTTGCTCAGCTCCCAGATCAGGGCTTCGGCGTGGGCCTCCTCCGGGCCGAGCGGCAGCGCGTACGGATAGAGCACGCCCTCCTTCTTCAGCTCTGTGGCCGCGTCCTTCACATCCGACCACGTCTTCGGCGGCTC
Source organism: Streptomyces sp. NPDC006339 (assembly GCF_040612775.1). Classification (NCBI taxonomy): domain Bacteria; kingdom Bacillati; phylum Actinomycetota; class Actinomycetes; order Kitasatosporales; family Streptomycetaceae; genus Streptomyces; species Streptomyces sp. NPDC006339. The sequence continues at coordinate 103,448 of NZ_JBEXQW010000013.1, forward strand.
GGCCCCCGCCTTGTCGAACAGGTCCTGGTTGTAGAAGAGCAGCCGGCTGCTGGCGACGAAAGGAAGCCCGTAGAGGGTGCCGTCGACCGAACCGGCCTCCACCAGCGGCGGCAGGAAATTCGCCTCCGCCCTGATCGACAGCAGTTCACTGGCGGAATACAAGCGGCCTTGGGCGGCGAAGTCGGAGTACGCGCCCATCAGGGCCACGTCCGGGGGATTGTTCTCGTCGACCATGCGGGCCACCTCGCGGTCGACGTCGGCCCAGGGGTAGAGCGTCACCTCGACCTTCTTGCCGGGGTGCGCAGCGGTGAAGGCGGCGGACAGCTTGTCCCAGTACGCCTTGGAGCTGGTCGCCGGGCTGTCGCCGTACTCGGCAGCCACCAGGCGCAGCGTCGTCCCGTCGCTCCCGGACGAGCCGCAGGCGGTGACGAGGGAGCCGAGCAGAGCGAGTGCGGCCACGGAGGCGGTCGCGCCGAAGAGACTTGGTCGCACGGATGTTTCCTCTTGATCTTTATAGGCGGTGCGTCCGGAATTCTCTCCCGGCTCCGACTGTTTTTCGCCCCCTGCACAGAGGTTGTGGCTCTTGCTCCAACCGCGCCGTTTCCGAGTGGTGTTTTCCGATATACCGTCCCCGTCTCCCACGCGCGTAGAACTCCCTCGGGCCGTCCCCTAAATGACCTCTGCGGCGGTATTGGGGTGACTGTTCGCTTTGTTGCGACTTCGGGGACGCCACGCCGGTCGACCGTCGTTTTTCCGCCACGCCACGCCCCGCCACGCCACGCCACGCCACACGGTCCATCGTCCGGCGGTCCTGCCTGGGGGCCTTCGCCGCGCGGCGGCCGGTAGGTTTCGTAGGCTGGCGGCATGCGTATGCGGCCCACTCTGCACTGGACGCCTCCCGAGGATCTGCCGCCGGGCACCACGGATCTCGGGCCGGTCGTCGACGCGCTGCGCAGCGGCGGCGTTCTCGTGCTCAGTGGGGCGGGCATCTCCACCGAGTCGGGGATTCCCGACTACCGGGGCGAGGGCGGCAGCCTGAGCCGGCACACGCCGATGACGTACCAGGACTTCACCGCCAGTGCGCAGGCGAGGCGCCGGTACTGGGCGCGCAGTCACCTCGGCTGGCGGACCTTCGGCCGGGCGCGGCCCAACGCCGGGCACCGGGCCGTGGCCGCGTTCGGGCGGCACGGCCTGCTCACGGGTGTGATCACGCAGAACGTCGACGGCCTGCATCAGGCGGCGGGCAGCGAGGACGTCGTGGAGCTGCACGGGAGTCTCGGCCGGGTCGTCTGCCTGTCCTGCCGCGCCTTGAGTACGCGCCGGGAGCTCGCCGAGCGGCTGGAGGAGGCCAACGCGGGATTCGAGCCGGTGTCGGCCGCGATCAACCCGGACGGGGACGCCGACCTCACCGACGAACAGATCGGGGACTTCCGCGTCCTGCCCTGCACGATCTGCGGGGGCGTCCTCAAACCCGACGTGGTCTTCTTCGGTGAAGCCGTGCCGCCCGAGCGCGTCGCCCACTGCCGGGATCTGATCCAGCGGGCGGCCGCCCTGCTGGTCCTGGGCTCCTCGCTGACCGTGATGTCCGGTCTGCGGTTCGTCCGCCAGGCGGCTCAGGCCGGCAAGCCTGTCTTGATCATCAACCGTGACCCGACCCGCGGTGACGCCCACGCCGTCACCCGCGTCGCCCTCCCCCTCGGCACGGCCCTCACCACCGTCGCCGAACGGCTGGACCTCCCCCTCCCCCACCAGCCGGCGACCTGACGCGGGCATCCGTCGGGCCGCACTGCGCCACGCTCCTCGCATCGGTCGGCGCCGCCGCGGGTGATCCGCGCCACATGTCGTCACAGCGGTCAGTGGCCCGGTGTCCTGTGGCCGGACCGCTTGCAGACGACGGAGGAGAACCCATGATGAACAGCCGGCCGACAAGCACCCCGCGCACCGCTTCGTTCCTGAAGGCGGCGGTCGCGGTGCAGACCCTGAGCCTGTTCTTCCAGGCGGCGACGGCGGGGGCGCTGCTGACGTCGTCCCGCGGGTATCTGCTGCACGACGTCGGCTCGAAGGTCATGTACGGCGCCGCCCTGCTCTACCTGGTCGCCGCGATCCTGGCGTGGCGCCCGGGCGGTGGGCCGGCCCGGCCCGTCCTGTACGCCACCGGCTTCCTCGTCCTCGCCTCGGCCCAGGTCGCCCTCGGCGTCGCCCATGTCGCCTCGCTCCACGTGCCCCTGGGCGTGGTGATGTTCGCCCTCAGCACCCTGGACCTGGCCCGCGTCCTCGCTCCCCGCGCGCCGGCCCGGCGCACCGCCACAGGGGCCTGACCCGGGGCCGTCCCGCGACGACGGGCGCCTTGCCTTCGGCCGGCGGGCGACGGCTCGACGCCGGCCTTCACGCCACGGCCACCACCGGAAAGCCCCCGGCCGGAGCCGGGGGCTTTCTCACGACCTCGATACGGTCGAGCAGTGCGGTGCGCGCCCGAGTACGGGGCCCGCCGCCCCGCCCGATCGCCCCCGTGTCGACGTGACGACGTGACGACGTCGTGTCCTGTGTCAGCCGATGACGCGGTCGGCGTCGACGACGACGCAGCGGGTGTACTCGGAGCCGTCGCCGCCACCGGTGTACGGGGTGGTGGCCTCGGCCTGCTTCGACGCGCCGCCCTCGACCCGCAGGTCCTCGACCTTGGCGAGCGCCAGGTTGGCGGAGCTCGAGCCCTCGGCACCCTTGAACTGCAGGGTGACGTCGTAGAGGTACGCCGACGAGTCGCTGTTCGTGATGGTCACCTTGGCGACCAGGTTCTTGCGGTCGGCGCTGAGCGCGCAGTCGTCGATGCGGACGTCGCGCTGCGCGCGGTCCTTCGACGAGCCGCCGACGCCGCCCGTGGTGACGCCGCCCGAGCTCGAGCTGTTGCTGTCGGAACCGCTGCTGGAGCTGCTGGAATTGCTGGAGCCGTTGCCGCCCCCGCAACTACCACCACTGGAACCGCGGGCGCCGGTCAGGGCGACCAGGGCGATTCCGAAAACGGCGACAGCACGGACATGACGAAGCTTCACGCTTCAACCCCCGTTGAGTGTTTGCAGATACGCGTGTGCAAGAGAAATGCGCCCGCCTTGACGAGCACACGTCACCCTACTGGATCCGGACGACAGCTTCGGCCCACCGGTTGCACCCACCCGACCGCCATCCGACGGCGCCGCGACGACTCCGACCAGCGAAGTCGCACGGGACCGAGCGCACACACTCCCGTCAGTCCACGCCAGCCGCCGCGCGCCGAGGCAGCAGCAGCGGAGTCGCCAGCAGCAGGGCGCCGGCCAGGCCGATGGCCGCACGCGGACCGAGCAGGGCGCCCAGCACGCCCCAGACGGCCGTCAGCAGCGCGGTCGAAGCCTTGGTCGTCACCGCCCAGGCGGTCAGCGTGCGGGCGGCACGGCCCGGGACCGTGCGCTGGAGGCGGTAGGTGGCATGGACCGGGTTGAAGACGCCGCAGCAGAGGATCAGGCCGAACTCGACGCCGATGACCAGCAGCAGCCCTGCGCCGCCCGGCCTCGGCAGGGCCAGACCGACGGGCCAGATCACGCGCAGCGCCCCGGCCGCGACGAGGACCCGGTGCTGTCCGAACCGGGCGACGAGCGGGCCCGCCAGCCGCGCGCCGAGCAACCCGCCGATCGACGGTGCGGCGAAGGCGAGGCCGTACTGCCAGGGCGAGAACCCGAGCGGCCCGAGCATCAGGACCGCCGGCAGCGGCGAGGTGGCCATCACCAGACCGTTGAACAGGGCCGTGTGGAAGAACAGCGCCCGCAGTGTCGCGTCGGCGAGGATGTACCGCCAGCCGTCGAGCAGGTCCCCGGCCCGCATCCGCTGCTGCTCCTCCCGGCGCTCGGGGCGCGGCTCCTGCTCCGGCTGCGGCTCCAGCTCTGGCTCCGGCTTCGTGCCGGCGCCCATCGCCCGGATGCCGAGCGCCGACAGCAGGTAGCTGACGGCATCGGCCACCACCGTCGCCACCGGCCCGAGGAGCCCGATCAGCGCGCCGCCCAGGGGTGGCCCGATGATCGTGGTCGTCCAGGCGGTGGCCTCGAACCGGGCGTTGGCCAGGAGGAGGTCCTCGGCCGGCAGCATCGTCTTCAGGCACGCGCCGGACGCGGCCCGAAAGGTGATGTCGGCCGCCGCGACGACGACCGAGACGAGCAGGAGCTGAAGGAAGGTGAGTACCCCGAGCGCGTACGCGGCGGGGACCGTCAGCAGCGCCCCGAACCGCACCAGATCCGTCGCGATCAACACCGGCCGCTTCGCGCGGCGCTCCATCCACGGACCGAGCGGTATCGCCGCCACCGCGCCCACCGCGACTCCCCCGGCGGCGAGCGCGGCGACCTCGGCCGGACCCGCATGCAGCACCTGCACGGCGATCAGCGGGAAGGCGCCGAAGGCGAGCCACGTCCCCAGCGCGCTGGCCCCGTACGCTCCCCACAGCCACCCGAACCGCCGCCCCAGGCGACGCCCGATTCCCCAGCCCGCTCCCACCCTCGCCCCTCGCCGCTCGCCGCTCGTTACTCGCTGCACGTTCGCGTCGCGGTCTCACATCGCTACAACCGCATCGTGATCGGTGGCATCAAAGCGACAGAGATATCCCGAGATCAAACAACCGAGGAGCACTCTTCACACAACCATTGGTTGTGCGCCTAGGGTGGGGGGCATCGTCCGGACGTTCGTCGTCGCCGCCGACGTGGGTCGGTTCCAGGAGGCGGCCGCCGAGCTGGCGGTCACGCAGCAGGCCGTCTCCAAGCGCATCGCCGCCTTGGACCTGGCCACCTTCATGGGCCGGGACACCCGCCTCGTCTGGCCCGCCGATCCCGGTCTGCGCCGCATCCCGGTGGTCGACCCGACACCCGTCTACCCGCACTCGCTCCTCTGGCACCGCGCCAGCCCACACCCCGCCCTGGCCACCCTGCGGGCCCACCTCGCCGCCACGGCGGCCGGTCACGGCGCCGCCGGCACCTGGACGCCGGGCTGGGCGAACCCTCGCTAAGCACTGCCGAGCACCGGCGGAGTGCAGCCGCGTGCGCCGCTGGGCGCGGCCGCCGGTCGGGCGGGTCAGCCGCCTATGGAGAGGCCCTGCAGGAGGTGGGGGTCGCCGTGCGTGGCGTACGGACCGCCCTGGACGGTGGAGTCCTCACCGTGGGTGACGTAGGGGCCGCCCTGGGGCGCGTACGGGTCGCTGTACGACGTGTACGGGCCCCCGTGGATCAGGTCCGCGCCGGCGGCGTGAGCGGCGCCCGCCGTCACCATGGCGACGGTGACCGCCGCTACGCCCGTGGCCGCGATCCTCTTCAGAGTCGTCGTAGTCGTCATGCCGAAATCCCTCTCCTCCAGAGACAACCGGTCGCGTACGAGTGTGGTCGGCAGCCGTCGCGCACCGGAAAGGGTTCCGGTGCGTGGGCGTGTCGCGGACGGGGCCGCGGTCGCGGTCGCGAGGACGGGCCGCGGTCGCAGGCGCTCAGTGCGCGCCGATCTCCTCCCGGGACGTGACGTCCTGGTCCGTCAGGATGAGGAACTCCCGTTCGTGCTCGGTCAGCACCTTCAGGAATCCCGGCTCCGCGACCATGACGAAGCCCCGCAGCTCCGTGCCGCCACGCAGCTCGATCCGTTCCAGCGGAACCCAGGGCGTCGTGATCGTCGCCGCTCCGAGCAGCATCGCCACGCCGACCAGTGCCATGAGATGCCGGCTGATCCACAGCGCACCCCGCTTCAGGCGTCCGCCGGCCCGAAGACCGTAACCGATCCCGAAGACCAGGCCGCCGGCCGCCAGTACGAGCAGCAGCAGCCACCAGCTATGGAAGGTCCCGATGTAGGCGACGACGGCGACGACCGCGATGAGCAGGAGCAGCGCGCCCGTCAGATCGGGCCCGTGGCGGCGCTGACCCTCGGTCAGCACGCGGTTCCTGGCTTGCCGGGCCGTGCGGAGTCCCACGGTGAGGCGGAGGGCGGCGACGGGCACGAGGAGGGTGAGGAGCACGATCGAGGCGAGGGAGTCGGCCATCACGGTGCCGATGACGAGGCCGATGGTGTCGTCCAGGTCGAGGGTGTGGAGGACCGCGAAGGCGGTGTGCCAGTCGTAGCCGGAGACGGCGAAGAGCCGGAAGACGACGAAGGCAAAGGCGGCGAAGGTCACGGTGAGCCCGGTCCCGTGTCCGTCCGTTCCTGCCTCATGCGTGGTCATGTGCGCCTGAAAACCCTTCCTGCGCGGGTGCGGTAGCGGTACCCGGCCGGCCGTCGAGGAGCGAGCGTCCACCGGACGGGGTCTGCGGTAGCGGATCCGGTGTGGTTCACCACCGTGCCATGGTGCGTGAGGAGACACGGCGGCGCACGTACCACCGGGGCGTGGCGATCGCCGAGACCGGGGCCGGGCGCTCTCCAATACACCCCCTCGGATCCGCACCGCGCTGGGCGCCCTCCGCACGAGGCGCACGGGGCGGGCGTCCAGAGGCATGGCCGCTACAGGTCGAACTCCACGTGCTGGATGTCGGTGAAACGGACCTCTTCCAGGGAGCCGGCGCGGCGGCCGCCGTCCTGGAAGTAGACCTCGCGGAGGGCGTCGGCGGCGATCTGGCGCAATTGTTGTTCGCCGGCTCCGGCGTTCTGGGCTTCGAAGAGGCGGGCGGCGTAGCGCGGGGGCAGGGCGACGGTCAGGTGGCGGATGCGGGATTCGTCCGTCGAGCCGATCGGGGCCTCGTAGCCGAGGCGGGCCCGGGTGTCGATGACGATGCCGTCGGTGGTCGCGGCCTTCTCGCGGGCCCTGGCCCGGACCTGGGGCTGCCACCGCTTCTTGACCTCGTGGTCAAGGCGGGCGGCGAGCTCCGGGCGCGGCTTCTTGATCTGGTCCTTCACGTACCGTTCGACGGTTCGCTGCGAGACGCGCAGCATCTGGGCGACGGCCCTGGTTCCCTTGAGCTGCTTGACGAGGTAGCGCATCTGCGCGCCCGCGCTCTTGGGGGCCGGGCGCGTGAACGCCTTCTGCACCGCCTTGTCGAGGCCGTCCCCGAACAGGCTCATCGTCCGCTCCTATTCTCCGGTGTCGGCATCGGTGACGGTCCCGTCCTTGATGTACCGGGCGAGGTTGAGCTCGGGTGCGTCGAACTGCTCCCTGACCCCCTCGCCCCACAGAACGGACTGGGTGCCTTCCCACTTCACCAGGCCGGGGTTCACGCCGAGCTTGAAACCGCCGGGCAGCGGCTTGCCGTCGCGGTAGGGCAGGAAGTCGAGCGGCGTGGTGCCGTCGACGGCGTAGACGACGCAGTCGGAGAGGACGGCGACCGGGTACTGCCCGGTGAACGCCGCATGCTTGACGATCTTACGGTGGAGGTTGATCCGGGCGCGGGAGATGACCGCCGCGCGGATGTCGGGCCGCCACGTCGGACGGGCCAGCGCTCGCCACGGCTCCCCCGGGCGCCAGCCCTCGCCGCGCGGGCGCTCGCGGAGCTTGCCGATGCCGCCCTTGACGGTGGCCTTGATGGCCGAGACGACGATGGCGAGCTCCGGGTCGCGGTCCCTGTAGCCGTCCATCGCGGCGAGGAAGTCCTCCGGGGAGGTGTCGGCGTGGACGCCGAGGTCGGCCATCGTGGCGAGGTAGGCGTCCCGGAGGCGGTTGTACCAGCCGTCGAGATAGCGGCCGTTGTCGTACCGGACGTACGCCTCGATCGGCCTGACCTCGTAGCCGAGCTCGACCGCGTAGGCGACGGTCGGCGTCGCGTACCAGGCCGGTCCCTGCGGCCGCTCCCCCTTCGGCGTGAACGGGCTCGGCAGCAGCCGGCCGTCGAGTTCCGCCCACTCCTTGCCGACCTTCACCCGCGACAGCTCGACGTGCGAGAGGTCCACCAGCCACGACCCGGGGAGCTTCGGGTCGAACGCGGGCTGTCGGACGTGCGTCGGCGCGCCGAGGCCGACGACGAGGCCGTTCGCGCCGGCGGCGAAGGCCATGTTCACGTCGATGCCGATCAGGTTCCTGCGCAGGCACTCGTCGTCGGTGAGGGGCCGGGCCCAGTCGTACGCCTCCTCGAAAATCTTCTCCGCGGGTCCACGGACGTGGAACCGGGGCAGGTCCTTGAGGAGCGGGTGTCCGTCGGGCGCCTCGCACGGCGCCGGGTCGACCGGCTCCTTGCCCAGGGAGCCGGGGTTGTGCTCGGAGTGCCGCTTGCCGTCGGCGTCGGGCGCGGAGGCGCGGGTCGGCGGGTGCAGCGCGGTCATGAGTTCCAGGCCGGTCACGGCGGCGGAGCCGCGCGGCGTCATCACCCGGGACGCGAACACGCCGAGGACCCGGGCGAGTTCGGCCGGCGGCAGGGAGGCGGCGGCGTCCCAGTGCCGGGCGTCGAGTGCGTTCCAGGACGGGATGCACATCTGGACGCAGGCCCGCTCGGAGCCGGTGGCGGGACGGTAGATCCGCGCCCACGGCCCGAAGCCCCGCTTCGTCAGCCGCCATTCGGCGCGGGTGAGCTGCTTGACGACCTTGTGGTTCTCCGGGATCCGGCCGGCGTTGCGCTCCTCGTCGGTGAGGGTGACGGGCAGGCCGAAGCGCTCCAGCGCGGCCTCGGTGAGCACCAAGAGAGGGTCGGCGTCCTTGCCCGGGCCGGCCAGCCTCGGCTGCCCCAGTTTGGCCTCGGTAAGCGTCCACTCCACCAGGGACGGGAGCGACTTGGCGGGGACGTCCAGGACCAGGCCGCCGGTGCAGTACGCCAGCACCTGGCCCGAGGCGTCGACGTCGACGACCGCGAGCGGGCCGTTGGCGAACCGGGGATCGACGTCACCGGCCGCCCGGGGAGCGGCCGGGGCCGCCTTGCGCGCGGCGGGGCGGCCCGGCGGCGCGGTGGTGGCGGCGCGGGTCGGGGCGGGGCGGGTCTGGGTGGGGCGGTGGGAGGTCTGGGGGGTGTGGTTGGTGTCGGGTGTGGTGCTCGTGGTGCTCGTGGTGCTCGTCGTGCGGGCCGGGTGCGGCTCGGGGGATGCGGCAGGGGCCGGGACGGCTTCGGCGGCTTCGGCGGCGGGCGCCGGCGAGGCTGCCGGTGATGCTGCGCCCATCGGCGCGGGGACCGTGTGCGCGACCGGGGCGGCGTCGGCGGGGAATCGCTCGGCCCAGCCGTCGAGGAGACGCTGGTACGCCTGGCGGCGCGGCGGGCGCGGCTCGGCGCGCCCGGCTTCCCAGTTCTTCACCGTCTGCGTCGTCGTCTGCAGCACCTGCGCGAGCCGTGACTGCGTGATCCCGGCCGCTTCGCGCAACCGGGTCCGCTCGGCGGGCTCGGGCAGCGCGGGCTCTCCTTCGAGCAGCGCGTCCACGGCAGCGAAGAGCTCGTCCTCCGTCGGCATAGGTCACCTCCATCCCGGACCCTAACACCCCTTACCCCTGGATTCCGGGTAGATTTATCTTCCGATTTATCCACCCTCCGTGGGCTCCGCCGACAGGGTGTCCTTGGCCACCAGGACGTCGTCGAACCAGCAGAGCCGGTACAGGTCGACCTGGCCGAACAGGTCCCGGCCCGAACGGTAGAAGTCGCAGTGCGTGGTCGGTGGGCGGGGCGCGGAGCGGACGTGGTCAGGGGGGTACGGGAAGGGGCGGGCGGGAAGCAGGTGGGCGAGCTCAGTGCGGGGCCGGCCGGTCTCCAGCCGGTCGTACCGGGAGGGCGGCAGCACACCGGTCGTCAACTGCCAGGCCAGGTGGACGGCGGCCGGTACGAAGAACGCGGCCGCCACGACCGGTGCCGCGAACGCGACGAGGGAGCGGCGGCGCGCGGCGCGGCGTACCTTGGCGAGCCGTTCGGCGGACTCCGGGGTGGTGCCGGGTTCGCCGTCTTCGTCCCGCGCCCGCGCGGCGAGGCGCGTCGGGGCCTGGTGCGGGAGGACGGCGGTCACCCGGAAGCCGCCCTCGTGCGGGCCGGTCGACAAGGAGCCGCCGAGCACGTACACCCGCTCGCGCAGACCCGTCAGTCCCCGGCGACCGGAGTCGGCGGCCGGCCCGGTTTCGCCCGCCGGGCGGGGCTGTTCGCGGGACCTGCCGACGGCCGGTGGCGCGGTGTTCTCGACCGTCACGCGGGTGCGGTCGGGCTCGTGGACGATGCCCACCCGGACGGCGCTTCCGGGAGCGTGCTTCACGGCGTTGGTCAGGGCCTCCTGCACCACCCGGTACATGCCGCGCTCCACCAGCGGGGACAGGTCGGGGACCGCGCCCCGCCGTTCCCAGCGCACCGGCACCCCGGACGCGACCGCCCGGCCGAGAAGGTCCTCGACCGTGTCCTTCACGGACAGGCCGCCCGTACGCCTGCCCGGGGCCGGGTCCGAAGGGTCCGGGTCCGGGTCCGGATCCGGGGTCGGGGTCGGGGTCGGGGTCGGGCCCGATGGGGCCGGCTCGCGGGGCTCGTGCAGGACCGCCACGGTCTCCCGTAGTTGCTCCACCGCGTCCGCGATGGTCCCGCGCAGTTCGGCGAGGTCGGCGCGGTCGCGGTCGGTGAGATCCGGCGAGAGCTCCAGGGCTCCGGCGCGCAGGGCGACCAGGCTCAGGACGTGGCCGAGGGAGTCGTGCATGTCGGCCGCGATGTCGGCGCGTTCGGTGAGCCGGGCCCGCTCCGCGACGAGGTGCTGCCGCTCCTCCAGGCTCCGGGCCAGTTGCCATCCCTCCCGTACGAGATCGCGCCGGCCGCGCCAGTGCCGTCCGGCCAGCCAGGGCACCAGGAGGGCGGCGGGGAGCACGGTCAGCGCGTAGAACCACCACACGGGCTGTACCCGCAGCACGGCACAGGCCGCCAGGTCGACGGCGAGGCACGTGCCGAGCACCAGCAGCGGTCCCCGGGCCGCGGCGACCCGGGCGCCCAGCAGGCAGCTCAGCGCGGCCAGCGACAGGACATGGGCGTTGCCCGGGGTCGTCGCATCGGCCAGGCCCACCGCGCACAGGCCGTTGACGAGGAGCACCGCCGCCCCGGGCCGACGGCGGGACAACGGCACGGCCACCGCCAGGACGGCCAGCGGCAGCAGCAGGTCCACGACCGGGGAGGCCGCGGTCGCCTCCCCGAACCCGTACGCGGTGATCGCGGCGAGCACCGCCCACAGGGCCACGTCCACCAGCACGTGCCGGGCCGGGGGTATGCGCGGGTTCGGGCGTGGGCGCGGGTGCGAATGCCACATGGTGGGTCAGCGTCCTTTGATCGGTGTCGTCGGCGCGGGGTCGATTCTGCGCGACGTGCCCGGACGCCCGGCGCCGAGGTGCGGGTCGGCGAGGTGCGCGTCGGCGAGGTGCGCGTCCACGACCACCGGCCGGAGGCCGCCGGGGCGGGCCGCGCCGCTGGCGGACGGGTAGGGCTACTGGCCGTCGGGCCGCGTCGCTGGCCGTCGGGTTGGGCCGAGCCACCCGCGGCCCCGAACCCGACTCGCCCCGCCCGACCTGCCGGAGCGTCAGGCGTCCCTGCGGCGCAGCACGTACAGCCCGGTCGCGTGTGCCGCCGCGGCCCACGCCGCCACGATCAGGACCGCCGTCACCGACGTGTACGGGGCGGCGTCGCCGGCCTGCATGAAGTGGTCGCCCGCGCCGTGCGGCAGACGGTCGTTGACGGCCGCGAGCGTCTCGCCGCCGAGCCCGAGGAGGACGCTCGGTAGCCCCCACAGCAGGGTGAAGAGGATCGACAGCGCACCGGCCGGGTGCCGGGTGGCGAAGGCCACGCCGACGGTGAGCACGGCGACCAGCGCCTGGTAGACGCCGACGGCGAGGATCTGCCCGAGGACCGTGCCCACCTGGAACGAGGCCCGGCCGCCGAAGGCCCCCCAGGCCACGGCCGTACCGATCACGGCGAAGACACTGCCGCCGAGGAACGCCACCACGGCCGTCACGAGCGCCTTCGCCGCCTGGACCCGATGCCGTCGCGGCACCCACAGCAGTGCCGCCCGTACGGTCCCGGTCGTGTACTCGGAGGTCACCGCCACCGTGGCCATGACGACCACGGCGAACTGGGAGACGACGGCGGAGGCGGCCGCGGCGTTGCCGACGGGCTGGACCGGAAGGTCGTTGATGCGGGAGATCGACCCGTAGTAGTAGGCGAACACGCCCGTGATGGCGAGCCCCGCCAGAAGGCAGAGGGAGGCGGCTCGGACCGACCACAGTTTGGTCCACTCGGAGGCGACCGCCCCGCCGAAACCGCCGGCGAAACCGCCGGTGCCGCCCCGGCCCGGAGTGTCCGGGCCGGGGATGCCCCGGCCCGGCTCCGGGGCGGCCGTCCGCCCGCTCTGTGCCGTGCTTGTGCTCGTGCTCACTGCCGTCCCCCTTCGGTGGTGGTGCCGCCGGTCGCGTACTCGACGCTGCGCGCGGTCAGGTCCATGTACGCCTGCTCCAGCGACACCCGGAGGTCGCTGAGGCCGTGCAGCCGTACGCCGCGGTGATGGGCCAGGTCGCCCACCTCGGCCGCCGTTCGGCCCTGGACGGTGAGTTCGCCGTCCTCGGAGGTCTCGACGCTCACGCCGTCGAGTTCCATGAGGCCGCGGACGAGCGCCGCCCGCTGCTCCGGGTCGGGCACCGAGACACGGGCCGACGCGGGCGACGCGGCGGCGAGGAACTCCGTCATGCTGGTGTCGCTCAGGAGTCGTCCGCGCCCGATGACGATCAGGTGGTCGGCGGTCAGTTGCATCTCGCTCATCAGGTGGCTGGACAGGAAGACCGTGCGGCCTTCCGCGGCCTGGTCGCGCACGAGCCTGCGGATCCAGCGCACGCCGTCCGGGTCGAGGCCGTTGACGGGCTCGTCGAGGATCAGCACGGGCGGATCGCCGAGCAGGGCGCCGGCGACGCCGAGCCGTCCGCTCATGCCCAGCGAGTACGTGCCGGCCGGCCGGCGGGCCGCCTTGGTCAGGCCCACCGTCTCCAGCACCTCGTCGACACGGCGTACCGGAATGCCGTTGGCCCGGGCCTGCGCGACCAGGTGGGACCGGCCGGAGCGGGCGGGGTGGACGGCCCGGGCGTCGAGCATGGCGCCGACCGCGCACAGCGGCCGGCGCAGGTCGGCGTAGGGGCGGCCGGCGACGAGGGCCCGACCACGGGTGGGGTGGTCGAGGCCCAGGATCATGCGCATGGTGGTGGACTTCCCGGCTCCGTTGGGGCCGAGGAAGCCGGTCACGCGACCGGTCTGGATGTCGAAGGTCAGATCGTCCACGGCGAGCGTGTCGCCGTAGCGTTTCGTCAGTCCTCGGAGGCTGATCACGGGTTTTCCTCGCTGTCGTTCGCGAAGCTCGGCGCACGGGACGCGGAGCACGGCGTACGGGACGGAACACGGCGGGGCCGCCGGGCCTGTGCCGGGCCTTTCCCATGCCCTTTCCGTGCCTTTTCCGTACGACAGCGACGCTAGGAGCGGGCGGGGCCGGCGCCCATGGGTCGAAGGGCAGCGGCATCCTTCCTTTCGTCGGGGGTGCCGCCCGCCCTCGGGCGGATCCGCGGGGCTGACGGCCCGTACGGCGGTGAGCCGGACGTAGGCTCGTCGCGTGGAAGGTGGGAAGCCTGTGGAGCGTGGGGAACGTAGGCAAGGCGTGGAAGGCGTGGACCGCGTGGAAGGCGTGGACCGCGCGGCGGACAGGGCACCGGGCAGTCGGCCGGTCCGGGTCCTGGTCGCCGACGACGAGGCGATGGTACGGGCCGGAGTGCGCGCCATCCTGGCCCGCGACCCGCAGGTCGACGTGGTCGGCGAGGCGGGCGACGGGCACGAGGCCCTCGCGCTGGCCCGCCGTCACCGGCCGGACGTGGTCCTGTTGGACATCCAGATGCCGGGCCTCGACGGGCTGACGGCGGTGGGGCGGTTCCGGCGGGAGCTGACGGCGGTAGGGGTGATCATGCTGACGACCTTCGGGCAGGACGAGTACATCACCCGCGCCCTCGAAGAAGGCGCGGACGGTTTCCTGCTGAAGGCGGACGACCCGAGGGAACTTCTCAACGGTGTACGGGCGGTGGGCGCGGGTGGCGCCTATCTGTCGCCCCGGGTCGCCGGCCGGGTCATCGCCGGAATGCGCGCCCACCGGTCCGCCCATCCCCACCGTCCGCTGGACCGGCTGACGGAGCGGGAACGCGACGTGCTGGCGGCGCTCGGCGCCGGGCTGTCCAACGCGGAGATCGCGGCCCGGCTGCATCTCGTCGAGGGCACGGTGAAGGCGCATGTCAGCGCCGTGCTCACCAAGCTGGGCGCCCGCAACCGCGTGGAGGCGGCCATCGCGGCGCACGAGGCGGGCCTGATGCCGCCGGGCGCGGGCTGACGACGTCAACGGCCGCCGCCACCGTCGGTGAGTTCGGCGTCGACGACGGCGGCGGCCGGGTGGGCGGCGGTCGGGCGCCGGCGGTGCGGTTCCGCTAGCTCCACGCCTCAGGGTTCGCGGCGATCGCGGCCTTCGCCGCTCCCAGGAACATCTCGGTCTGCCGCTGGACCGGGCCGGGCCCCAACGCGTCCGGGTCCCGCCTTCCCATGACCGCGGCGACACGCTCGGCGGCCTCCGCGGAGCTCCTCATACGCCCTTCTTCGAGGGCATCCGCGAACTCCTCGGGTACTTCCCGGACGTCGTGGACGAGCACCATGGCGACGCGCTCTCCCTCGTGCCCCAGTGTCTGGACCCGCCATCCGAGCTGTCGTGCCGCACGCCGCAGGGCGGCCCTGATGAGCGGTACGCCTCCCAGGACGTCGGCGTCCGCGGGGTGCAGGTTGGCCTGCAGCGCCCCGCCGTACCCTCCCGCTCCCTCCGGGCACGTCGCCTGGAGGACCGGCTTCAGCGCCTCGGACAGGGCCACGCATCGGGGGTCCTTGGACGGCGACGGAGCCTTGGTGGACGGAGCCTTGGCTACCGGAGCCTTGGCCGGCGGCGCAGCGGTCACGACCGTGGTCACCGCGGTCTCGGCGGGTTCCGGGTGGTGGGGGCGGGTGCGCGCGGACGCCGGCCCGTCGGGAGTGGCGAGGGCCTGGTGCAGAACGGCCAGGGCCTTCTCCATGCCCTGCCGGTCGAGCCTGGACGGGAGCAGCCCGGCTTCACTGCAGGCGATCACATGGGCCAGGGCCTTCTGGTAGGCCATGGACTGGGCGGTGGCGAAAGCCCGTGCCAGACGGGTGCGGTGCGTACGACCGGACATCGTGATCCTCAACGGGTCTGCGCTCGACGACACATCCCACCGCACCATGCGCCCGGCAGACCCTGTGGACACGAAGGGTCGGTTCAAGGCCGAAGTACATCCACTGTGGTCCTGGCGGCGGCCGGGTTCACCCGAGGCGGTGGCCCTTGGGGGTGGTGTGCGCCCACAGACGCGGGACCCAGTATGCCATCCGGCCGGTCGGCGCGGGCCGGTTCCAGGTCGATTGTCAGTGGGGGGTGAGACGGTGGATTCATCGAGAAGGAACACGAGGGGGAGCTGTCATGTCCGGGAATCAGAACTACATCAATCACGTCGCTCTCGTGCTGGACGCCAGCTCGTCCATGTCGCACCTGAGCCGCAAGGTCGTCGAGGTCGCCGATCAGCAGATCGCGTATCTCGCGCGCCGCTCGCGGGAGTTGGACCAGGAGACGCGGGTCACGGTGTACGTCTTCGCCGACAAGGTGGAGTGCGTCATCTACGACAAGGACGTGCTGCGGATGCCGTCTCTGAAGAAGCTGTACCGGGTCGGCGGGATGACCGCGCTGCTCGCGGCCGCGCTGAAGTCGCAGCGTGAGCTCGCACAGACGGCTCAGCTCTACGGGGACCACAGCTTCCTGACCTTCGTCCTGACCGACGGTCAGGAGAACGCGAGTCACCGCTGCCCGGACGCCCCCGCGCGGGAGCCGCGTCAACTCGTCGAGGCCGTGGCCCGGATGATCGAGACGCAGCAGGACAACTGGACGCTCGCCGTCCTCGTGCCGGACCAGATGGGCAAGCGCGAGGCCATGAACTGCGGTTTCCCGAAGGACAACATCGCCATCTGGGATGCCACGAGCACCGAGGGTCTGGAGGAGGCCGGGCAGGTCATCCAGGAGGCCACCGAGAAGTTCATGGTGGGTCGCAGCAAGGGCATCCGCGGGTCGCGGGCGGTGTTCTCGGCGGGTGCCGACGCGGTCAACGAGGACACCATCAAGGCGGCCGGGCTCACGCCGGTGGACCGGGCGGCCTACGAGTTGATACCGGTGTCCCGTGAGACGGCGATCCGGGAATGGGTTGTCGAGTCCGGGCACACGTACCGGACCGGTGGGGCGTTCTACCAGCTCAGCAAGCCGGAGAAGGTACAGGCGAAGAAGCAGATCGCGGTGCTGGAGAAGAAGACGGACCGGGTCTACACGGGGCCCGAGGCCAGGGCCCTGCTCGGACTGCCGGACGTGGAGGTGCGCGTCAAGCCGGACCACAACGACGACTTCACCATCTTCGTCCAGAGCACCAGCGTGAACCGGAAGCTGGTGCCGCAGACGAGGCTCCTGCTGATGAACTGACCCGCCCGGAGCGTGCGGCGAGAGGGGAGGAGGGGGCGGTCGGCCGACCCCTCCCCCACTGCCGCCTCGGGGGTTACAGGCCCGGGCCGTTGTACGCCCCGCGATGTGGCTTCGTCGTCGTGGACACGGGGTTCGCCCAGTAGTCGCGGCCGCCGTTTCCGCTGATCACGGAGCCGTTGTTCAGGGCGGGTGAGGTGGCGCGCAGCTTGTAGCCGTCGGCGGAGTGGATCGTGTCGCCGCCGGTGCCGGGGTTCACGAAGTGAGGGTCACCGGTGATGCCGTTGGCGGTCGGTCGCGGTACGCCCTGGAAGACGTTCCACAGCCACTGGATGCCGGGGCCGGTGGGCAGTCGGGAGTCGCCGGTGCCGACCCAGATGTTGTTCTCGACGACGCTCTCGTCGGGGAGGGTGATGTCGAGCTTTCTGTCGGTGCAGTAGAAGACGTTGTTGTACAGGTGGAGCGCGGACCGGCCGGCGCTGACGCTGCTCATGCGGCAGTCGTTCTCGGAGATGTTGAAGCGGATGATCTGCTTGGCGCCGCCGATGGTGCCGCAGCCGTCGCAGTCGAGGAAGAAGCCTCCGATGTTGTCGCGGCTGAAGTTGTACTGGATGGTGCAGGTGCCGGTGTTGCCCCAGTCGCAGTCGAATGCCTGGCTGTCGGCCACGGACATCCGGGTGATGCCGTACACGGCGTTCTTCTGGATGGTCGGGTTGTGGTCGCCGAGCACCCAGATGCCGGCGAAGTTGCCGCCGGAGAACGGATAGACGCCGTTCCCCACGCCGGAGGCGTTGTTGTACTGGATCATCGGCGCGTCGGCGTAGCTGGCGATGATGCCGTCGCCGCCGACGTCCTTGATGACGTTGTGTTCGATCAGCACGCCGGAGCCCTTGACCGCCATGGCGCCGACGCGGATCTTCAGTCCTCCGCCGCCGGTGTTGCTGATGTGGTTGTGGTGGACGTGGACGTCGTGGAGCGTCGAGTTGGTGCCGCTCGCCCCGGTGACGATGCCGGCGGACTGGACGAAGTCCTCTGTGGTCGGGCTGTTCTTGTTCGTCTGGCCGGCGACCCGGTCGACGACGAGACGGCCGATGTCGAACCCTCGGTGCGCTCGACCGTCGGTGGCGGAGATCCGAAGGCCCGTACGGCGGGCGAGGGAGGAGGCCGGATTGGTCAGTTTGAGGTTGCTGATCCGCCAGTGGTCCTGGTTGGTGAGGGACACGGCGTCGGCGGCGCCGTTGCCGTCGATCACGGGGAGCGCGCCGGTGCCGTAGGCGGTGAGGGTGATGGGGGCGGAGGCGGTGCCGCTGCCCTTGGGGGCGAGGGAGCCGGTACAGGTCGTGCCGGAGGCGAAGGCGAGGGTGTCACCGGGTGCGTACGTCCTGGCGTTGGCCTGGCTGATGCTGTTGAAGGGCACCGCCTGGCTGCCGTCCCCCGCGGTGGGTCTGGAGCAGTCCACGTACGTGGTGCCGGCGACGGCCGAGGCGGACGCGTCCGCGACGGCGGCGGGGCTCGTGAGAGCGAGGGCGGCGCTGCCGGTGAGGGCGAGAGCGGCGGCGGCCCATGCGCGCCCCGTCCGTCGCCGTTGTCTGCGTACTCCACACGTCATGGCGTCACACCCTTCTGGCGGTCCGGTGTCGCCAGAAGCTAGAGGTGGCCGATGAGCGAGTCAACGCATCTCTGTCGATTGATCGAATTTCGATCAGAAGGAGCGGCGGGTGAAGGAGGCTGCGGAAGCCCCGGGTGGTTCACCTTCCGAAGAGGAAGGACCGGGCGGGCACGAAGATCTCGTGGCCGGTACGGAAACGGACCCGCACCCCCGACTCGCTCCACGTGGTGGACTCGACGCCCTCGGCCCCCAGCACGGGGTCGACCTCCACCCAGTGGCCGTAGGAGGCACCGGGGCTGCGGCCGATCACCATGCGGTACGCGTGCCGCCCGGACAGGGTGTGCTCGTGCACGAGACTCAGGAAGTGCGGCGACTCGTCCGCGTAGACGATCGAGGACGGAGCGGTGTTCCGGTACGTCACCTCCTTCCGCGGCCACCACAGGGCGGTCACGGCGAGCACGGTCGCCAGGACCCCGGCCACGGCGCCCAGCACGAAGACCCCGATTCCCGCTCTGCGGCGGGCCGGCCGAGCAGCCCGGTCGAGCCCGTCGGACGGGTCAGGCCGGTCGGGCCCGTCGAGCCGTTCGGGGGCGGACGTGTCGATGACGCTTCTCCAAAGTCGCTGTTCGTGTTGCGAGCCTGGTGCTCTCGCGGGCCCGATGCTCTTGCGCCCCTGACAGACGGTCAGGCTAGTTCTTCACGCCTTGCTTCCATTCCTCGGCGAGGAGGCCGAGTATCACCTCGTCCAGGAACTCGCCCATCACCCAGGCCGAGGAGCGCAGGACGCCCTCGCGGACGAAGCCGTTGCGCTCGGCGGAGCGCAGCATCGCGGTGTTGTCGGCCAGCGTCTCGATCTGGAGCCGCTGGAGGCCGCGCACGATGAATCCGTAGTGGCACAGCACGGCGACGACGTCGGTGCCATAGCCCTTGCCGCGCGAGGACGGCAGCAGGCCCAACCCGATGTGCGCGGACCGGCTGTGGTTGTCGATCCCCCAGAGCGTCGCCGTGCCGACCAGCGTGCCGCCCGCCAGCTCGATCGCGGAGAACTGGACGAGCCCCTGCGCCTGGTCGTCCACGACCAGGCGCGGGTCCTTCGACCCCGGCGTGATCGGCCGCCACGGACCGCCCTCGGCCCGCGAGGCGTTCACCACGTCGTCGTAGAGCTCGGCGCGCAGGACCGGGATGTCGTCATCGTGCCGGGCCCTCAGCCCGATCTTCTCGCCCTTCAGCATGAAGGCTTCCTATCCGAACGGGCAGACCCACGGCAAACCAATATGCGAGCGCCGTCGCACGGCGTACGTGACCGCGCGGCCGACTCGGGGCGATCCCGTGGGGTGATCCGGTAGGGCGGGCGCCGGGGGCACCCGCACACGGCTCGGCTAGTCTCGGGCGCCACTGACGTCCACTCAGCGATGCGGACACGGCGCACCGGCACCGCATCCCACCCTCGGAGACACCACGGCATGAGCACGCCACCCTCGCCCCTCGGAACGGAGCGGAACGCGGCCACCGATGCGGCCCTGCGGATCGGTGCCCTCGTACCACTGACGCGGCCCGGCTGGGTCGAGGCGGGCCGGCACCTGCTCGCCGGGCTCGAACTGGCCGTACGGGACGTCAACAGGGCCGGTGGGATTGCCGGCAGCCCCCTCGAACTCGTGGTCCGGGACACCGCGGCCGACCCACAGCGGGCCGCGGCGGCCGTGGACGAGCTGGCCCGACTGCGTGTGGCCGCCGTGGCGGGTGAGTACCACAGCGTCGTCGCTCGCACTGCGGCCGGCCGGGCCGACGCGCTGGGCCTGCCGTTCCTCTGTTCCTCGGCGGTTCTCGACGCGCTCACCGACCGTCCCACGGAGTGGGTCGCCCGCCTTCCTCCGCCGCAGTCCCGTGGCTGGCGGGCGTACGCCGACTTCCTGCTCGGTGCGGGCCACCGGCGGATCGCCGTGGCGGCCGATGCCAGTGTCTACTGGGCGTCAGGCACCCGTATCCTGCGGGACCATGTCGCCGCGCGCGGCGGCACCGTCACCGTTCACGACATGGGGGCACTGACGCCCGCGGCCTTGTGCGACGCGCTCGCCGACGACGGTGCGACCGTCCTCCTCCTGCTGGTCGGGCATCCGGAGCCGGCCGTGCCGATCGTCAGGGCGGTTCGTCGCGACCGGCGCCTGGCCGGGATGACACTCGGAGCGCCGGCCGGGCAACCGGAGTTCGCCGAGTGGGCGGCGCTGCTGGGCGACGACGGTGCCGCGATCCCGTTCCTGCGCTATCTGCCCGAGCGCCTCGGCCCGCTCGGTGCGCGCGTCGCGGAGACCCTGCGCGAACAACTCGCCGGGGAACCCTCCTTCGTCGCCTTCGAGGGCTACGACACCATCACGGTCCTCGCCGATGTGCTGCGCTCCCACGGCACGGACAGGGCGCGTACGGCGGCCGCCTGGCCGCACGTGGCCGTGGAGGGCACCCGCGGGCTGATCCGGTTCTCCCGCGTGCCGGGCATCGGCGTGTGGCAGTGGGCCGGAGCGCCGATCCAGGTGGTCGACCGGGATCCGAAGCAGCCCGGGCGTTTCCGGGTGCTCCACACGTCCTGACCGACCACGGGACGCGGCACCCCTCCTCCCGGAGGCCCGTGCGGACCGAGGGCTCGACGAGGAGGACGGAGCGGGGGCGGGCCCGTACGACCTGCGGGGCGGGCGGGCGGAGGGAACGTACGACGGACGGGGGGCCGGCGCGGACGTCACCCGCGTGCGCAGAGGTACGCGCAGAGCCCCGCCGCCCCGGCCAGCATCGCCCGGTCCCGCGCCGACACCCGGCCGTGCCAGTCGCGCAGCGCGGCCTCCAGCGGCTCCAGCCACCGGCCTCGTCGTACCCGCGGTAGCCGGTCCGCTTGTCGCGGCGGGGGCGGACCAGTCCGGCCCGCTCGCCTCTCCGGAGGGTCGCGGACCGGATTGCGCCGTCGTCAGGGATGTCCCGCCGAGGTAAGGGGGCGCCTGCCGTCACCGGACAGAACTCTGGGCGCGGACCGCATCGGTCCGCGCCCAGGGCTGTCGCCTACGGGTCACGTGCCCGTTACGAGTGGCGATGTCGGCCGCCGGCCACCAAGCGGTAGAGGGCCAGCAGGATGAGCGATCCGACGATGGCGGCGATCCATGTCGAGAGTTCGAAGAACCCGTCGATGGAGTCGACGCCGAAGATGACCTTGCCGAGCCAGCCGCCCAGCAGTCCGCCCGCGACGCCGATCAGGATCGTGATGATGATGCCGCCCGGGTCCTTGCCCGGCATCAGAAGCTTCGCGATGATTCCGGCGATCAGGCCCACCAGAATCCAGCCGAGTATGCCCACGGTGCACCCCTTCTCAACGGACACGATTCCTGCTCATCCGTATGCGCCGCAGATCACGTCCCAAACCCCTCTCGTCCCGAATCGTGGCAAATCGGGTGGGACCGTGACGACGGAGGGCAGGGACCGGCTGTCGATTCCCCGCCGACGGTGATCGGTAGCGGGGCCCCGGCGGCCTTCAGGAGGCGGGTCACGGCGCGCGAGGGATTCACCAGGCGGAGACGGCGCCCGCTGCGGGGCCACCAGCGCAGGACGGCGAGAAGGCCGGAGTCGCAGAAGGTGACGCGGTAGGTGTCGAGGACGAGGCCGGTGTATCCCTCCGCGGCCGCCGAGACCAGCAGGGCGCCGAGCGGGGCGGCGCTGAAGCGGTCGATCTCTCCGCTGACGTGGACGACCAGCGTCGTGCCGAGCGTGGTGCAGGCGTCGACCGTTATGACGCCGGGCGCGGGGTCCGCGCCCGAGTCGTGCGGGGAGGGTGCGGCCAGGGGGGCGAGGGCCATGGGCAGTATCGGAGATGTGCTCGAGGTACTCACGCCTCCATCAACGCCTCACGCGCGGTCTCGGGACACGCGGCACGCGGCCACATCACCCCATCTGACCAGCGCGTATCCCCGGCAAGGGGGAAATTCGCGGTTCAGCCGTGCCGGTACCGGCCGTGGTGGCGCCGGTGTCGGTGGCGGCGGCGGTGACGCCAGCGGGCGAGCAGTTCGGCCGGCGTACGGGGCGGGGGCGCCGGCTCGTTCTGCCACTGCTCCCGCCCGGTGAGGGGGGTGAGCGGCATCAGGTACTGCCGGCCCTCGATCACCGCGGCGCACAGCGGTTCGGCGTCGGGCAGGTCGGCGAGGCGGACGGTGAACGGTCGCGGCGCACCGGTCGGGTCGGCGATCTCGCCGCGCAGCTCCGTGGTGGCATGGGGTGCCGTGCGCGCCAGGGCCAGCACTTTGCCGTCGACGAGCAGCTCCGCCCGACGCGACCGCGACTCCCACACGACGGTGATCGAGTGCCCACCCTGGTCCAGATGGAACCGGCACTGACGAGCCCCCATCACGGCAGCCTCCCCGTCCGAGCGGCCTCGCTGTCCGAACCCGCCTCGCAATCCGGGCAGCCTCGAAATCCGAGCGGCGTATCCAGCCTAGCCACTCGCCCGGCTTCGGCACACGGCCGGCGGGGGGTGGTGCGCCACCGGGAAAGACCGCTCCCCCGCGCACGCGCCGCCGCGGCCGGCCGGTTACGGCGTCTCCGAAAGGGACCGTTGCCGGTGCTCCTTCGGAGAGAGGCCGTAGACGGCCCGGAAGGCGCGGGTGAAGTCGGAGGCGCGCGGCATGCCCCAGCGGGCGGCCACCGCGTGGATCGGAGTGCTGCGCAGTGCCGGGTCCGCGAGGTCGCGGTATGCCTTCTCCAGGCGCAGGGTGCGGATCGAGGCGGCCACCGTCTCGCCGCCGGACTGCTGGGTGAAGACGCGGTGCAGATGGCTGAGCGAGATGTGGTGCGCCGCGGCGATGACTCCGGGCGTCAGCTCGGGGTCGTGCAGGTTCTGCCGGATGAACGACCTGATGTGCTGGGCCAGGGCCTGTTGGCGGGATTCGGCCGGCAGCGCGGCTTCCTCGTCCAGGAGCTGGGCGAGCCAGGCCGCCATCAGGTCCCGTACGACCAGGCCGATGCGGGGAGCGTCGGAGGGCTGGAGGAACGCGGCCTGCCGGTCGAGGCTGACGAGGAAGTCCGCGAGCAGCGCGCCCGTGCCCTCGCGGGTCGGGACGGCGCGCCCGAGCAGGTGGCGTACCCGGTGGGGTGACAGGGGCAGCATCGCCTTGGGCAGGTCGACGGCCACTCCCCCGACGGCACGGACGGCCCCCTCGCGCCCGGCGAGCGCGCGCCCGGTGGACTCGACCTCGTACGAGCGGACGTCGTAGGGCTGGGAGCTGTCGATGACGCTGAGGCAGCTCGGGCCGACCATGGCCGTCGGGCCGGCGCCCGGGCTCACGGCGAGTCCCCCGTCGAGCATGAGCGTGAGGTGGTAGAGCTCGGGGTCGTCCCGGCGCACCATCGGCGCGTCCCGCCGGAAGCGGGTGGGCGGGATGGACGTCTTCCACACGGTCACGGGCCCCAGTTCCATGTGGCGCAGCTCCGCCCGGTAGTCGGCGGCGTAGGGAGTGATCGCGTCGCAGTGGCGTGTCCTGCCCACCAGCTCCCGCCAGCAGTCGAACCTGTCCTCCGCGGGCACGTCCTCGCTGCGGAACACCGTCCCGATCATCGTCTTCACTCTCCGTTCCCCTGGCCGGGTGCCGTCCATGGGGCCGACAGGCCCCGGCCCCCGTCTTCTTGACGAAGCGGGAGCGCTTTTCGTGACGCCCGACGTCCTGAGCCTTGTTCGTCCTGAGTCTCGTTCGTCCTGAATCTCGTCCGGGCCGAGTCGTCGACGGGTGGCTTCTGCCGCGCCGTCACCAGCCCGCCGCGCCACCCGGCAGGACGGCGTCGGTCACCATGCGGCGTGGAAAAGGTCGGCGAGCGCGAAGAGCCCCAGCGCAGCCCCTCCGGCGAGGAGCGGGAGCGCGAGCAGGACGAGCACCGCCGCACCGGCGCAGAGTTGGGCGGCGTTGCGCCGCCGCAACTGGGAGATCGCCGGATTCCGCGGATCGTAGACGATCTCCTCTTCGTCGCGGCCTCCGTTCGACCCCCGGTAGGCGCGCGGCACCCCTTCGGCGTCGTCGAACAGGTACACGTACAGGGCGTCGGGGTCGCCCGCGTCGACGGCGCCCGAGTTCTTCCGGCGCCCGTCCACCGTGATGCCGCGTACGGCGAGGATCCAGCCCTCCCGGGCCGGCTTCCAGCCGAGGGATGTGAGCGAGACACCCGCGCCGCCCGCCAGCGGGACGAGCACCCACGCGAAGGCTCCGGCCCACGAAGCGGTGACCACGAGCGCCGCCAGCACCAGGCAGAAGGCGACGGCCGCCACCACGTCCGGCCGGATGCGCCTCGGCCGCACCGGGGCGGGGCGCCGCTCCACGGTCACCAGGCGGGCGCCGCTCGGCCGCGGCTGGTCAGCGTCGCGCACCGGCAGAGCACCGCGTACGGCGTCGGCGAAGAGCCTCGTGGCGGCCGCGCTGTAGGCGTGCAGGGTGTACGTGACGGGGCCGCCGCCGGTCCCCTCCTCGCCACCGTCTCCGCCCTCGCCCTGGCCCTCGCCCTGGTCCTGGTCCTGTTCCCTGCCTTCGGTCAGGACGACGACGAGGGTGCGCCCACCGCGGCCGCGGACCTCCACGCGCGCGACGGCGGCCACCGGTATCCGCCGTACGGCGGCCCTCGTCTCCCACAGCAGCTCCGCCGACCGGAGCCGCACACGTCGTCCGAGAAATCCGCGAAGGACGAGCGGCGACGAAGTTGTTGAGGTCATGGCGAGACTCTACGAGGTGAGGCGCCCGTCGCTCCCGCCCCGTGGAGGGACGTCCGAAGTCGGAGCCCGGGTGTCCGGAGGCATAAACCCGGACGAGATGGGCAGCGGCGCTGTGGCAGCCGGTGGCGCGAGGGCCGAGCCGCCGGTACGTGGTGCGCGCGAGCCGGCCCGGGAGGCGATTGTGAGTTTTCCGCTGCCTGACTCCGTCGACGAGCTGAAGCACCTGATCGGCCAGGAGGTCTCCGCCCTGCGCGGCGCCGTACGGCGCACCGCGGAACGGCCCCCGTCCCCCGTGCCGGGCGAGGAGATCACGACGCCCGTGCAGTTGCTCGCCCCCGCTTCCGCCGGGGGCACGCACGAGGCGGCGCCGCGTTGTCTGTGCAGCACGCACGACCGGGACGCGGCGGGCACGTGCGCGGCGCTCAGCGCGATTCCCGCGTCCGCCGCGCTCCTCGAACCGATCCAGGACGCCGAGACCGGGACCGTACGGGACTTCCGTATCGTCGCCGGCAACCGGACCCGGTCGGCCGACTGGCTGGAGGCCCCGGACCAGCAGGTCGGGCAGCGTTTCCTTGAAGCGCGGCCGGGAGCGGCGAACAGCGGGCTGCTCACGGCGCTCGTCGACGTCGCCGGCGGCGCCGGGCCGATGGAGGGCCGTGTCGTCGACTACACCGAGCAGCGTCTGGGCCGGTTGCACCGCGCTCCCCTGCTGTACACGGCGGCGCTCTGCGGCGAGCAGTTGCTCGTCACCTGGCGGCCGGTGCAGAGCCAGACCGAGCTGCTGACCATCGACGCCCAGTACCTGGCCTCGCTCGGATGGGGCAACTGGGACCTGCTGTCGGGGAAGGTGACCTGGTCCGAGGGGCTCAGCCGGATCTTCCACGCCGACATCCGGATGCCCTGGACGCTGGAGCAGCTCTGCGACGCGCTGCTCCCGGACGATCTGACGGCCTTCGCCGAGTTCCTGACCTCCGTGCTGGCGGGCGAGGAGCCGGCCTGGACCCGGATCCGGTTCCTGGTGCTCGGTGAGGTCAGGACGCTCGACCTGCTGGGCCGGCCGGTCGCCGGCACCGACGGCAGGCCCTGGGCCGTCAATCTGGTGGCCCGCGATCTGACCCCGCAGATCCGCAGCCGCCGCAGGCTGGCGGAGACGGAGCGCGAGTCCGACCGGCTGCGGCGTCAGGCCCAGGCCGAACGCCGGATCGCCGACGTCATGCGCGAAGCGCTGCTGCCCACGCACTCGGAGGCCCTCGCCGCCGTCGGGCTCGCGGTCGCCGCCTCCTACCGGCCCGCCGAACCGGACGCCGCGGTGGGCGGCGACTGGTACAAGTGCCGGCTGCTGCCCGACGGCCGCGTCCTGGTCGCCATCGGCGACGCCTCCGGACACGGCCTGGACGCGGTGGCCCGGATGTCGCAACAGCGCCACGCCCTGGCCGGTCTCGCCCAGACCGGGGCCTCGGCCGGCGAGATCACGACCTGGCTGAACGAACTGGTCTGCAGCGAACCCCTCGGCCAGACCGCCACCGTCATCGCCGGGCACATCGACGAGAACCGGGCCTTCCACTGGGCCGACGCCGGCCACCCGGCGCCCCTCCTGCTCCGGGACGGTCACGCGGCCCCGCTCGGCACGCCGCAACGGGGTCCGCTGCTCGGCGCCCTCCCGGGCTACGACTACGAGACCAGGACGACCGAGCTGCGCGAGGGCGACCTCCTGCTCCTGTACACCGACGGGATCGTCGAGCGTCGCGGAGAGGACGTCACCAAGGGCATCGAGCGCCTCGCCGACCTCATGTCGCGTTCCTCGGGCACCGGGCCGCAGGACCTCATCGACACCGTGCTCGCCTCGCCCGACCAGACCGGTCACGAGGACGACGCGTGCATGCTCGCCATCCGCCTCATCTGACGCAGGGCCGCGTCTGAGAACCGGGAGGACTGCCGGGCCCGTCCGGAGGGGAAGGGAACGCGCGACGGAACGAAGACACGGGCGCGCCCGGACGGTTCCGCCACCGCGTACCCCCTCCAGGAAAGTATGATCAAGCGATGTCTGACATGACTGAGACCACGCCGGGCTGGCTGACCACGGACGAGCTGGACATGGCCAGGGCCCGGATGCCGATCCTGTACGTCGAGGCCGTGCCCGTACGCGTGGACGACAGCGGCGAGGTCACCAGCATCGGACTGCTCCTGCGCATCGGCGCGGACGGAACGATCAACCGGACCCTGGTGTCCGGTCGCGTGATGCACCACGAGCGGGTCCGGGACGCGCTGCTGCGGCACCTGGAGAAGGACCTGGGGCCGGTGGCCCTTCCGCGGATCCCGGCGTCCCTCCAGCCCTTCACGGTCGCCGAGTACTTCCCCACGGCGGGCATCACCCCCTTCCACGACCCGCGCCAGCACGCCGTGTCCCTCGCCTACATCGTGCCGGTCACGGGCGACTGCCGTCCTCGGCAGGACGCCCTGGACCTGGTCTGGTTCAGCCCGCGGGAAGCGGCCTCCCCGGCCGTGCAGAGCGAGATGCCCGGCGGCCACGCGGTCCTCCTCAAGCAGGCGCTCGCGCATGTGGGGCACACGCCGTGAGTCCGGTCCGGCCGCCGGGGTGATCAGCCCCGCTCGGCGGGCGCGGACGGCGGCGCGGGGGCCGGGCGGGCGGCCGCGGTACGGACGCGGCGGGTCCGCCCGTGCTCGGCGAGCAGGCTGAGCGCCGACGACGACACCGGGAAGCGGCCGCTCACGGCCGTGCGCTGGCACCAGTCGGAGGCGGTGGCCAGCGCTTCAGGAGTCCAGCCTTCCCCGAGCGTGATCGCTCGGAGCAGCGTCCACTCGCCCAGACGGCGGAGGACGAAGTCCCGCCCGGCGACGGCGCCGGTCAGGGCGGTGCACCAGGTCACGAAGCCCGGGGCGGTCAGCAGTGCGGCCGCTCGGCGGTCGACGTGGCGAATCACCGCGCTCTGCGCCATGACCGGGTCCTCGTCCCGCAGGACGTGGGCCACCAGGTCCGCCTCGTCCGGCCCGCCCGTAGGGCCGGCCGCCGCGTCCGCCCCGGTGACGGCCTCCAGGGCGGCGAGGTAGGCGGCGTACCGCCGATGCTCGGGCGGTTCGGACGGCGCGGGGGGCTCGGGCTCCGTGTCCGGTCTCACTTGCTGTGGACGATCTGGATCAGGTTGCCGCATGTGTCGTCCAGGACCGCGGTGGTGACCGGGCCCATCTCCAGCGGCTCCTGGGTGAAGAACACCCCGAGCCCGCGCAGCCGCTCGTACTCCGCCCGCACGTCCTCCACGGCGAAGGAGGCGGCCGGGATGCCGTCGTGGACGAGCGCCGTCTTGTACGGCTGGACGGCCGGGTGCCCGGACGGCTCCAGGAGCAGTTCGGTCCCCTCCGGCTCCTCCGGGGACACCACGGTCAGCCACCGGGCCTCCTCTCCCAGGGGGACGTCGTGCTTCTTCACGAAGCCCAGGACGTCGGTGTAGAAGCGCAGGGCCTTCTCCTGGTCGTCGACGAAGACGCTGGTGAGGTGGATCTTCATGAGGGGTTCTCCGCGTGGTCGGTGCTGTCGGTGTTGCCGGTGCTGTCGGTATGGCTGGCGCTGTCGGTGCTGACGGCGTTGTCGGTGCTGCCCGACCTCTGAGGGTCCAGCCACCGGGTCAGGGCGCGCTGCAGGGGTTCGATGTCGAGGTCATGGAACTTGTAGCGGCCCTCGCGCCGCGACACGACGAGACCCGCCGCTTCCAGTACGGCCAGATGCTGGCTGATCGCCTGGCGCGACAGCCCCAGGCCGTGCTTCGTCACCAGCCGTGTGCATATCTCGAACAGACTCTGGCCGTTCCGCTCCGCCAGCTCGTCGAGGATCCGCCGCCGGGTGGGATCGGCCAGCGCCTTGAAGACATCCTCCGCCATGCCCCCACCATAGGCAAGTGAACACTTGCCTATCAAGTCACCCGGTTCGGTCGCCGTCCGCCGGTGTCACATCCGGCGGCGCTGCGCGGTCCACCCTGCGGAAGCCGGAATCCAGTGAAGGGATCGTCCGCATGAAGGCCGTCATCGTGTGCGTCTCGGTGTCGCACGGCAACACCCGTCTCGTCGCCGACGCCATGGCCCCGGCGCTGGGCGCCGAGGTCGTCACCCCCGAGGAGGCCGACCCGGTGGAGCTGGCCGGGGCCGACCTGGTGGGGTTCGGGTCGGGCATCTTCTCCGGCAGGTTCCATCCGCGGCTGACCGAATTCGTCCGGGCGCTGCCCGCCGGGCGGGGCAAGGCGTTCTTGTTCGCCACCAGCGGGCTCCCCGAGCTGCGGCCGAAGCCCTTCACCCGGCCGCTGGTCCGGCTCCTCGAAGCGAAGGGCTTCGAGGTGGAAGGCGGCTTCACCTGCCGGGCGTTCGACACCTGGGCACCCTTCCGGCTCCTCGGCGGCATCAACAAGCAGCGGCCGGACACCGGTGATCTGGCCGCCGCGCGCGCCTTCGCCGAGCGGCTGCGGGACGGAGTGCGGACGGCGCCGTGACGGGCCCCGTCAGATGTGGAGTTCGGGCGGGAAGCCGGTCCAGCGGAGGTCGGCGGGGAGATGGGCGGTGTCGTTGAAGAAGAGGACGGAGGCAGGGCGGCCCGGCGCGTAACGGATGACGGTCAGCGCGGCGTTGGCGTGGTTGATGCCCATCCAGCGCCACGCCGGGGCGTCGAGGGCCGCCCGTACGAGCCAGGCGATCAGGAAGTTGTGCGTGACGACGAGCTCGTGGCGCGGCTCGGCGCCGTCGACGGGGCCCGTGAACCGTGCGACGGCCTCCCGCGCGAGCCCGGGGCCCTGTTCCCGTTCCTCGGCGGGGAACCGGGCCAGGTGCCCGAGCATGGCGTCGGCCGACTCCGGCGGCAGCTCGTGGCGGTGCGGTACGTAGGGGATGTAGTCGCCCGCCGGTTCCGCCGCGACCGGAGCCACACCGCCGAGCTGTTCACCGATCAGCTTCGCCGTCTGTTCCGCCCGTGCGAGGGGGCCGTGGTGGATCGCCGCGAGCGGAGCGCCGCGGAGGCGTTCACCGAGCAGGACGGCCTGGCGGCGGCCCTTGTCGGACAGCCCGCTCTCGTCCGGCGTGGCCTCTCCGTGACGCGTGAGGTAGAGGTAGCGGGCCGCTGTTGCCGTCATCGGTGGTTCCTCCGGCGGGGTTCTCCCCGGGTTCGGGGTCGGGCTCGGGCTCGGGTGCGGGCGTGTGCTCATGTCCGCGATCACGTACGTCGAGCTCGTTCACGCGGCTCGTTCATGCGGCTCGCTCGTGGAGCTCGTTCGTCGAGCTCGTTCGTCGAGCTCGTTCGTGATCTTGCGGGGGTGATGTCTGGACGGACGCCGGCGGACGTGGTCCGGTTCCGTCCCGACATCACCGCGCGCAACCCTGTCGGCCTGCCTCCCCTCTCAGCCCGTGTGCACCGCCAGCGCCGTCCGGACCGCGGACTCGAGGGCGCCTTCGATCCAGGCGGGTTTGACGGAGGTGTGGTCCCCGGCGAAATGCAGCGGACCTTCCGACGTGGGGACGTCCGGGAACAGCTCGGTGTGCTGGCCGGGGAGGAGCACGGACGCCTCGCCGTACGCGTAGGGGTCGCGCATCCACGACTGTGTCTTGCACTTGCCGGTGAAGAACACCTCGCAGCGCCGCCCGAAGACGGCCTGCACGCCGGCGAGAGCGCGGAGATACCGCTCCTCGTCTCCGTACGCGTCCCACTTCAGGGCGTCGTCGGACCAACTGTACGAGGCGAGCATCACGCCTCCGTCGCTCCCCTCCATGGGGTGGGCGTGCTCGAAGAACATGAAGCGGTTGGCGTTGTCGCTCGCGGAGCCGCCGCCCCGGACGTGGGCGGCGGCGGGCTCACGGCCGGGGGCGGCGGGGCGGAAGGCGGTGAAGCAGTGCTTGAGATCGTCGGAGACGCTCACACCGAGGTCCTTCACGGACCGGTGCGCGCCGAGGTGCCTCCCGTCCCTGACGCGGCCCGCCTTGTACGCGGCGTAGAGGCCGTCCTCGATGGAGTCCAGGGCGACCCGCCACTGCTCCTCGGTGAACTCCCACCAGCGCTGGGAGAACTCCAGCAGCACCTTGGTCGCGGCGTCGTAGTGGAGCTCCGTGACGGCACGGCGCTTGCCGTAGCTCAGCGGAGGGTCGAAGGCCACATGGCGCAGTCCGGAGAAGGGCACGGTGATGATCGCCTCGTCGCCCTCGAAGACCTCCGTGACGCCGCCCCTGCCGGTCTGGCAGTCCTCGGACACGGCGTGCACCCGCACCCGGCCACCGCCGCGCTCGATGCGTACGGCGCGGCGATCGAGCCGCACCTTGCCCTTCACGGGCGCGTACATCGCGTCCACCAGTCCCGCGGTGCCGCCCTTGAGCTCCCAGAACGTGGTCCCGGGGTCGATCAGGGCGCTGGACAGGAAGCTGTGGAGGAAGGAGAGATGGAGCCGTGAGGTCAGGTTCTGGAGGGTGCCGACGAGGTCGATCGTCCTGGTGTCGAGGCCGGCGACCTCGGTGAGGTAGCGATACATCGACCAGTGCCCGTACCGCCTGAGGACCTCGGCCCACCCGTCGACGAGGGCCTTCCCCTCCTTGCCCCGGACGAGTCGGCGGGCGGGTTCGAGGGCTTCCGCGAGGATCACCGAGGCGGGCTTCGTGCGATGCGGGCCGGGCACGCCGAAGGTGTCGTTGACGACTTCGGGGCGCTGCTCGTAGTCGGCCTTGCGCATGTGCACACCGTTGACGTGGATCCAGGTGCGGTTGGCCTTCTTCGTCGGGTTGTCGACCTCGACGTCGACGAGGAGGAACTCCTGGCGCGGGAGGTCGTACTTCCGGATCAGCGCCATGAGGAGCGGGTGGCTGCCGGGCAGGCGCATGGCGCCGGCCTCGGCGTACTGCCGGGGGTCGGCGAAGGGCTGCCGGCCGTTCTCGTGTCCGCCCTTGCGGAAGGTCTTGACGCGGCCGCCGACCCGGTTGCCGTTGGCTTCGATCACGAGGACGTCGTGGCCCGCGCGGTTGAGCAGGTCGGCGGCGAGCAGGCCGGCCGGACCCGCTCCGACGATCAGGACCCGCTTCGTCGCCCTCCCCCGGCCCGGCGGCAGGCCGTTCTCGACGACCTGCAGATAGCGCGGGACGAGGGGCGTGTCGTTCTCGTCGTGGACGACGATGGCACGGGCGACGGTGGTGTACGCGGAGGGGTCGGTTCCGGGCGGCGGCGCCGTGGTGGGAACGGCCGCCGGGGCCGTGCCCGGGGCCAACGCGGTCGCGGGCGCGGCCGAGGCGGCGGTGAGCCCGGCGGCGAGCGCCGTGGCACCGCTCGCGGTGACCACCGACCGCCGTGAGGGCCGGGCGGGGAGCACCGCAGCCGAGGGTCGCGGGGCGGGCGGGGCGTCCGATGCGAGGGGCCCTTCCTCGCTCGGTGCGGCG
The DNA here is from genome assembly GCF_040612775.1 of Streptomyces sp. NPDC006339. Lineage (NCBI taxonomy): Bacteria > Bacillati > Actinomycetota > Actinomycetes > Kitasatosporales > Streptomycetaceae > Streptomyces > Streptomyces sp. NPDC006339. Next base: position 135,613 of record NZ_JBEXQW010000013.1, read on the forward strand.
ACCGCGTCGGTGGTGCCGGGGACGTTGGAGACGCTGGAAATGCTCACTCCCAGGGGTGTTCGGATCGTGTGGAGCCGTCCCGCACATGCTGGGGGCGCGGGCGAGCGCGCGACCACCGCGTTCACACGGACGAGCAGCCAAACCACTCCATCGGGCAGAGCCGTTGTCACAGGTCAGCGCCGATGGGGGCGGACTCACGCCGGTGCCGCGTCGCGGTTACGGTGGCCCCATGGAGATCTGGGATCCGGGCGGCGTGCGCGCCCGCGTGAGCGAGATGGCCGCGCGGGACCCTCGGCGGGAGCGGTTCGGTGCGGACACCCACCGGTACGAGCTGCGGGCCGCACTGCCGGAGGCTGAGGTCACGGCGTTCGAGGAGACCCACGGGATCCCATTGCCCCTCGCGTACCGGTCCTTCGTCACGCGGGTGGGCGACGGTCCCGCCGGGCCCGCTCACGGGTTGATGCCGCTGACCAGGCCGCGCCCGGAGGCGGACGAGGACTGGGCCGTGGACGACGAATGGCGGGAGGACCGCCTTCCCGGGCGGCTCGCCGCGCCGTTCCCGCTCACCGAGCCCCGGCCGGGCCGGCTCGGGGCGCCGACCGGTGAACTGACCGCCGGCACGCTGATGCTGGCGGAAGAAGGCTGCGGCATCTTCATGAGGCTGGTCCTCAACGGGCCGCGCGCGGGCGAGATCTGGCGGCTCGATCCGGACTGGGGAGGATTCACGCCGGCCTTCGCAGACTTCCGCGCCTGGTACGGCGACTGGCTGCGGCGCCTCTGAGCCCCGCCGGGGGCCGCCGGGAGGGCCGGGTCAGGAGGCCGTGGGAGGGCCTCGGAGAGGCGTTGTCAGTGGGCCTCGTTACTGTGCGGACAACTGATCTCGTGCAGAAGGGGAGGGGCCCGTGCGGCGCTGGGAGTATGTCGGGGGCGGCTCGGCGAAGTTCTGGGAAGCCGGTGTCGACGGCACGTCGGTGACGGTCTGTTTCGGGCGGGTCGGTACGTCCGGGCAGACACGGGTCAAGGAGTTCCCGACGTCCGACGCCGCGGAGTCGTACCTGCTCAAGACCATAGGCGAGAAGGAGCGCAAGGGGTACGCGCTCGTCGGCGAGACCGCGCGCGTCGCTCCCCCGGTCGCCGTCGCCGCGCCCGCGGCCGTGCCCGCGAAGCGGTCCGACGAGCCGCACGGGCGGCCGGACGAGGACGCGTTCGTGCTGCCGGCGGCGTGGAAGCGGAACCTCCGGCCGCGGCGCGGAGGGACGCCGGTGACGGTGCGTCCGGTCGGCGCGGGCGGGGTGGATCCGGTCGCGCGACTGGCGGAGTGGCGGCGGCAGTTCACCAAGGCCGTCGACCGGTCGCTGGACTCGACGAAGAGCGACGCCGCTCTGGTCGCCGCGGCCCGCGCCTACGAGGAGGGCCGGCCCGACCCGGTCGGCGCGGCGGCCGTCGCCGTGCTGCTGCCGGACGCCGACCTCGGGCAGGTCGCGGACGCCTGGGTGGCCGCCTTCGGGCTGCCGTTCGCCGCGCGTGCCGCCGTGGAGGCGCAGGAGTGCCGACGGCGCTGGATCCAGCGGCCCGGCGGCCGGAATGCGGTCGACGGCATCCAGGTGATGCCGGAGCACTCCGGCGCGTGGCAGCGGCCCACCACCTTCGACGCCCTCGACCGGGTCCGCGCGCTGCTGGCCGTGGCGGACGAGGAGACGTACGCGGCGGCCGTCGCGGCCCTCGCCGGCCACCGCACGAGCCCCCGCCGCAAGGCCGCCGTCTCCTATCTGGTCCCGGGTGAGCGGCACTGGGTGGACGAGTGCTGTGCCGATCGGTCCGTCCGGGAGCATCAGGACGCACCGGTACGGGAGCTGCTGCTGTGCTCGCTGGGCACGGCCTCCCAGGTCGCGCTGTACGACGGGCGGGCCGACCTCGGTTGGCGCGGCTGGAGCGCGGCGGTCGTCGCGACCGTGGCCGACGGCGTGGGCACCGCGATGACGCCGCTGCTCGCGGGCGAGCTGAACAAGGCGTACATCGACACGGACGACACCAGGGCGATGGCCGCGGCGCTCGCGGAACTCCCCTGTGACGACGCCTTCGAGGTCCTCCTGGAGCGCCTGGACGACAAGCACGTACGGGCGGAGGTGGCGGCCGCGGCCAGGCGTTTCCCGGTGCGGGCGCTGCGGCTGCTCGCGCGGGCGTGCGGCGCCGGGGCGGACGGTGCCGCGGGCGGCGCGGCGGGGCGGGCCGGGATGGCGCGACGGATGCTGGTGGCGCATGTGGCCGCCCACCGGGAGCTGGCCGTCGCGCTGCTGCCCGAGCTCGACCGGGAGATCGCCGAGGTGATGGAGCCGCTGACGCGGGAGCGGGACGCGGTGGAGGAGGCGCCCCCGGAGGCTCTGCCCGCGCTGCTCGTCAGCCCGCCGTGGACGGTGCGGCGCGCCCCGGTGAAGGCGCGGGTGGTCGAGGGGCTCGTCCCGCCGGCCGTGTCCCGCGTCGCGTGGCTGCCCGGGGAGCGCGACGCGTGGGCGGCCACCGAGTCGTGGGTCACCGGCTGGCAGCCGTACGAGCCCATGGAGAAGATCGTCGACCAGTTGCGCAAGGGCCGGTTGCAGGACTGGCACACGCTGGGGGTGTTCACCTACGGACCCGCCGAGGTGGTGCGGCCGCTGCTCGCCGACTGGGAGGGCCTGGACTACTCGTTCAACGGGGCGAGCGTCATCCAGCCGATGATCGCCGCACATGAGACGGCGGCGCTCCCGCCCGCCGTGCGCATGGCGACGCGCCAGCCCACGCACATGGCGTCGGCCCTGCTGCCGTTCCTCGACACGGAGGTGGCGCGGCTGATGGCGGACTGGCTGCACCGGCTCAAGACGGCCGGGCGCACCGCCCGGGCCTGGTTCGTCCGGCACGGGGCCGAGGCGGCCGGGCTGCTGGTGCCCGACGCGGTGGGCGCGCCCGGAGCGGCCAGGACGGCGGCCGAGGGCGCTCTGCGGGTGATCGCCTCGGCGCACGGCGCGGACAGCGTGCGCGGGGCGGCCAAGGAGTACGGGGAGGAGGCGGCCGAGGCCGTGGAGGCGCTGCTCTCCACCGATCCCCTGGTGACCGCGCTGCCCGCCCGGATGCCCAAGCCCGTGGCCTGGGCCGAGCCGCGGGTGCTGCCGCGATTGCGGCTCCGGGCCGGCGGGGCCGCGCTCCCGGCGTCGGCCGTCGCCCATGTGCTGACCATGCTGGCCGTGTCCAGGCCCGGCGCGCCCTACCCGGGGGTGGCACAGGTGCGGGAGCTGTGCACGCCGGAGTCGCTGGCGGAGTTCGCCTGGGCGTTGTTCGAGGAGTGGCGGATCGTCGGCATGCCTCCGAAGGAGGCGTGGGCGCTGCACGCGCTCGGCTGGTTCGGCGATGACGACACGGTCCGGTCGCTCACCCCGGTGATCCGCGCGTGGCCCGGTGAGGGGGCGCACCACCGGGCTGTCGACGGGCTCGACGTGCTCGCCGCCATCGGCACCGACACGGCGCTGACGCATCTGCACGGGATCTCCCAGCGGGTGAAGTTCAAGGCGCTGAAGCAGCGTGCCCAGGAGAAGATCGCCGAGGTGGCCGCCGAGCTCGGTCTGACGGGCGAGCAGCTCGCGGACCGGCTGGTGCCGGACCTGGGGCTGGACGCGGACGGCAGCACGGTCGTCGACTACGGCACCCGCCGGTTCACGGTCGGCTTCGACGAGCAGCTCAGGCCGTTCGTACGGGACGCGGCCGGCAGCCGGCTGAAGGACCTGCCCAAGCCCGGGGCGCGGGACGAGACGGAGCTGGCGACGGCGGAACGCAAGCGGTTCCTGGCGCTGAAGAAGGACGTCCGGACCATCGCGGCCGACCAGGTCCGGCGCCTGGAGTCGGCCATGGTGGAGGGCCGCTCCTGGACGGGCGCCGAGTTCCGACGGCTGTTCGTGGAGCACCCGCTGGTGTGGCACCTGGCGCGCCGGCTGGTGTGGCGGGCGGAGCACGAAGGCCGGGTGACCGCCTTTCGGATCGCCGAGGACCGCACGTACGCGGACGTCGAGGACGAGACGGTCACGGTCGCGGACGAGGCCACGGTCAGGCTGCCGCATCCGCTGCACCTCGCGGACGCACTGGACGGGTGGGCGGAGCTGTTGGCGGACTACGAGATCGTGCAGCCGTTCCCCCAGTTGGGCCGGCCGGTGTTCCCGATGCCGACCGAGGAGGAGACCGCCGGTGCGCGTCTGACGCGCTTCGAGGGCGTCACCGTGCCCGTCGGGCGGCTCCTGGGCCTGCAGAAGCGCGGCTGGGAGCGCGGCGAGCCGCAGGACGCGGGCGTCGAGCGCTGGTTCTCCCGCCGCCTGGGGCCGGAGCGCTATCTGGTGATCGAGCTGGACCCGGGCATCGCCGTCGGGATGATCGACGAGTTCCCCGAGCAGAAACTCGACACGATCTGGCTCGACAAGCAGCCGGGCGATCACTGGGCGAGCCGGTCGTACCCGCTGCGGTTCACCGACCTCGACCCGGTGATCGTCTCCGAACTCCTCGCCGACCTCACGGAGCTGACCTCGTGACCACCCTGCCGGAGCAGCGAAGGAACGAGCCGGATCAGCCGGGCACGCAGGTGCAGCGGCCGCCCGCCGAGGTCCGGTACGCGGAGGAGCTGGCGGCCCTGCGCGCCGCCGACACCGATCCACGGCCGCCGGGCTGGGCGCTGAGCCTGCGCGCCGCCCGCCGGTTCGTCGTGGGCGACGAGGAGACCGGCGTCGGCCGGAAGTTCGTCGGGGACACCGCGCTCGTGGAACGGGCGCTGGTGACCCTGGCGACCAACCGGGGCCTGATGCTGGTCGGGGAGCCGGGCACCGCCAAGTCGCTGCTGTCCGAGCTGATCGCGGCGGCCGTCTCCGGCGACTCCACCCTGGTCGTGCAGGGCGGGGCGGCCACCACCGAGGACCACATCAAGTACTCCTGGAACTACGCGTTGCTGGTGTCCGAGGGGCCCTCGGAGCGGGCGCTCGTGCCGGCTCCGATGCTGAAGGGGATGGCCGAGGGGCGGCTCGTCCGCTTCGAGGAGATCACCCGCTGCCCGCTGGAGGTGCAGGACTCCCTGCTGTCGCTGCTGTCCGAGCGGGTGGTGGCGGTGCCCGAACTGGAGGGCCCCGGCGGGATGGTCTTCGCCCGCCAGGGCTTCAACGTGATCGCCACCGCCAACACCCGGGACCGGGGCGTCAACGAGATGAGCGCCGCGCTCAAGCGGCGCTTCAACTTCGAGACGGTCTTCCCCATCGCCGACCTCGACACGGAGATCGCCCTGGTCGAAGCGGAGGCGACCGCGCTGCTGCGCCGTTCGGGGGTGGCCGTGGCGCCCGACCGCGAGGTGCTCGAAGTGCTCGTCACCACCTTCCGCGAGCTGCGTTCCGGGGTGGGCCGCGACGGCGCCGGCGCCGATCGGCTCTCCGCGGTCATGAGCACCGCCGAGGCCGTCTCCGTCGCCCACGCGGTCGGGGTGCGGGGCTGGTTCCTGCGCGGTGAGCCGGGCGACGCGGCCGATGTCGTCACCTGCCTCGCGGGGACGGCGGCCAAGGACAGCCCCGAGGACCTGGCCCGGCTGCGCCGGTATCTGGAGCAGCGGGTCGCGGGGCGGCGCGGCGCCCAGTGGAAGGCGCTGCACGCGGCCCGGCACCTGTTGGCGGGCTGATGGCCGTCACGTATCTGGGGGTGCGTCACCACTCCCCCGCCTGCGCGCGGCTCGTGGCCCGCACCGTCGCACGGCTTCGGCCCGCGCACGTGCTGGTCGAGGGCCCCGCGGACCTCAACGGGCGGCTGGGTGAGCTGCTGCTCGGCCACGAGCTGCCGGTGGCCGTGTTCAGCCACTTCCGTGACGGCGAGCGGGCGGCGACCTCGTGGACGCCGCTGTGCGACTACTCGCCCGAGTGGGTCGCGCTCACGGCGGGGCGTGCGGCGGGGGCGGAGGTCCGGTTCATCGACCTGCCCGCCTGGCATCCCGCGTTCGAGGGGCGCGCCAACCGGTACGCGGACGCCGAGGCGCGCTACGCGGAGGCGACCGCGCGGCTGTGCCGCCGCTTCTCGGTGGATTCGGTGGACGCCCTGTGGGACCGGATGGTCGAGGCCGACCCGGAGGCACCGGATTTGACGGAGCGTCTGGAGACGTATTTCGACGTGGTACGCGGCGACACGGAGGCCGACGCGGCCGACCGGGTCCGCGAGGAGTACATGGCCGCGTGGGTCCGCGCGGCCCGCGCGGACGCCGGGGACCGCCCGGTGCTGGTGGTCACGGGCGGCTTCCACCGCCCGGCCGTCCGCCGCCTGGCCGAGGAGCCCGCTCCCGGGCCGGGGACGGGCACCGGCGGCGGGGCGGGCTGGCCCGAGGTGCCGGAGGCGCCCGAGGGCGCGACGGTCGGCAGCTTCCTCGTGCCCTACTCGTTCCGGCAGCTCGACGCGTTCGCCGGCTACGAGTCCGGGATGCCCTCACCGGCGTATCACCAGTGGCTGTGGGAGCGGGGCCCGGACGCGGCGGGCGAGGAGCTCGTACGGACGGTGGCCGACCGGCTGCGGGCGCGCGGCCACCCCGTGTCGACGGCGTCCCTGATCGCCGCCCGCTCCTCGGCACTCGCCCTGGCGGCCCTGCGCGGGCATCCCGGTCCTTCCCGGCTCGACCTCCTCGACGGGCTGGCGGGCGCGTTGATCACCGAGGCCCTCGACGAACCGCTGCCGTGGACGCGGCGCGGCCCGCTGCGGCCCGGCACGCATCCGGTGGTGGTCGAGATGGTGGCGGCGTGTGGCGGCGACCGGGTCGGCAGGCTGCATCCGGACACGCCCGTCCCGCCGCTCGTCCGCGAGGTGACGGCGCGGCTCGCGGCCCTTGGACTGGACGGCGACGGCCCGGTGACGCTGCGTCTGACCGACCCGTCCGGCCGGGAGCGCAGCCGTGTCCTGCACCGGCTGCGCGTGCTCGGCGTGCCGGGCCACGAGCGGGTCTCCGGCCCGGCGGACGGCACCGACCCGGTCTTCGAGGAGCGCTGGGAGCCGCGCGCGGCGCCGGGCCGCGAGGCGGCGCTGATCGAGGCCGGCGGCTTCGGCGCGCGTCTCGACGAGGCGGCCGTGGTGGCGCTCGGCGACCGGATGGAGGCGGCGGGCGCGGACTGCGGAAGGCTGGCGGAGGCGCTGTTCGACGCGGTGGTGTGCGGGGCGACCGAGCTGACCGGCCCGCTGACCGCCCGGCTGCGCGCGGGCCTCGCCCAGGCCGCCGCGCCCGGCCCCCTGGGCGCCGCGCTCGCCACGGCCCTCGGCCTGTGGCGGCACGACCGGGTGTACGGGGTCGCCGGCGACGTGCTCCTCGGCGCGGCGGTCGACACCGCCGTCACCCGCGTGCTGTGGCTGATCGAGGGCGCGGGCGGCGGCCCGGCCGGTGCGGGCCCGGACCGCGAACGGCTGCGGGCCCTCGTCGCGGTCCGCGACGCGCTCCTGCACGCCGGTTCCCTCCTCACCGTCCCCCGGGAGGCGGCGGTCGACGTCTTCCGTCGTGTCGGCCGCGACACCGGCGCCCCGGCCGACCTGCGCGGCGCCGCGTTCGGCCTGTGCCGCGTCCTGGGCGGACGGGACGGCGCGGGACGTGAGACTGGGGGCGACGGCGCGGCGGGGGCGGCGGCGGGTGCTGCGGAGGAGGGTGCGACGGCGGCCGAACTGGCCGCGGCCGTACGGGCCATGGGCGGACCCCGCGTCCTCGGCGACTGGCTCGCGGGGCTGTTCGCGGTCGCCCGCGAGGAGCTCGGCGCCGGTGAACCGGCGGCCGGCGAGCGGGACGCGGGGTCCCTGATCGCGGTGCTCGACGAGTTGGTGGGGGTCATGACCGAGACCGACTTCCTCGTCGCCCTGCCGTCCCTGCGGGACGCCTTCGCGTATTTTCCGCCCGCCGAGCGGGAGCGGATCGCCGCCCACCTGATCGAACGGCGCGGACTGCGCGGCTCGCCCCGCGCCCTGCTCCGCACCACCGCCGACCCCCTGCTCATCGCGCGAGCCCGGGAACTGGAGGACCACGTGTCACGCACGCTCGACCGACTCGGCCTGGGAGCCGCCCGATGACGGCGCACGGCACTCCCGGAACGACGCCCTCCGGAGGGACCGGGGCCGGGACGGGGTCGGGGACCGGGGCCGGGACGGGGTCGGGGACCGGGTCCGGGACTGTACCGCCGGAGACCGGGCCCGCCGGGACCACCGGCCGGCCCGGCGAGGCCGCCGACCGAGCGGGGACCCCCGCGGGCGCTGCGCCCGAGGCCGGGCTGGAGCGGTGGCGGCTGATTCTCGGCGCGCCCGCCGAGCGGTGGACGGGATCGCTGGGCGGGCAGGCGGCCGCACGGGACGCGGCGCTCGACTGGCTCTACGGCCGGGACGCCGACCAGGCCCGGCGCGGAGTGCGCGGAAGCGGTCGCGGAAGCGGTCGTGAAGGCGGCGACGGCGCTTCGGTGGTCACGCCCGTGGACTGGCTCGACGACATCCACCGGCTGTTCCCGCGCGAGACCGTGGAGCGCCTGGAGCGGGACGCCGTCGAGCGGTACGAGATCCACGAGATCGTCACCGACCCGGCCGTCCTCGAACGGGTGGAGCCGGATCAGACCCTTCTGAAGGCGGTGCTGCGCACCAAGCACCTGATGAATCCGGAGGTGCTGCGCCTGGCCCGGCGGATCGTGGAGGCCGTCGTGCGGCGGCTGTTGGAGCGGCTGGCCCCCGAGGTCCGCCGTTCGTTCCACGGGACCCGTTCGCGGCGCCCGAGCAGCCTGCCGCTCGCCCGGGACTTCGACTTCCGCGGCACGGTCCGCGCCAACCTCGCCCACTACCGCCCGGACGAACGGCGGCTGCTCATCGAGCGCCCCCGCTTCCATTCCCGTACCCGCCGGCATCTGGAGCGGTGGCAGTTGATCCTGCTCGTGGACCAGTCCGGTTCCATGGTGGACTCGGTCATCCACTCGGCGGTCACCGCCGCGAGCCTGTGGGGGCTGCCCGGGCTGAAGACCCATCTGGTCGCCTTCGACACCTCGGTGGTCGATCTGACCAGCGACGTCACCGATCCGGTCGAGCTGCTGATGCGGGTGCAGCTCGGCGGCGGTACGGACATCGCCAAGGCGGTGGCGTACGGGACGGAGCTCGTCGACAATCCGCGGCGGGCGATCGTCGCGCTGGTCAGCGACTTCTACGAGGGCGGCGACGCGTACCGGTTGGTGCGCGGGGTCCGGGCGCTGGTCGAGCAGGGCACCACCGTCCTCGGCCTCGCCGCGCTCGACGAGGAGGCCCGGCCCGCCTACGACCGCGAGCTCGCGCAGCGCCTCGCGGACGTGGGCGCCCACGTCGGGGCCATGACGCCCGGCCAGTTGGCGGAATTCGTCGCGGAGAGGCTGGGCCGATGACCCGTACGGATCTGCTCGCCCTCGACACCGACACGCTCGTCGCGCTCACCAACCGGGGGCTGGTCAAGCGGGCCTTGAAGGAACTGGACGCCGGCGCGGGCGCGACGGTCACCGCCGATCCGGACGGCTCGCTGGCCGGGGTGTTCCCGGACGGCACGACCGTGTCGCTGGCGACCGGCGCGGGGCTTGACCAAGGGGCGTGCAGTTGCGGCGCGGCCGGTGTCTGCCGGCATGTGCTCGGGCTCGTCCTCGCCCACCAGCGCACCGCGCCCGCCGCGGAGGCGAACGCGGAGGCGGACGCAGACGCGCCCGAGGATACGGGCGAGGGTGACGGTGCGGGCGAGGGGCGGGCCCGGAAGGAGACGGCACAGGCCGACCAGCCGGGGTGGCAACCCTGGTCGCCCGGGAGCACGGACGACGCCGCTCTGACGGCGGCCGTGGGCGCCCGCGCGATGGCCGCGGCCCGTCGCGTGCGGGCCCGCGGCTACACCGCCCGGCTGTGCCACCCCTCGCCGGAGGAGCCGGCCGCCGTGGCGGAACTGCCCACGTGCACGGTCCGCTTCCCGGTACGGGACGGGGTGGCGCACGCCGTCACAGACGCCTCCGACGCGCTGCGCGGGGAGGCGATCGCGCTGGCGGTGTGGGCGTTCCGGGCCGCGCTCGACCTCGACGGCCAGGACCCGCCGCGGCAGGTGGACATCGGTGGTGGCGCCGTCGGCACGGCGGGCGGCGCCGCCCTCGACCGGGCCGTCTCGCTGACGGCCGAGCTGCTCCTCGACGGCGCGGCGCACACCGGCCCCGTGTACGCGGGAGCGCTGCGGCGGGTGCGCGACGAGCTGACCGCCGCCGCGCTGCACTGGCCCGCGGGCGTGCTCGCGGACGTGGCCGCGCAGGTGGACCAGTACGCCGAGCGCGGCGCCGGATTCCGAGCCGAGGAACTGGCCGCGCTGCTCGCCGAGCTGGATGCCCGGCGGCGTGCCGGGGGCGACGGGGTCGCCGAGGCGCAGGTCCTGGGGACCGGGGAGCGCGGCGACACCCCGCTGCGCCGGATCCGGCTCACCGCGCTGGGCTGTCGTGTCTCCGGCTCGCCGGCCGACCGGACGGCGGAGGTGTTCCTCGCGCACGGCGGTGCGGGCATCGCCCTCGTGCTCCGGCGCCGTTGGGCGCTCGCGGAAGGGCAGGATCCAACCGGCCACGACCTGGCGGCGCGGCGGCTCCTGGGCAGCACCCTGGGCGCCGTGGCGGCCGGGAACCTGGTCAGCGAGCGGGCCTCGCGCACGCCGGGGCGCACGGTGACGGTCGGCGGCAGCAGGCTGGCCGCGACGAGCGTCACCCCGGTCGGCGGTTCCTGGGCCGAACTTCCCGAGCCGCTGCTCGTACGGGACTTCGCCGCGCACGCCCGCGCGCTGCGGGAGCTGCCTCCGCGTTTCGTGCGGCCCCGCATCGAGGCCGACGCGCTGCGGGTGGTCGCGGTGCACGAGGTCGAGGACCTCGGCTACGACCCGGGGCGGCAGGTCCTTCGGGCCACGGTGCGGGACGCGCACGGGGTGGCGGCGACCGTCGCCGCGCCGTACAACCCGTACTCCCCCGACGGGCTCGACGCGCTGGCCTCGGCACTGCGCGGTGAGCGAGGCGGCCCGCGTTTCCTCAGCTCCTTCGTACGCGCCTCGGGCGCCAGCCTGGTCCTCGACCCGATCGGTGTCCTGACCGGCGAGGGCGTCCTGGTGCCGGACCTCGCGCCGCCGCCCGCCACCGTCTCGTCGCCGGCCCCGGTGACACACCCGACGCCGCGCGATCCGCTGACGGCCGCGTTGGAGGCCGGCCTCACCGCCCTGTCGGCGGTCCCCGTCCACGGCCTCCGCCATCTCCCCCCGGGCACCCGCGCCGCCCTCGCCGACGCGGCCACCACCCTCGCCCGAACCGGCCTGACGACGGCCGCCGCACTGCTCCGCCGTGTACCGACGACCCTCGACGAGCACGAGCACGAGGACGCCTCAGCGGCGGTGCGGCCCTGGCTGGACGCCGAACTCCATCTGCTGACCGCCCTGGAGTTCCATGCCCGTACGGCGTGACCGCCGGGCCCGCCCGGTCTGTCGCGTCCCACGCAGACGGTCGCCCTGCGGGCGCAGGGCGTTCGGCAGGCAGCGGCCTAGCGGGCGGCGAGGAAGGCGAAGAGGGCTGCCGCGCCGCCCAGGGCGGCCAGTTGGACGGTGCCGGCCGTCCAGCGGCGCAGGAGGAGGAGACCGCCGCCGGTGACGATCGCGCCGGCGGACAGGAGCCAGGCGGATCGGCGGGCCAGGTGCGGGGCCTCGGGTGGGTTGGCGGGGTCGTGGGCGTCGGCCCAGCCGGTGATGCCGTAGCCGTACAGGAGCCAGGCGACGACCAGCAGGTCGATCAGCAGCAGTGCCACGGCGACCGCGATCCGCGACCCCGTCGTCGGTCCGTTCCCGCGCTTGTGGTCAGGCATGCGCCCAATCTGGCCGCTCGGCCGTGGAGGTGGCATGAGCACGCGTACTCAGATCGGTCGCACGGGGCCTTCGCCGATCGCCGCGAGGAGTTGGATCGGCCATTCCGGGTCGGCCTGGCCGAGGGCGAGGCCGACCCACCGCGCGGACTCCGGCAGGCGCCACACCCGCACGCTGCCGGCGACCCCGGAGAGGAAGCCGAGCGGTTCCCGCGCCGCCACCCCGGGATCGGGATCCTGCTCGGGGTCGGGCGGCCAGAGGTCGACCGTCTCCGGAGCGCCCCAGCGTTCCGTGAGGACGGCGGTCAGGGCGGCGAAGTCCGCGTCCAGTTCGGCTTCGGCGGCATCCACGATCTCCGTACTGCGGTCCTCCCAGAAGTCCTGGCTCTCCCGCAGCACGGCCAGGTGGAACCCGGGACCGCCCCACTGGCCGGACGCCCCGGGCCTGCTCTCCTCCGGAGGGAAGGGGAGGACGCTCAGGCGGTCGAGGACCGAAAGCTGTTCACCCAGGTTGGGCTCGGACCGGTACGGGTGAGGGTGCGGGTGCGGCATGGCCGGAGCGTAGGTGCCGAATGCGGCGGGCGGCAAAGGGTGGCTGGTTCCGGACGGCACGGACGGTGGTGGTTCCGCGGGAATCCGCTGGTGGAATAGCGTCGCCGATGTCGTTGACCCTGGAGATGTCAGCCCTGTCCACGGAGGTGGGTCATGTCCCTTGAAGGTGTGTACGAGCCGAGCCCGGCGAAGTGGGTGCGCGATCAGGTCGAGCTGTACGAGTCGTCAGGCGGCACCAAGGGCACGACGATCCGGGGGCTGCCGGTGGTGCTCGTGACGAGTGTCGGTGCGAAGAGCGGCAAGATCCGCAAGACGCCGCTGATGCGGGTGGAGCACGAGGGTGTGTACGCGCTCGTCGCCTCCAACGGCGGCGCGGTCAAGCATCCGGTCTGGTACCACAATCTCGTGGCCTCGCCGCTGATCAGGCTTCAGGACGGCCCGAAGGTCCAGGACATGAAGGCCCGGATCGCCACGGGCGAGGAGCGCCGGGTGTGGTGGGAGCGGGCGGTCGCGGCCTTCCCCGACTACGCGGACTACCAGCGCAGGACCGAGCGGGAGATCCCTCTCTTCGTCGTGGAGCCGGTCGACTAGTACGGAGCCGGGCACCATAGCAGCACGGTGGCCGTCCGGGGCGAAGAACGGACACTCTCCACACCCACGCGCATGCGTACGGTAGTCGTAGGGCCAGGGAGGGAACACCTTGGTCTTCGGTCTGAGTCGTCGTCGGAAGTCGGTCCCCGTCAGCGGTACGTGCCCGTACGCACCCATGCCACCGGTCCCGCAGCCCCTGTCCGAGCCCCAACCGCAGCCCCGCTTCCAGCCCCCGCCCCAGGGGGGCGTCGTGGACCGGGGGCAGGCGGAGGAGTTCGTGCGGCAGTTCCATCACGAGCAGCCGCACGCGGGGGACGTGGAGCGGAGGGTCCGCGAGGTGCTGGCGGAGATCGAGCGGACCGGGACCTACGAACACTCCCCCGCCGAGCTGGCCTTCGGCGCGCGCGTCGCCTGGCGCAACGCGGCGCGCTGCATCGGGAGGCTGTACTGGCGCAGCCTCGTGGTGCGCGACCTGCGGCATGTGACGTCGCCGGACGAGGTCGCCGCGCAGTGCTTCGAGCATCTGCGGCTGGCCGGCAACGGCGGGCGGATCCGGCCCGTGGTCTCGGTGTTCGCACCGGACCGGCCGGGGCGTCCCGGGCCCCGGATCGTCAACGACCAGTTGGTCCGCTACGCCGGCCACCGCACGCCCGACGGGCGCCGGGTCGGCGATCCGCGCGGCGCGACGCTGACCGAGCGCGCCCGGGCGCTGGGCTGGAAACGGGAGGACGAGCCGTTCCAGGTGCTCCCGTTGATGGTGCGGGAGCGCCCGGGGGCGCGGCCGGAGTGGTACGAGCTGCCGGACGACGCCGTGACGGAGGTGCCGTTGCGGCATCCGGACCACGGGTGGTTCGCCGAGCTCGGGCTGCGCTGGTACGCGGTGCCGGCGATCAGCGACATGGTGCTGGAGATCGGCGGGGTGCCGTATCCGGCCGCGCCCTTCAACGGCTGGTACATGGGGACGGAGATCGGCGCCCGCGACCTCGCGGACGCCGACCGCTACGACCTGCTTCCGGTGGTCGCGGACCGGCTGGGTCTCGACCGGTCGTCGGAGCGCACGCTCTGGCGGGACCGTGCGCTGGTGGAGCTCAACGTGGCGGTGCTGCACTCCTTCCAGGAGGCGGGGGTGACGATGGCCGACCATCACACCGAGTCCGAGCGGTTCCTGCGGCACATCGCCCAGGAGCGCCGTCACGGCCGGGCCACCCCGGCCGACTGGAGCTGGATCGTTCCGCCGGTCTCCGGCTCCGCGACGCCCGTCTTCCACCGTTACTACGATCCGGTGGACCCGTCGCTGCGGCCCGCGTTCCTCCCCGGCGGGCCGTCCTAGGGGTAGCCGGCCAGGTTGGCGACGTTCGTGGCGGAGTTCGAGGGGCCGCCCCGGTCGTTGATCACGTGCCGGATGGTGCCGGTGCCGCCGAGGGAGCGCGCCAGATCCACATGTGGTCGCCGCGCGACCAGCGCGGAGCAGAGGACTCCTCCGGCGGCGAGGGCGGCGCCGAGACGGCCGCGGGGGGAGAGGGGCATGGGTCTCCTTGAGGTGGGGGGTGAGGGGACCGTCCTGCTTTCCGAGCGGCGAACGTAAAGGTCTGAACCAGGCGCGTCAAGGGGTCGCGCATTCAGGTCGTGAAGGCACAACTCGCTTGAGGCGCGGAGTTGTTGCTCTGCGACACGAGGTCGACGTGAAGTCTTGACGGCGGGCATCGGCCGCTGTTGACTCACGGCACCGCGTCGGAACCGGTTCCGACAGCGTTGTCGGAACCGTCCGGGAGGCTTCGCGATGCGTGTCACGATCTCCGATGTCGCACGTGCGGCGGGGGTCAGCAAGACGACGGTGTCACGGGTCCTCAACACCGGGACGGAGGTCGACGCGTCCACGGCCGCCCGTGTTCGGGAAGTGATCGACGTGCTCGGTTACGTGCCGAGTTCGGGGGCCGTCGGCCTGGCGCGCGGCAGCAGCAGGACGATCGGCGTGCTGACGCCCTCCCTCACCTGGCCGTGGGTGGGCGAGGTCCTCCAGGGTGTCGCCGACACCGTGGAGGCCGCCGGTTACGGGCTGCTGCTGTTCACGTGCCACCGCGGCTCCCGTTCGGTGGCGCACTTCGCCACCCAGGTCTCCGCCCGCGCCTTCGACGGACTTCTCGTCGTCCTTCCCGAGGGCATCCTGGACACCGTCACGGCGATGCACCGGCGCGGCATGCCGGTGGTGCTCGTCGACGACCACGGCCACCAGCCCGAGTTCCCCTCGGTGGCCACCACCAACCGGGCGGGCGGCGCCTCCGCCGCGGCCCGCCTGCTCGCCACGGGGCGGCGGCGCCCCCTCGTCGTCACCGGGCCGCGCCGGTTCGGCTGTGTGAGCGAGCGGCTCGCCGGCTTCACGGAGGCGCTGCCCGCCGCGCACGTCGTCGACGGCGAGTTCACCGAGGACACCGGGCTGCGGGCCGTCGAACGCGCCCTCGCCGAGGGCCGCGACATCGACGCGGTCTTCGCGCACAACGACCTCATCGCGTCCGGGGCGCTGCGCGCCCTCAGGGCGGCCGGTCGCCGGGTGCCGGACGATGTCTCGGTGGTGGGCTTCGACGACCTGCCGATGGCGCGGCACACCGAGCCGGCACTGACCACCGTCCGCCAGCCGATGCGGGCGATGGGCGAGGCCGCCGCCCGGATGCTGCTGGCCGGGCTCGGCGGCGACCCGATACCGCACGAGCCCTTCGTGCTGCCCACGGAGCTCGTGGTCCGCGACTCCGCCTAGCTGCGCGGCCGGCCGCGCGGCGCCCGTACCACGTGCGGCACCACACGCCCGGCACGGCCCGGTCGGGCGCCGCACGCGTCCTTCCCCTCCCCTGCCCCGAATCCGAGGAGCCTCCATGCCACGACAACGTCACCGACGGACGGCGGGCGCGGCGGTCGTCGCCGCGACCGCCGTGCTCGCCGGACTGCTCACCGGCGCCCTGCCGAGCGCCGCCGCCGGCCAGGAACCACCGCCCCGGGCCGTGGACCGCTTCGAGGGAGAGGTGCCGTTCGCCGCCCCGCCCGCCGAGGGGCTGTTCACCTGGGGCAGCGACGCCGACGACCATCCCCGTCTGGAGCTGGTGGAGCGGTCCGACGCCCCCGAGGGGGACAAGGTCCTGGAGGGCCGTTTCGACATCAGCGGCTGGGGCGGCTTCACCCATGACTTCGCCTTCGACCGGCCCGCGCAGAACTGGACCGCGTACCGGGGCATCCGCTTCTGGTGGTACGGGCAGAACACGGCGCCGCTCCCGCCCGGTTCGGGGAAACGGATCCACTTCGAGATCAAGGACGGCGGGGCGAACGGCGAGGCGTCCGAGCTGTGGACGACCTCCTTCACCGACGACTGGGAGGGCTGGCACCTCGTCGAGATCCCGTTCTCCGACTTCCGTTACCGGGCCGACTACCAGCCGGTGGGCGGCATCGACCAGGTGCTCGGGCTCGACGCCATGTGGGGGTACGCCCTCACCCTGCCGGCCGGCGCGCCCGGGGCGTTCGCCCTCGACGGCGTGGAGCTGTACGGCACGGCCGAGCCGGCCCTGGACGCGCGGGTGGTGACGCGGTCGGTGGTGCACCCCGTCGACGAGGGCGGCACCGCCCGCGTCGACCTGTCGGTGACCACGACCGGGTCCGCGCCGCTCGGCGCGCCCGTCACCGTGACGTACGCGACGGGCGACGGCGGAGGCGGTGCCGAGGCCGGCGAGGACTACACACCGGTCTCGGGCAGCGTGGTGTTCCCCGCCGGTACGCCCTCCGGTGCGACCCGCTCGATCAGCGTACGGACCCTGGAGGACCGGTCCGCCGAGGCCGCGGAGTCGGTCCCGCTCGTCCTCGCCGTCGAAGGCGCCCGGGCTCCGGCCGAGACGCCGCTCGTGGTCGTGAACGCGCACGGACTGCCCTACCTCGACCGGCGGCTGCCGGTCCGGGCGCGGGTGGCGGACCTGCTCGGGCGGATGTCCCTGGCCGAGAAGGTGGGCCAGATGACGCAGGCCGAGCGCAACGCGCTGCGGTCCCCCGGCGACATCGCCGGTCACGGCCTCGGCTCGCTGCTCTCCGGCGGCGGCTCCGTGCCCACGCCCAACACCGCGGAGGCGTGGGCGCGGATGGTGGACGCCTACCAGGTGCGGACCCGGGCGACCCGCTTCCAGATCCCGCTGGTCTACGGCGTGGACGCGGTCCATGGGCACAACAACGTCGTCGGGGCGACGATCATGCCGCACAACATCGGCATCGGCGCCGGCCGCGACCCGGGGCTCGCGGCCCGGACGGGCGCGGTCACGGCGAAGGAGGTGCGGGCCACGGGTGTCCCCTGGGACTTCGCGCCGTGCCTGTGCGTGACCCGCGACGAGCGCTGGGGGCGCTCCTACGAGGCGTTCGGCGAGGACCCCGCTCTGGTCACCGCCATGGAGACGGTCATCGAGGGGATGCAGGGCGCGCGGGACGGGCGGGATCTGGACCGCGCCGACAAGGTGCTCACCAGTGCCAAGCACTTCGTCGGCGACGGCGGCACGGAGTTCGGGTCGTCGACCACCGGCTCGTACACGATCGACCAGGGCGTCACCCGGGTCACCCGGCAGGAGCTGGAGGCGGTCCATCTCGCTCCGTTCGCCGAGGCGGTCCGGCGCGGTACGGGCACGGTGATGCCCTCGTACTCGTCCCTGGACGTCCTCGGTGACGGGCTCGGCCCGGTGAAGATGCACGCGAACGCCGAGATGATCAATGGTGTGCTCAAGGGCCGGATGGGCTTCGAGGGCTTCGTCATCAGCGACTGGCAGGCCATCGACCAGATCCCCGGCGACTACCCGAGCGACGTGCGCACGTCGGTGAACGCCGGCCTCGACATGATCATGGTGCCGACGAACTACCAGGAGTTCACCCGCACGCTCGCCGCCGAGGTGGAGGCGGGCCGGATCCCCCGGGCGCGGATCGACGACGCGGTGTCCCGGATCCTCACCCAGAAGTTCCGCCTCGGGCTCTTCGAGAAGCCCTACGCGGACACCAGGCACCTGCCGGAGGTCGGTTCGGCCGAGCACCGGGCGGTGGCGCGCGAGGCCGTCGCGAAGTCGCAGGTGCTGCTGAAGAACGAGGGCCGGGTGCTGCCGCTGAAGCCGTCGCAGAAGGTGTACGTGGCCGGTTCCAACGCCGACGACCTCGGCAACCAGGCCGGCGGGTGGACCATAAGCTGGCAGGGCTCCTCCGGCCGTACGACGGCCGGCACCACCGTCCTGGAGGGCATGCGCAGGGCGGCCCCGGAGGCCGGCATCACGTACTCGAAGGACGCGTCCGCGCCCACGGACGGGTACGACGTGGGTGTGGTGGTGGTCGGCGAGACGCCGTACGCCGAGGGGTTCGGCGACGTCGGCAACGGCCACGACCTGGAGCTGACCGCCGCCGACCGGGCCGCGGTGGAGCGGGTCTGTGCCGCGATGCCGTGCGCGGTCCTGGTCGTCTCGGGCCGGCCGCAGCTCATCGGCGGCCTGCTGCCGCGGATCGACGCGCTCGTCGCGTCCTGGCTGCCGGGCACGGAGGGCGACGGCGTCGCCGACGTCCTCTACGGGAAGCGGCCCTTCACCGGTCAACTCCCGGTGACCTGGCCGAAGTCCGAGGCGCAGCTACCGATCAACGTCGGCGACCGGCGGTACGACCCGCAGTTCCCGTACGGCTGGGGGCTCGGCACGCTCGCTCCGCCGCCGGCCGGCGGCGCACCCGCCCTGCGGGGCCTGGGCGTAGCGGCCGAGGCGCTCCAGAAGGCCGGGCGCGGGAACACGCCGGAGGCGCGGCGGCTCGTCACCCGGGCCCGTCTGATCGTCCAGGAACGGATGGGTCAGGACGGCATCACCGAGGCCACGGCCCGGCCCTTCGCCGAGGCGGACCATCTGCTCCTGACCGGCGACCCGGCGGGTGCGGTGCGCAAGCTGGCGGAGGCGTACCGGGCGGCCGGCTGACCGTCGCTCGGACGGGCCCCGCCCGTCACCCGGTCCCCGCGTCTGGAGGCCGCCGTCCCCGGCCTCCAGGCGCGGTTCCGCGGCGCTGCGGTGCCGGAGCGCTACGGCTTGGGCGCGCGGCGCTGCAGAGCGGCGCGGCTCACCCAGTAGGTGATGACCGCCGCCCAGAACAACGGGAAGGCGAAGGCTCCGAAGACCTCGATCCGCCACAGCAGCACGGTCAGGACCGAGTGGAGCGCCAGCACCGCCACCGCGACCGCCATGGCGAGGACCGGCTTGCAGCCGCGTGCCACGAGCAGCAGGGGGCGGCGCAGGTGCGGCGGTACGCGCCGGGTCAGCCACAGCAGCCATCCGCCCCAGCCGCCGAGGAAGACGGCCGTGCTCACCAGGATCGTCACGAGGGCGTCGCCGCCGGCGGCGCCCGCGCGCAGGTGGGCGGAGGCGAAGGAGGCCGCGACGAATCCGGCGAGGGCCACCCAGCGGGAGCCGGCGACGGTGCCCCAGGCCATGGTCTCCAGGTTGTAGCGGGCCTGGCGGTCGTGCAGGTCGAGGGCGGCGGACTGGACGAAGCCCTCGGCGGCCCGGGTCCACGCGCCGGGCCGGAACCAGCGGCGGCGCAGGTGGAGCAGCGAGAGGTTGTTGTGGGCCTCGCTGCTGTCCGGGTCGAGGCGCAGCGCCGTCTCGTACGCCTGCTGCGCCACGGCGTGGTCGCCGAGGCGGTGGGCGGTGAGTCCGACGAGGAAGTGGGCGTCGGCCTCCTCGGGTGCCAGGGAGACGGCCGTGCGGGCGGCGTCGTAGGCGGCGCGTTTGCGTTCGATGCGGACGGAGCGGTCCAGGACGGTGCCGAGGGTGTAGTGGCTTCCCCAGTACTGCGGGGCGAGTTCCACGGCCCGCCGGGCGGACTGCTCGGCCTGCTCGTACTGCCGCAGGGTGAGCAGGATGTGGGTGCGGATCATCCAGGCGTGCACCGAGTCGGGTGCGGAGCGCAGGGCCTGTTCGACGGTGGCCAGGGCCTGCTGTTCGTCGCCGAGGCGGTGCCGGCAGCGGGCGAGGAGCACGAGCGCGGTGGCGTCGTCGGGCTCGCCGGCGAGGTGTCGGGCGAGGAGCGCGGCGGCCTGTTCGTAGCGTCCGAGGTCGTAGAGGGCGTCCGCCCGCCGCAGCGCGTCCTGGGGGTGGGTCGTCACAGCTTGCGCTTCTTCTTCAGGTAGGCGACGAGGTCGTCGTACATGCCGCCGTCGTTGGCGAACAGGGCGACGTTGCGGGCGGCGGCGAACCAGGACTCGCTGGACGGCTTGATCTGCCGGGCGGCGCCGAGGAGGTCCTTGGTGCCGATCATGCGGACGGTGCCGGTGCGGGCGGAGTCGAGGAGGGCGTGTTCGGCGGCGGTCTCGCAGACGTGGGCGAGGTCGGCGCCGGAGAAGTCCTCGGTGGCCTTGACGAGCTTGCCGAGGTCGACCGATTCGATGGGGCGGTCCCGCAGGTGGTAGCGGAGGATGGCCTCCCGGGCGGGGGCGTCGGGCGGCAGGACGAGGAGGGTGCGGTCGAGGCGGCCGGGGCGGCGCAGGGCGAGGTCGACGTCCCAGGGCACGTTGGTGGCGGCGAGCACGAAGACGCCCTCGTTGCGGTCGGCGTCGATGCCGTCGAGTTCGGTGAGGAGCTGGTTGACGACGTTGCGCAGTCCGCTGTGGTGCATGCGGGAGCGCTTGGCGCCGAGGGCGTCGAGTTCGTCGAGGAAGACCACGCAGGGGGCCTGGCGGCGGGCGGCCTCGAAGATGTCGTGGATGTTCTTCTCCGACGTGCCGATGTACATGTCGAGGATGTCGGAGAGCGACACGGACACGAATCCGGCGCCGAGTTCGCCCGCGACGGCCCGTGCGAGGAACGTCTTGCCGCATCCGGGCGGTCCGTAGAGGAGCATGCCGCCGCGCAGGCTCTTGCCGTACAGCCTGCGCAGTTCGGGGTTGCGCATGGGGGCGAGGAAGGCGGCCTCCAGGCGGTCCTTGACCTCCTGCATGCCGCCGACGTCGGCGAGGCGTACGGCGCCGGGCGCGTCGACGTCCCAGGCGTGCGCGTCGCCGGGGTCACCGCTGCCGTCGGAGGTCAGCGGGTGCGCGAGGGCGTCGCCTCGGTCCTGGTCGTGGGCGGGGTCGGCGAAGCGGGGGCCGACGAGGTCCGCGACCTCCTGCTCGGCGGCGTCCCAGTCGAAGGCCGGCGGCTCCTCGGCCGGGTCGGGGCGCGCCGGGTCTTGTGCCGGGTCCTGTACGGGGCCGTGGGGTGCGCCGGTCTTCGGGGGTTCCGGGTCCGCCGGCGGCGGAGTGGGCGCCGGCATCCGCATCGCACGGGCCATCAGGTCCCGTGCGGCCGGGTCGCCCGGTGCGTGCTGCAGCGCGGCCGCGGCCTGGCCGACGGCCTCGTCGTATCTGCCCTCGGCCAGGAGCAGTTCGGCGAAGTGGAGCCGCAGGGGGACGTCTTCGGGGGCGGCGGCGACGGCGGCGCGGAGGCTGCGGAGGAGGGGAGACTCGTCGGGCATGGGGGCCAGCCTAGAAAGCGGCCGCCGGGACCTGTGCACCGGGTGCGGCCGTGATCATTCCGGCGCCCGTACCGCCGCCCGGACTCCGGTCCGGGCCTCAGCGGGTGTCCAGGGGGCTCCGGGGGGCTTCGGGGGCGAGGCCCCGGGAGTGGCGCCCCTTCCGCCGGGCGGCCCCCGGGCGCACACTTGAGTCGTGCCCTGGCGCGTGCCGTTCTCCGGCGCGCTGCGGAAGCGGGCCGGTGAGGCACTGCTGCACCGGGTCGCCGGTCCCACGGCGCACCGGAAGCGCATCCGTATCCACGGAACGCCCGGGCCGCGATGGTTCGGCCCCGGGCGTCCCGTGCGGAGCGTGCACGCGGACGCCTCGATGTACGTGGGAGGGCTCGCGGCCCTGCTGCTCCAGTCCTTGCACCCGGTCGCCATGGCGGCGGTCGCCGGGCACTCGGACTTCCGGGGAGACCCCTGGGGGCGGCTCCAGCGCACCAGCACCTTCCTGGCGACCACGACCTTCGGCACCGCCGAGGACGCCGAGCGCGCGGTGCGGCAGGTGCGGGCGGTGCACGAGAGCGTCCGGGGGCGGACGCCGGAGGGCGTGCCGTACCGGGCGTCCGATCCCCGGCTGCTCGCCTGGGTGCACGCGGCCGAGGCGCACTGCTTCCTGGAGGCCCATCAGCGCTACGGCAGGGCTCCCCTGGACCCGTCCGGTGCGGACGGCTATGTGGCCGACATGGCGCGGGTGGCCCGCCGGCTCGGAGTGGTGGACCCGCCGGAGAGCCGCGCCGGCCTCGCCGCCGAACTGGCCGCGTACCGTCCCGAGCTGCGCGCCACGCCCGCGTCACGGGACGCCGCGCGCTATCTGCTCGGGCACCCGCCGCTGCCGTGGCCGGCGCGGCTCCCGTACGCGTTCCTCTGCGCGGCCGCCGTCGATCTGCTGCCCGACTGGGCGAGGGCCCTGCTGGACCCGCCGTACACCACGCGCCTCCTCCTGCCGGTCGCCCGGCCGGGGGGCCACGCGGTGGTGGCGGCGATCCGGTGGGCGATGCCGCCGCCACCTCGGGGACCGGCCGCGGGGCGAGGCGGGGCGGGACGCGCCGGGGTGGACACCCCGTAACGGGAAGGACCGTCGCGTCCCTCCTTGGCGTACTTCCGTCCGGCCGGCCCGGATCACCGCGACCGGCGGCCGGCCCGGCCCCGGTCCGCGGGTCCGCCGGCCCACCCCCGTACGGCGGGAGGTGCGGGGCGCCGTGTCAGGCGCGGCCCCGTCGGGGCCGTCCTCCGCCCTGGCCACCCTGGCCACCCTGCCCGCCTTGGCCACGCTGACCTCCCTGCCCGCGCTGACCGCCCTGGCCGCCCTGGCCGCCGCGTCGGCCTCCGCGCTTGCGGGGGGACGGCGGTCCGGCCGCCGCGGGGCCGCCGGCGGCCTCCGGGGACGAGAACATCATCGGCACGGCCGGAGGGGCCGCCGTGCCGGGCGCGGGCGGTGCGGCGGGCGCTCCCCCGGCCGCGGCGGCGGCGCGGGCGGCGAGCGATTCGTGGGACGCGCCGGCACCGGCGACGACGGAGGCGTGCGCGATCAGCGGCGCACACGCCTGGCAGATCTCGGCGAGCGTCCAGACCTCGGCGACGGCCGGGTTGTGGATCAGGACCAGCAGCATCCGGCCGGTGCAGGTGGCGCGGGCCGAGTGATGGCGGCAGCCGGTGGCGCCGCAGGCGCAGTCCGCGTTGGGGCGCGGGGTGGCGAGGCGGCCGTGTGCGCGGGCGTGCTCGGCCGCGAAGACGCGCAGCGCCTGGAGGTCCCTGGACCGTGCCGGCATGCGGCAGCCCGCCGTCGTGCAGGTGACCGTGGCGGAGTGGTCGGGATGACCGGTGAGACGAACCGTCCAGGTCCTGCCTGGCACACGTGATCCGGGAAGCATGCTCAACGCGCGCGTGTCCGTTCGAGTGAGAGGGGTGTTGGCCATGGTTTTACCCCGTTGGCGACGAACCTTCACATCCGGGTCCCGGTTCCCGGCGCGTTCGGCCGAACACGGACCCCCGCCGGCGGCCGCGGGGCCGTCGGCGGGGGTCCGGTCGGACGGGCTCAGGGGGTCACGCGCGGCGGCGCGGCTCGCCGGGCCACCACACCGTGGGTCCGATGTCGCGGACCAGCGCGGGCACCAGGAGAGAGCGTACGACGAGGGTGTCGAGGAGGACGCCGAAGGCAACGATGAAGGCGATCTGCACCAGGAAGGCGAGCGGGATCACGCCGAGGGCGGCGAAGGTGGCGGCCAGGACGACTCCGGCGGAGGTGATGACGCCGCCGGTCGCGAGGAGTCCGCGGCGCACGCCCTCGCGGGTGCCGTGCAGCAGGGTCTCCTCCCTGACGCGGGACATCAGGAAGATGTTGTAGTCGACGCCGAGGGCCACCAGGAACACGAATCCGTACAGGGGGACGGCGGGGTCGGTGCCCGTGAAGCCGAGGACGTGGCGGAAGACGAGGGACGAGACACCGAGGGTGGCGGCGAAGTTGAGGGCCACGGTGGCCACCAGGAGCAGCGGAAGCAGCAGGGAACGGAGCAGTCCGACGAGGATGACGAGGATGATCGCGAGCACCACGGGCACGATGAGCAGCCGGTCGCGCTCGGCGGTGCGCCGGGTGTCGTACTGCTGGGCGGTGTAGCCGCCCACCAGCGCGTCCGCTTCGGGTACGGAGTGCAGGGCGGCGCGCAGGCGGGCGACGGTGTCCTTGGCGGCGTCGCTGTCGGCGGCGTCCTCGAGGGTGACGTCGACGCGGACGCGTCCGTCGGCGACGAGGGGTTCGCCGGGGCGTCCGGGCCCGCCGGTGGTGAGGACGGCGGCGGAGTCGACGCCGTCGACGCGTTCCGCCAGCGCCCGTACCTCGGCGGCCGAGCCGGCGTCGGCGATCACGACGGCGGGGTTGCCGGCGCCTCCCGGGAAGTGCTCCCCGAGCTGCCGCTGCGCGGTGACGGACGGCGCGTCCTTGACGAAGATCTCGTCCAGCGGCACCCCGCGCGAGTCGAGGGTCGGGGCGAAGGCGGCGCCGGCGAGGAGCGCGGCGAGCGTCCAGGCCCACACGGCGCGGGGAGAGCGGTCGACGAGTGCCGCGACGCGTCGCCACACGGTGTGCGCGTCCGCGAGCGCGTCGCTGTCACCGTCCTGGACGTCGCCGTCCTGGACGTCGCCGTCGGCGCCGGCGCCCCGGCGGGTGCGAGCGGGCTCGGGGCGGGCGGCCTTGGGACGGGCGGGCCAGTAGGCCGCGGGGCCGAGGAGCACCAGGGCGGCGGGCAGGAAGGTCAGCGCGCCGAGGACGGCGCAGGCGATGCCGATCGCGCCGACCGGGCCGAGGGCGCGGTTGTTGGTGAGGTCGCTGAGGAGGAGGGCGAGCAGGCCGAGCCCGACGGTGGCCGCGCTCGCGGCGACGGGGCCGGCGGTCTGCCGCAGCGCGGCGCGCATCGCGGGGTGGCGGTCGCCGTCCCGCGCGGCCAGCTCCTCCCGGTAGCGGACGGCGAGCAGCAGGGCGTAGTCCGTGGCGGCCCCGATGACCAGGATGGACAGGATGCCCTGCACCTGGCCGTCGACGCGGACGACGCCGTGGTCGGCGAGGACGTAGACGACGGCGCAGGCCAGGCCGAGGGAGAACACCGCGCCGAGGATGATCGTCAGGGGCAGCAGGACGCTGCGGTAGACCAGCAGCAGGATGGCCAGGACGGTCGCCAGCGCGACCCCGAGCAGCAGGCCGTCGATCCCGGCGAAGGCGTCGGACAGGTCGGCCTGGGTGGCGGCGGGGCCGCCGACGAGGGCGTCCGTGCCGGGCACGGACGACGCGGCCGCGCGGACGGCGTCGAGCGTCGGCGCGAGTGCGTCGCCGAGGCCGGGGCGCAGGGGTACGACGCCCCGCAGGGCCTGTCCGTCCTCCGAGGGCAGGGCGGGTGAGGGGCGGCCGGCGACGCCGGGTTCCCCGGCGAGGGAGGCCAGGGAGCGGGTCGCGGCCGCGCGGGCCCCGGCGTCCAGGGGCCCGCCGCCCTCGGAGGTCCAGACGACCAGGGCGGGCAGGGACTCCTCCTGCCGGAACGCCTTCTGGGCTTCCAGGACCTGGGTCGATTCGGCGCTGCGGGGCAGGAAGGCGGCCTGGTCGTTGGTGGCGACCTCGCCGAGCCGCCCGGCGAACGGGCCGAGGCCCGCTCCGACGGCGAGCCAGACGACGAGGAGAAGCAGCGGCAGCAGCCGGCGTGCCCACCGAGGGGGTGCGGACATGGGGGACTCCCGGAGAAGAGACATCTCGACCGTGAACAATCTCAATGATCGAGAGAGATTGAACCATGGCGGTGCCGCGACACCTTTCCTCAGGGGGCGTCCCGGGCCGCGGAGGCGCGACTGGGGCGGGAGAACCGGAGCATGGGAGCCGGCGCGTGGGAAGCGGAGCGTGAGAACCGGAGTGCGGGAAGCGGCGCCGCGCCGGGGTTCAGCGCCTCGGGACGCGCAGTTCGCCGAGTTCGGCGTTCAGGGCGTCGAGGTAGCGCTGGACGACGGCCAGTTCGGCGTCGTCGAACCGGGCCCGGGTGCGTTCCGCGGCCTGGGCCAGCGGCAGGAAGTGGGCGCGCGCGACCGCGCGGGCGTCCTCGGCGTAGTGCACGTGCACGACACGGCGGTCGGCGCTGTCCCGCGTACGCCGGATGTGTCCGGCCTTCTCCAGCCGGTCCAGGCAGGCCGTCACCGCGCCGGAGGTGAGCCCCAGGTGGTCCCGCAGCATCCCCGGCGTCGGCGGTTCCGCGCTGTCCAGTACGAAGGACAGGGCCTGCACGTCGGTCGGGTGCAGGCCCTGGGCCAGGGCGAAGCCGTGGGACAGCCGGTTCACCTCACCGATCGTGCGCCGCAGGGCGACGGCGAACCGCCGCAGGTCCGCCGGAGCGGTTCCGGCGCTGTTCCCGTCGACGTCGTTCTGCTGTCCCCTCGCCACGTGACCAGCGTATACACAGGGGCGGCGCGGCCCGCCTCAGAGGGTGTCCACCGGGTAGCGCACGCCGATCCTCGCGCGTACGGCGTCCAGGGTCCGCATCACGGCCAGGGTTCCGTCCAGGGGGACGAGCGGCGACTCGGTCTCGCCCGCCCGGAGGCAGCGCATGACCTCGGCCGCCTCGTGCTGGAGGCTGTCGCGCCGTCCGGGCACGGTGAACTCCTCCGGTTCGCGGCCGCTGCGGTGGAGCACGAAGCCCTCCGGAGAGAAGAAGCCGCGCGGGACCTCGATCCGTCCCTTGGTGCCGGTGACGGAGGCCGTGAGCGGGGTGTCGGCGACGATCGAGCAGGACAGCAGCGCGGTCGCACCCGCGTCCCAGCCCAGCAGCACGCCCGTGTTGAGGTCGACGCCCTCGGGCGAGAGCAGCGCGTCGGCCGAGATCCGGTCGGGCTCGCCGAGGAGCAGGTGGGCGAAGGACACGGGATACACGCCGAGGTCGAGCAGCGCGCCGCCGCCGACGGCGGGGTCGCGCAGCCGGTGGTCGGGCGCGAAGGGGCCTTCGAGGCCGAAGTCCGCGTGGACGGTGCGGATCTCGCCGATGGCGCCGTCGGCGACGAGGCGGGTCAGTTCGCGGACGACGGGGTTGCAGTACATCCACATCGCCTCCATGAGGAACAGGTGGCGCTCGCGGGCGAGCGCGACGAGTTCCCCGGCCTCGCGGGCGTTCAGGGCGAATGCCTTCTCGCACAGCACGGCCCGGCCGGCCTCCAGGCAGAGTCCGGCCGCCGCGCGGTGCGCGGAGTGCGGCGTCGCCACGTAGACGACGTCGACCTCCGGGTCCGCGGCGAGCTCCGCCCAGTTCCCGTAGGCCCTCGGTATGTCGAAGCGCTCCGCGAAGGTCTTCGCCGACGCGAGGTCGCGGGAGCCGACGGCGACGACCTCGGCGTCCGGCATCTCCTTCAGATCGGCCGCGAAGGAGGCCGCGATGCCTCCCGTGGCCAGAATTCCCCACCGTACGGTCGCGCTCATGCCGTCTCCCACCCTCTCGGTCACGCCCCTCCGGGGCACGCGAGGACACCGGCACGGGACCGTGCCGACCACGGGGGAGCTTAGGGCGCACGGGCGCGGGCGCGCAGGCCGTGCGAACTCCTACTCCTGACCCTCCAGGGGGACTTCAAACGGGAAAGAGGGGAGGATCTCATGGATCGGCGAGGAGCGAGCCCCGCACCAGCAGGGCGTTATCCAGCCGTTATAAACGGTCACTTTGTGGGCTTTTCGTCCGTTTTGCCCGGCGACAAGTGACGGACTTTCCCTCCAAGGGCGATTCCTGCACCTATCGCATCCGGCACCTCTCGCACAACCCCGCCGCACAAAGAAGTTCGCCGAATCGGTAGGTAGCTTCGGCGCCCATGACCACAGCACCCATGAAAACCCGCGGGGCCGGTGTCGACATCGGCCCCGCCGAGCCGACGGACGGCGCCGACCTCTGGCGGATCGCACACGGCTCGGAGGAACTGGACGTCAACTCGCCCTACAGCTACCTGCTGTGGTGCCGCGACTTCGCCGGCACGACCGCGGTCGCCCGCGACGCCTCCGGGCGGCCGGTCGGCTTCGTCACCGGCTACCTGCGGCCCGAGGCACCGGGGACGCTCTTCGTCTGGCAGGTGGCCGTGGACGGTTCGCACCGCGGAACCGGGGTAGCGGGAGCACTGCTCGACGCTCTGACCGCCCAGGTGGCGGCCGAGCACGGGCCGATACGGCTCGAGGCGACGGTCACTCCGGGGAACGTGGCCTCCGACCGGCTGTTCCGCTCGTACGCGCGTCGCCACGGCGCCACGGTGACCCAGGAGGTCCTGTTCCCGTCCGCCGTCTTCCCCGACACGCCCGACGCGGGCGGCAGCCACGAGCCCGAGGTGCTCTACCGGATCGGACCTCCGACGTAGCGCGGCCGCGCGCCGCGCGCCGTACGCCCTGAGCCCTCGCCGAGAACCGAGAACGCAGAACCGAGAACCGGGAGAACCGTGACCACCCTCACCGACACCGCCCCCGCACCGTCCGTCTTCGAGACCGTCGAGTCGGAGGTGCGCAGCTACTGCCGTGCCTGGCCCGTGGTCTTCGAGCAGGCCCGCGGGAGCCGGCTGTACGACGAGCACGGACGCCCCTTCCTCGACTTCTTCGCCGGAGCGGGATCCCTCAACTACGGCCACAACAACCCGGTGCTCAAGCGGGCGCTCCTCGACTACCTGGCCGGTGACGGCGTCACCCACGGGCTCGACATGTCGACGACCGCCAAACGCGACTTCCTGGAGACCTTCCGCGCGAAGGTCCTGGAGCCGCGGGCCCTGCCGTACAAGGTGATGTTCCCCGGCCCCACCGGCACCAACGCCGTCGAGGCGGCGCTGAAGCTGGCCCGCAAGGTCACCGGCCGGGAGACCGTCGTCTCCTTCACCAACGCCTTCCACGGCATGTCGCTCGGCTCGCTCGCCGTCACCGGCAACGCCGCCAAGCGGGCCGGCGCGGGCGTCCCGCTGCACCATGCCGCGCACATGCCCTACGACAACTACCTGGGCGGCCAGGTGCCGGACTTCCTGTGGTTCGAGCGGCTCCTGGAGGACCCGAGCTCCGGCCTCGACCACCCCGCCGCGGTGATCGTCGAGACGGTCCAGGGCGAGGGCGGGGTCAACGTGGCCCGGGCCGAGTGGCTGCGCGGGCTCGCGGACCTGTGCCGGCGCCACGACATGCTGCTGATCGTCGACGACGTGCAGATGGGCTGCGGCCGCACCGGCGACTTCTTCTCCTTCGAGGAGGCGGGCATCACGCCCGACATCGTCACCCTGTCCAAGTCCATCAGCGGCTACGGCCTGCCCATGGCGCTGTGCCTCTTCCGCCCCGAACTGGACCTGTGGCAGCCCGGCGAGCACAACGGCACCTTCCGCGGCAACAACCCGGCCTTCGTCACCGCCACGGCCGCGCTCGACGCGTACTGGAGCGACGGCACCCTGCGCGACCGGACCCTGGCCCGGGCCGACCGCGTCGAGCGCGCCCTCGGCGACCTGTGCGGCGACGACGGCCGCACCGCCGTCGGCTACCGGGGCCGCGGCCTCGTGTGGGGCCTGGAGTTCGCCGACGGCGAGCGGGCCGGTGCCGTGTGCCGGCGGGCCTTCGAGCTGGGACTGCTCCTGGAGACCTCCGGGCCGAACGACGAGGTGGTCAAGCTGCTGCCGCCGCTGACCGCGACGGACGACGAGCTCGACGAGGGCCTCGGGATCCTAGCCCGCTCCGTCCGCCACGCCGCCGACCGCGCCGCCGCCTGACCCGTACGAAGAAAGGCCAGAAACAGTGATCGTCCGTACCTTCGCCGAGATCGAGAACACCGACCGCCACGTCCGCGCCGCCTCGGGCACCTGGGAGAGCAAGCGGATCATCCTGGCCCGCGAGCGGGTCGGCTTCTCCCTGCACGAGACCGTGCTGTACGCCGGGACCGAGACGTCCATGTGGTACGCGAACCACGTCGAGGCCGTCGTCTGCACCGCCGGCGAGGCCGAGCTCACCGACCACGAGACGGGCCGCACGTACACGATCGTGCCCGGGACGATGTACCTGCTCGACGGGCACGAGCGCCACACCCTCAAGGTCAAGCAGGACTTCCGCTGCCTGTGCGTCTTCAACCCGCCGGTGACCGGCCGGGAGGACCACGACGAGAACGGCGTCTACCCGCTCCTCACGGAGCCCGACCCGGCCTGAGCCTGCCCCGCCCCACCCGTACCACCCGCACCACCGCAGTCCGTACGAGAAAGGAAGGCACCGTCCCTCATGACCTCCGCCCCCACCCGTCCCGTCGACCTGTACCCCACCCGCGGCACCGACGAGGTGCTGATCGGCCGCAAGGACCCCGTCGTCTGGTCCGCCCCCGGAACGCCCGGACCCTTCTGGGCCCGTGAGCTGGAGGAGTACGAGCGCGACGGCTTCCTCACGGTGGACGAGCTCGTCACGCCCGACGAGGTCGTGGAGCTGCGGGCCGAGCTGGACCGGCTGGTCGCCGACCCGCAGGTGCGCGCCGACGAGCGGGCGATCGTCGAGCCGAAGTCCCAGGAGATCCGCTCGGTCTTCGAGGTGCACCGGATCAGCGAGGTCTTCGCGCGGCTGGCCGCCGACCCCCGGGTCGTCGGGCGGGCCCGGCAGATCCTCGGCTCGGACGTGTACGTCCATCAGTCGCGGGTCAACGTCAAGCCCGGCTTCGGTGCGAGCGGCTTCTACTGGCACTCCGACTTCGAGACCTGGCACGCCGAGGACGGCCTGCCGAGGATGCGGACCGTCTCGGTGTCGATCGCGCTCACGGCGAACCACACCACCAACGGCAGCCTGATGATCATGCCGGGTTCGCACCGGACCTTCCTCGGCTGCGCGGGCGCCACCCCGAAGGACAACTACAAGAAGTCGCTCCAGATGCAGGACGCCGGCACCCCGTCGGACGAGGCGCTGACCACGTTCGCCGAGGCGTGCGGCATCCGCCAGTTCACCGGTGCGCCGGGCTCGGCGACCTGGTTCGACTGCAACGCGCTGCACGGCTCGGGCGACAACATCACCCCGTATCCGCGCAGCAACGTCTTCCTGGTCTTCAACAGCGTCGAGAACGCGCCGGAGATGCCGTTCGCCGCGCCGGTCCGGCGTCCCTCCTTCATCGCCGCCCGTGACATCACGCCGATCGGCTGACCGGCCCGGCCCGAGAACGCCCCGCCCCGCACGGCTGTCCGTGCGGGGCGGGGCGTGGTTCGTGGTCGAGTTGTTGGCGATGGGCCGTGCGCCGGCGCATACGCGAGGGCCCCGGGGCCGGCTCCGTCGCCGCCCCGGGGGCCCGTCTCGCGCCGCTCCGCGCCCGCCGGTTCGCTCAGGCGTCGGCCGGAGCGTCCGCCAGCATGCCCTCGCGCAGCCGGCCGAGGGCGCGGGCGAGCAGGCGGGAGACGTGCATCTGCGACACGCCGAGCCGGGCGCCGATCTCCGACTGGGTCAGTTCCTCCACGAACCGCAGGTGGAGCAGCAGCCGGTCCCGTTCGTCGAGGCGCTCCACGAGCGGGGCCAGGGTGTGGAAGTCCTCGAAGAGCTCGATCGCCGGGTCCTCCTCGCCGATGAAGTCGGCGAGGGAGGCGTCCGCGTCCTCGTCGTCCCCGCTGCCGAGGGCCGCGTCGAGGGACGTGGAGTGGTAGCCGTTGGCGGCGATCTGCGCCTCGACCACCTCTTCCTCCGACATGTCCATGCGCTCCGCGAGTTCGGCGACGCGCGGTGCCCTGCCGAGCCGCGAGCCGAGGTCCTCGTTGGCCTTCGCCAGCTCCACGCGCGCCTCCTGGAGGCGGCGCGGCACGTGGACGGCCCAGGTCGTGTCGCGGAAGAACCGCTTGATCTCCCCGACGATGTACGGCACGGCGAAGGTCGCGAACTCCACCTCCCGGGACAGGTCGAAGCGGTCGATCGCCTTGATCAGGCCGACGATCCCGACCTGGACGATGTCCTCCATCTCGTCGCCCCGGGCGCGGAACCTGCCCGCCGCGTACCGGACCAGCGACATGTTCATCTCGATCAGGGTGTTGCGGACGTACTGGTGCTCCTTCGTCCCTTCCTCCCGTGCCGCCAGCTCACGGAAGAACACCTTCGACAGGGCGCGCGCGTCCTGGGGCGCGATCTCGTGGGGAGCCTCGAGCACGGGCAGGTCGGTGCACGTACCGTCTTCCGCGGTCGCCGTCGTCGCCTTGACCATCTCGGTCCGCACGGGGACAACCTCCTGTTTCTCGCCGAACGTTCGCCTGTGGCGCTTCGCCTACCCGGACTTGACACCCCCACGCGTCCTTTCTTTCCGGCGTCCTCGCCTCTTCCCGGTGTCCTCGTACGACGCCGCCCGCCCGGCCGGGCCCACGCATCGCTCGGCGATCCGAGGGAAGACGAAAACCGCCGGAAGCTCAATAACCGGGAAGAAAGGGACACCTGATGAAGACTCGGGGCGACGCCCGGCCCAGCCCGTCGACGCCGGCGGTCGCGTACCCCGGCGCCGGGCCGCCCGACGCGACCGCCGTCCGCACCTCCGCGCAGGCGCGACGAGCCGTCCGCCGGGCCCTGGCCTCCTGCCTGCCGCGCCGTCCCTCGCAGGTGGACGACCTGATGCTGGTCGCCTCCGAGCTGGTGACCAACGCGCAGCGGCACGCGGGAGGGGTCACCGCCTTCGCGATAGGTCTCGGCCGCGACAGCGTCACCATCTCGGTCGGCGACGCCAGTCCACGGACGCCGCAGTACACGTTCCATCAGGAACTGCGGCCCGGGGGATTCGGCTGGCCGATCGTGCTGCATCTGTGCCGCCAGGTCCTGCTGGACGTCCGTTCGGACGGCAAGACCGTCCACGCGGTCGTGCCGTTCGACCGCTGAATCTCCGTCGGCACCTCCGTCGGCGTCTCCGCCGGCTCCCGGCCGGAGCCGCGACACCGCCCGGCCCGCGCCGCCGCGGCGGGAGCTCCACGTTCCGGGGGACTCGGGGCGGATTCAGGTAGGTCACATGATCTCCTG
>NZ_JBEXQW010000014.1:0-166819 GCF_040612775.1 Streptomyces sp. NPDC006339
ACTGAAGCGCGTCCGTGTCGCGTCGACCCGGCGCGTCCCGCTCACCCGACCGGGGCAGCGGAAAGGTGCGAAACCGCGGGAGCCGACGGCTCCCGCCCCCTCGGGCGTTGTCCCGCTTGGCGCGCGGGTCAGTGCTCCTGCTCGCGTTCCACCTGCTCGTTCCACTCGCGCTTGATGGCGCGCCACGCCTCGTCCGTCTTGCCGAGGCGCCAGTAGCCCGAGATGGACAGCCGCTCGCGCGGGACCTGGCGGTCGAGGCGCAGATGGCGGCGGAGGTCCTTCACGAAGCCGGCCTCGCCGTGGACGAAGGCGTGGACGTCGCCGGCGGGGAAGTCCAGGGCGCGGACGGCCTCGATCAGCGCCTCGCCCGTCGGGCGGGAGCCCCGGTGCAGCCAGGTGACGTCGACGCCCGCCGCGGTGGCGAACTTCTGCTCCTCGGAGGCGTCCGCGACCTCCAGGAAGGCGTGCACGAGGGCACCCTCCGGCAGCCGCTCCAGGGCGACCGCGATGGCCGGCAGCGCGCTCTCGTCGCCGACCAGGAGGTGCCAGTCGGCGGCCTCGTCCGGGGCGTAGCCGCCGCCGGGGCCCAGGAGGCGCATCGTGTCGCCCGGCTGCGCCCGCGCCGCCCACGGGCCGGCCAGGCCCTCGTCGCCGTGGACCACGAAGTCCACGGTCAGCTCGCGGTGGACCGGGTCCCAGGCCCGTACCGTGTACGTCCGGGTCGTCGGCCACTGGTCGCGCGGGAACTCCGCGCGGATCCGCTCCATGTCGAACGGCTCCGGGTAGCTCACGCCCTCCGGCGCGAACAGCAGCTTCACATAGTGGTCCGTGAACTCGCCGACCTCGAAGGCGTGCAGTCCCGGGCCGCCGAGCACGAGGCGCACCATGTGCGGGGTGATCCGCTCCGTGCGCACCACCTGGGCCTCGTGGGCCCTCGGTGCCTTGCGTGCGGGCGCTTCTGCCACGACGGTCTCCCGTTCCGGGTGAGTACTTAGGTTTGCCTAAGTTACCACTCCGGAACGGGCGCGCCCAGACATACCCGCCACCGCCCGGCGCCTCAGCGTTCCAGGACCGGCAGCAGCCGGCCCACCGCCCCGCCGAGCCCCCACCGCTCCACCAGCGCCGACAGGGCCGCCGGGTCCCGGGGTGCCTTCGGCAGGGCGGCCGAGAACTCCGGCAGCGGCACGTCCCGCGCCACCCGGACCACCGCGGGGGCCACGTCCAGATACGCCGCCGCCTCCACGATGCCCCGCCGCTTCGCCGGGGTCAGCCTCGACCTCCGGTCGACCGCCGCCGCCCGGACGCCCGCCAGGTCCCCGTACTCCGTGATGAGCTGCGCCGCCGTCTTCTCGCCGATGCCCTTGACGCCCGGCAGCCCGTCGCTCGTGTCGCCGCGCAGCGCCGCCATGTCCGCGTACTGGTCCGGCCGGACCCCGTACTTCGTACGGATCAGCTCGGCGTCCACCAGATCGCAGTCGCCGACGCCCTTGCGCGGATACAGCACCCGCACCCCGCGCTCGTCGTCCACGAGCTGGAACAGGTCGCGGTCGCCCGTGACGATGTCCACCGGCCCCTCGGCCCGCTCGGTCAGCGTGCCGATCACGTCGTCCGCCTCGAAACCGGCCGCGCCGACCCGGGCGATGCCCAGCGCCTCGAGCACCTCGACGATCACCGGCACCTGCGGCGACAGGGTGTCCGGGACCTCCTCCACGTCCGGGCCGGACGGCGTCTCCACGGCCACGCGGTGCGCCTTGTACGAGGGGATGAGGTCCACCCGCCACTGCGGACGCCAGTCGTCGTCCCAGCACGCCACCAGATCGTCCGGGCGGTGGTCCTGGACCAGCCGGCCGATGAAGTCGAGGAGACCGCGCACGGCGTTCACGGGCGTCCCGTCCGGCGCCCGGACCGAGTCCGGCACGCCGAAGTACGCGCGGAAGTAGAGGCTGGCGGTG
The DNA here is from genome assembly GCF_040612775.1 of Streptomyces sp. NPDC006339. Lineage (NCBI taxonomy): Bacteria > Bacillati > Actinomycetota > Actinomycetes > Kitasatosporales > Streptomycetaceae > Streptomyces > Streptomyces sp. NPDC006339. The sequence goes on from NZ_JBEXQW010000014.1 coordinate 1,953, forward strand.
TCGAGGAGCATCAGGCGTCGCGTCACACCCCGATCATGCCGCACCCCACCGACAACCCGGCTCCGCCGAGGACACCCGCCACCCCGGATCACCCCGCGTGACACCGGTCACCTTCGCGTTTCCCCCGTACACGCCAGGGCAGGCGCGAGCCCGGAGTGGACCCGGTACGGGATTCAACGATTCGAGCCGAACGAGAATCCCCGTACGCGACGGGCGCCGCGGGCCGATCCCGCCCCGCTCCACGGCCCGACCGCGGGGTTGGGGACCCCACCAGGACGACGTCCTCGGGGGAGGGCCGTTTTCGTTCGCTACCCGTGAGGTGTATGTGTCCAGGCTCCAGGCCGACCACCTGTACAAGGTGTTCGGCAGGCGACCCGACGAGGCCGTCCGCAAACTCGCTGCCACCGACGAGACCGCAGCCGACCGCGACGCCCTGCGCGCCGAGGGGACCACGGCGGCCGTGATCGACGCGTCCTTCGTCGTCGAACCCGGCCAGATCTTCGTCGTCATGGGCCTGTCCGGCTCCGGCAAGTCGACCCTCCTGCGCATGCTCAACGGCCTCCTCACCCCCACCGCGGGCCGCGTCCTCCACGACGGCCGCGACCTCACCGCGCTCTCCCCCCGCGAGCTGCGCGAGGTCCGGTCCAAGAAGATCAGCATGGTCTTCCAGCACTTCGCGCTCTTCCCGCACCGCAGCGTCCTCGAGAACGCCGCCTACGGCCTCGAGGTCCAGGGCGTGCCGCGCGCCGAACGCGAACGGCGCGCCACCGAGGCCCTGGAGCTGTGCGGCCTCGCCGGCTGGGAGAAGTCCTGGCCGGACGAGCTGTCCGGCGGCATGCAGCAGCGCGTGGGCCTCGCCCGCGCCCTCGCCACCGACGCCGACCTGCTCCTCATGGACGAGTCGTTCAGCGCCCTCGACCCGCTGATCCGCCGCGACATGCAGGACCAACTGCTCGTCCTCCAGCGGAAGCTGAAGAAGACCATCGTCTTCATCACCCACGACCTCAACGAGGCCATGCGCCTCGGCGACCGCATCGCCGTCATGCGCGACGGCCGGATCGTGCAGCTCGGCACCGCCGAGGACATCCTCGTCCGCCCCGCCAACGACTACGTCGCCTCCTTCATCCAGGACGTCGACCGCACGCGGGTGCTCACCGCCGCCGCCGTCATGACCGACGGCACCGTCGCCCCCGACGACTGCCCGCCCGGCTGCGGCTGCCGGCCCGTCGCCCCGGAGACCCCGCTCACCGAGCTGTGCACCGTCTCCGCGCGCTCCCTGCACCCCGTCCCCGTCGAGAACGCCGACGGCGAGCTCCTCGGCGTCGTCGCCCAGGACCGCCTCCTCGGCGTCATGGGCGGCCTCGACGCCGACGTCCACCCCGGCACCCGGGGCGCCGACGTCCACCCCGGCCCCCGTGCCGACGCCCCCGCGCCGACGGCACCCGCCCCGACGGTGCTCGCATCCCCGCCCAGGCCACGGCCGGGCCCGACGACGATCCCCGCCCCGGCACGAAGGAGGTGACCACCGATGTCTAGGCTTCCCCTCGGCCAGTGGGTCGACAGCACCGTCGACTGGCTCCAGGCCCAGTTCTCCTGGCTCTTCGACGCCGTCACCGCCGTCGTCACCGGCCTGTACGACGGCATCGACGCCGTCCTGTCCGCCCCCCAGCCGCTGCTCTTCGCCGGCATGCTCGCCGTCGTCGCCTGGTGGCTGCGCGGCCTCACCGCCGGTGTCCTCGCCTTCGCGGGCTTCGCCCTCGTCGACTCCATCGAGCTGTGGGACGACGCCATGGCGACCCTGTCGCTCGTCCTCGTCGCCACCCTCGTCACCCTCGTGATCGCCGTCCCCCTCGGCATCTGGGCGGCCCGCTCCAAGACCGTCAGCGCCGTCCTGCGCCCCGTCCTCGACTTCATGCAGACCATGCCGGCGATGGTCTACCTCATCCCCGGCATCATCTTCTTCGGCGTCGGCGTCGTCCCCGGCATCATCGCCACCATCGTCTTCGCCCTGCCGCCCGGCGTCCGCATGACCGAACTCGGCATCCGTCAGGTCGACGGCGAACTCGTCGAGGCCGCCGAAGCCTTCGGCACCACCCCGCGCAACACCCTGCTGCGCGTCCAGTTGCCGCTCGCCCTGCCCACGATCATGGCCGGCGTCAACCAGGTGATCATGCTCGGCCTGTCCATGGTCGTCATCGCCGGCATGGTCGGCGGCGGCGGACTCGGCGGCGCCGTCTACCGCGCCATCGGCAACGTCGACATCGGCCTCGGCTTCGAGGCCGGCATCTCCATCGTCATCCTCGCCATGTACCTCGACCGGATGACCGGAGCCCTCGGCCGCCAGGTCTCCCCGCTCGGCCGCCGCGCCGCCGCCAAGGCCCGCGCCGCGAACGCCGCCCGCACCGGCGCGAAGATCTGGAGCCACCGCCCGCAGCCCGTCACCGCCCTCGTCGGCGTCGTCGTCCTCGCGCTCGTCGCCGGTGGCATGGGCTTCCTCGGCGGCACCGGATCCTCCTCCACCACCGCGTCCGGCACGAACACCGGCCACGGCAAGAAGATCAGCCTCGGCTACATCCCGTGGGACGAGGGCATCGCCTCCACCTTCCTCTGGAAGGAACTTCTGGAACGCCGCGGCTACGAGGTCGACACCAAGCAGCTCGAGGCCGGCGCCCTCTACACCGGCCTCGCCGGCGGCCAGATCGACTTCCAGACCGACGCCTGGCTGCCCGTCACCCACGCCCAGTACTGGGACAAGTACCGCGACAAGCTCGAAGACCTCGGCTCCTGGTACGGCCCCACCTCCCTGGAGCTCACCGTCCCCGCGTACATGAAGGACGTGAACACCCTCGCCGACCTCAAGGGCAAGGCCGGGACGTTCAAGGGCCGCATCGTCGGCATCGAGCCGAGCGCCGGAATGATGGGCATCCTCAAGGACAAGGTGCTGAAGGACTACGGCCTGGAGGGCGAGTACCGGGTCGTCGACGGCTCCACCCCCGGCATGCTGGCCGAACTCAAGCGTGCGTACGACAAGAAGGAGCCGATCGTCACGACCCTCTGGTCGCCGCACTGGGCCTACTCCACCTACGACCTCAAGAAGCTCGAGGACCCCGAGGGAAGCTGGGGCAAGGGCGACGGCGTCCACACCCTCGCCCGCAAGGGCTTCACCCAGGACAACCCCGAGGTCGGCGCCTGGCTGAAGAAGTTCAAGCTCAGCGAGAAGGAGCTCACCGGCCTGGAGGCCGTCATCCAGGAGACCGGCAAGGGCAAGGAGCAGGAAGGCGTCCGCACCTGGCTCGACCGGAACCCGGGCATCGCGGAGCGGCTCGCCCCGCAGTAGATCCGGATGCGCTACGGAAAGGTGTGGTCGCCGAACGTGTTCGGCGGCCACACCTTTTCGCCACGACGCGAAACCCCGCCCCAAAGCTGCGTAAGGTGCAGGTAACCGACCGGTACACCGAGGCACGAGGGAGGGGGCCGACATGGACGACAAGGAGTCGCTGCGCGTGGGCGCGGCCGTCAAGAGGCGCCGCCGGGCGCTCCAGCTCACCCTGGCCGTCGTCGCCCAGCGCAGCGGCCTGTCCGTGCCCTTCCTCAGCCAGGTCGAGAACGAGCGGGCCCGCCCCAGCGACCGCTCCCTCCAGCTCGTCGCCGCGGCCCTGGAGACCACCGCCGCCGAACTGCTCGCCGCCGCCGAGGCCGCCCGCACCGTCGACGTCGTACGGTCCGACGAGGAGCTGTGGGACATGCCCCCCGGCGTACGGCCGCTGGTCCGCGGCCGGCACCAGCTCCAGGCCCTGGAGTTCACCGGCGAACAGGACGCCGGCCGCGAATTCCTCCACCGCAACGACGAGCTGCTGTACGTCGCCGACGGCGCCGCCGAGGTCGAGGCCGAAGGCCGCGCCTACCGCCTCGAACGCGGCGACACCCTCTACCTCTCCGGCGGGGTCCGTCACCGCTGGCGCGCCACCGCCGCCGGCACCCGGCTCGTCTTCGTCTCCGTCGGCGACCACATCGAGGCCGCGGAGGCGTGAACCCCCGCCCGAACCCTCGCCCCAGCCCCCGCCCCAACCTCCGACCGAGCCCCCGCCGGAGCCTCAGGGTCGTGTCCCTGGTGCCCTCGCTGACCGAGGCCGTCGCCGTCTCCGCGCCCGGCGCCCTCGTCGGCGTCACCGACTGGTGCACCCACCCCGCCGACCTCGGCGGCGCCGTGCGTATCGGAGGCACCAAGAACCCCGACGTCACCGCCGTCGCCGCGCTCCGGCCCGACCTCGTCCTCGCCCACGAGGAGGAGAACCGGGAACCGGACCTCGCCGCCCTGCGCGCCGCCGGGCTCCACGTCCTCGTCACCGAGATCCGCGGCCTGGACCAGGCCCTCGCCGAACTCGGGCGGGTCCTCGACGCCTGCGGGGTCCCGAACCGGCCGCGCTGGCTCGACGAGGCCGAGGCCGCCTGGGCCGCCGTGGAGCCGTACGAGCCGCCCCGCACCGCCGTCGTACCGATCTGGCGCCGGCCCTGGATGGTCCTCGGGCGCGACACCTTCGCCGGGGACCTGCTCGCCCGGCTCGGCGTCCGCAACCTCTACGGCGACCACCCCGAGCGCTACCCGCGCGTGCCCCTCGACGACCTGAACGCCGCCGCGCCCGACCTCGTCGTACTGCCCGACGAGCCCTACCGCTTCACACCCGACGACGGCCCCGAGGCATTCCCCGCGACCGCCACCGCGCTCGTCGACGGGCGCCACCTCACCTGGTACGGGCCCTCCCTCGTCACCGCCCCGCGGTCACTGGCCGCGGCCCTGCGAGCAGCGCGCCGCTGAACAGCCCGCGCACCGTGTGGGCACTCGCCACCAGCCACGCCGCGACGAGGACCACGTAGAGCCCGATCGCCAGCCACCGGAACGCGGCCAGACCGGTGTGCAGGGCCAGGCCCTCCGCGCCCGTCACACAGGTCCCCACCGGGAACGTGAACGCCCAGAACGTCATCGCGAAGCCCATGCCCCGGCGGCGGGCCCGCAACACCAGCGCCCCGGCGAGAACCAGCCACAGCAGCGCGAAGCCCATGACGGGGACACCGTAGAGGACGGCGAAGGCCGAGAAGGCGGGCGCGGACGACCCGAGCCCGGGCAGCGCCCCGCCGAGCGCGGCGTCGGCGAAGTTGTTCGCCGCCGTCGTCGACTGGCCCAGCGGGCCGAGGACCAGGAACAGCGTGGGGGTGAGGGCGAGGGGGAGAGGACCGGCGGTCACGAGCCGTCCGAACACCAGAGGCAGCATCACCAGCGTCGCCAGCAGACTGATGCCGAACATCCCGTAGCAGGCGAACAGGAACGTCTGCCGCGCCTGGCCGGCGGGGAGATGGGGCAGCAGCAGCGGGCCGAGGGCCGCCGACACCATCGGGGCCACCACCGGAAGCAGCCACACCGGAGACGCACCCTCGATCCGGTGGTGCACCACCATCAGATACGGCACGGCCACCGCGGCCGCCAGGCCGATCACCGTACCCGCGGTGAAGAGGACCGAGTCGATGGCGATCGCGGCGGGAAGACCGATCCAGTCCCTGCCGACGAGCATCGTGCCGCCGCCCACCGCGAGCAGCGCCATGGCCGGACACCCGTAGAACGGGGCCATCGCCGGATCCAGCAGATGGGCCCGCGCCTGGTCGCGGTGGTGCGTCCAGTGCAGGGCACGGGCGGCGAGCAGCGTCAGCAGCATCGCCAGCGAGAGCGCCCACACCGCCGTGCAGGCCGCCCGCAGGCCGGGCACACCGGCCGGCAGGGCCGCCCCCGCGTTGGCGACGATGGCCGTGCCCATCACCGAGGCGTACCAGTTGGGGCCGAGGTGACGGACCGCGGCCCACCGTGCGCCGGGGGTGGTGGCGACGGGGGCCGGACGGGAAGGTGCGAGGGTTGCCATGGCTCGATCTTTTCGCCCTCGTACCGCCCCTACCAGGGACTCTCCGGCTATGAGGACATAAGCTGATCTTATGAGCAGTGAGTCGAGCGACGTCGTCCACCTTCTGTCCCACCGCGTCCCCGACCTCGGCGCGCTCGAACTCCTCCTCGCCGTCGCCCGGCACGGCAGCCTCGGCCGCGCCGCCCGCGAGGTCGGCATCACCCAGCCCGCCGCCAGCAGCCGCATCCGCTCCATGGAACGGCAACTCGGCGTCGCCCTCGTGGACCGCTCGCCGCGCGGCTCCCGGCTCACCGACGCCGGCGCGCTCGTGACCGACTGGGCGCGGCGGATCGTGGAGGCCGCCGAAGCCTTCGACGCCGGCGTCCAGGCACTGCGGGGGCGGCGCGACTCGCGGCTGCGGGTCGCCGCGTCCATGACCATCGCCGAGTACCTGCTGCCGGGCTGGCTCATCGCCCTGCGCAACGAACGGCCCGACACCGCCGTCTCCCTCATGGCCGGCAACTCCGCCGCCGTCGCCGAGCGGCTCCTCGGCGGCGAGGCCGACCTCGGCTTCGTCGAAGGACTCGCCGTGCCCGACGGCCTCGACGGGGCCGTCGTCGCCCACGACCGGCTGGCCGTCGTCGTGGCGCCCTCCCACCCCTGGGCCCGGCGCCGGGCCGCCCTCGATCCGGCGGAACTGGCCGGCACACCGCTCGTGCTGCGGGAACGCGGCTCCGGCACACGGCAGGTGCTCGACGCCGCCCTCGCCGGACACGGAGGACTCGCCCAGCCGCTGCTGGAACTCGCCTCCACCACCGCCGTCAAGGCCGCGGCGGTCAGCGGGGCGGGGCCCGCCGTCCTGAGCGAGCTCGCCGTCGCCGAGGAGCTGGGGTCGCGGCGCCTCGTCGCCGTGCCGGTGGCCGGTGTGCTGCTGCGGCGGGACCTGCGGGCCGTATGGCCTGCGGGGCACCGGCCGACGGGGCCGGCGCGGGATCTGCTGTCGCTGACGCGGGGGTGAGGTGGGGTGGGGGTGAGGTGGGGCGGGTGCGGGGTGGTGGGTGCGCGGGGGCCGTTCCGGGGGCCGTGTTCGGGACTGCATGATTTACGGCGCGGGGCTGCTACGGGGAGGGGTTGAGCCCCTCGTTCCGCGCCACACATCACGCTTTACGTCCCGAACACGGCCCCCTGCACGGCCCCGCTCCCGTCCGCGGGCGTGCGCTCAGGTTGCTGCTGGGCTTCGGAAGGTCATCTTGCCGTTGACGGTGGTCAGGACGACCGGGAGCTGGGGGAGATCGTGCGCCGGGGTGGTCAGGGGGTTGTCCGACAGGACCGTGAGGTCGGCGCGGTGGCCGAGCGCGATGCGGCCCGCCTCGTGCTCCTCGCGCGCGGCGAAGGCCGCGTTCACCGTCATGCCGCGCAGGGCCTCCAGCGCCGTCAGCGCCTGCTCGGGGGCGTGCGGAGGGCGGCTCAGGTCGCGGGTCGGGCGGCGGTGGCGCGCGCCCGCCATGACCGTGAGGGGCGGGAACGGGGCGATCGGCCAGTCCGAGCCCAGGACCACGGTCGCCCCGGAGTCCCACAGGTCGCGGCAGCGCCACGCCCGTGAGGCGCGCTCCTCGCCCAGGCGGCGCGACCAGTTGTCGGTGTGGTCGGCGCGGGTGAAGTCACAGCAGTGGGTGGGCTGCATCGACGCGATCACACCCAGGTCCGCGAAGCGGTGCAGGGTGTCGTCCGGGACCGTTTCGATGTGCTCGATCCGGTGGCGGACGGCGCCGGCCGCCTGTGCCTGCGCCTTCTGTACGGCGTCGAGCGCGTGGCGTACGGCGGCGTCGCCGATGGCGTGAGTGGCGGTGGGCACCCCGGCGCGGTGCAGCGCGCCGATGATGTCGGTGTAGGCGGCCGGGTCGGGCCAGAACGCGTGCGTCGACTCGCCGTGGCAGTCCGGGCGCTCCAGCCACGCGGTGCCGTTGTCGATCGTGCCGTCCATGAAGAGCTTCACGCCGTCCACGCGCCAGAGCTCGCCGCCCGTGCCCTGCAGGGCGATCAGTTCGCGTACGCCGTCGGCGTCCGTGCCGGGCTGGCACCAGGGCGCCACGCGCAGGCGGAGGGGGAGCTCACCGGCCGCGTCGAGTTCGGCGAGGAGGGTCAGGCTCGCGCCGTTCGCGTCCATGACGTGGCCGCCGGTCAGGCCCGCCGCCGCCATGGAGCGGAGGGCGGCCGCGAGGCGGTCGCGGCGCTCGGCGTGGGTCGGCTGCGGGGCGACGCGCTCGACCAGCTCGCAGGCCGCGTCCTCCTGGAGGAGACCGGTCGGCCGGCCGTGCTCGTCGCAGACGACCTCGGCGGACGCCTGGTCGAAGGCGCGCGGCCCGTCGACGCCGGCGAGTTCGAGGGCGCGGCGGCTCGCGAGGGCGGAGTGGGCGTCGAAGAGGAGGAGGAAGGCGGGGACGCCGGCCAGGACGGTGTCGAAGGGGGCCGTCGAGACCGGCTGGTCGCCGAAGACGTTCGGGTCGAGGCCCCAGGCGAAGAGCCAGTCGCCGCGGTCGAGCCGGCGGACCTCCCGGGCCAGCGCGTCGCGGACGTCCGCCAGGTCGGTACACCGCGAGAGGTCGAGGCCGTGGGTGAGGTCGGCGCCCGTGACCGGGTGGAGGTGGCCGTCCACCAGGCCCGCGGTGACCACCGCTCCCTTCAGGTCGACGACCTCCGTGGCGCTGTCCGCGAGGGCCCGTATCTCCCGGTCGGCGCCGAGCGCGGCGATCCGTCCGCTCTCGGACACGGCGAGCGCGGTCTCCGGCAGGAAGGAGCCGGTGCCGGGGTCGAGCAGCCGGGCGGAGGACAGGACGAGACGGGTGCGCACAGAGGGCTCCAGGACGGGGGCGGGGAGGGTCAGTGGGGGAGGTCGGCGGGGAGCGCGGACGCCTCGCGGGTCAAGGTGCCCGGCGGCAGGGCCAGTTCGCGTTCCGCGGTCGTGACGGCCATCCGCAGCACCGCCTCCGGGCGGTTGCTCCGGTCGGTGTTGGCGTGGGCGCCGAGGCCGTCCAGGACGACCAGGATCATGATCGCGGTCGTGTGGGGGTCCTCCGTGCGGAACTCCCCCCGGGCGACGCCGTCCCGGATCACGCCCTCCAGGCGCTCGTCCGAGGCCAGCTCCATCGCGGCGACCCGGTCGCGCAGGACCGGCCGGTAGCGGCTGAGGTGGCGGGCGTTGATCCAGAGGCGGCTGATGTCGTCGTAGGCGTCCCCGGCGGACAGGGCGAAATAGCGCGCGAGGTACTGCGTCGGAGTCCCGTGGGGCCGGTCGGCGGGGAGCAGCGCGTCCAGCTCGCCCGTGGCGGCGACGGCGAACGCCTCGGCCACCAGGTCCTCCGCGGACGGGAAGTAATGGCTGATGAGCCCGGGGCGCACCGCGAGCTCGTCGGCGATCCGGCGCAGGGTCACGCACTCCAGGCCCTCGGTGAGGGCGACGGCCGCCGCCGCTTCGACGATCTCCGCACGGCGGGCCTCGGGGGACTTCCGCACGCGTTTGCGCTGAACGCTTGACGACATACCGGTGATGCTATTGAGTGTGCGACCAATAAGCAACCAGGTGCGCACGACACGCTCCCCGGAGGGCCGTATGGCTGCCATGTCTCCCGATCCGAGCCCCCGGTCCGCCGGGGCTCCCGCCCCCGATCGCGCCACCCGGATCGAGGCCCACGGCATCGACCACATCCCCGACCGGGAGCGGCACGGGCACCCGCGGGAGCTCTTCTCCGTCTGGGCCGCCGCCAACGTCAACTACCTCAGCCTCGTGATCGGCGGCGCCCTCGTCCTGATGGGGCTCAGCCTGGCCCAGGCGCTCGTGGTGATCGTCGTGGGCAACCTCTTCTGGCTGCTCACCGGCCTCCTCGCGATCTCGGGACCCGCCGCCGGAGCGCCCAGCGAGGTCATCACCCGGGCCATGTACGGCGTGCGCGGCAACCGCGTGAACAACGCCGTGACCGGCTGGGTCATCTCCGTCTGCTACTTCGCGCTCAACCTGGCCGCGGCCGCCGGCGCGGCCTTCACGCTGGTGGAGAGGGCCGGGGTGGCCGTCGACACCGGCGTCAAGATCCTGGTGGTGCTGCTGATCGCCGGGGTCACGCTGACCATCGGCGTGTACGGGCACGGGCTGATCGTCCGGCTCTATCTGCCCCTCACCATCGCCCTGACGGCCGCCTTCGGCGTCGTCGCCTATGTGGTGCTGCTGCGGGCGGACTTCGGCCACGTCCCGGACGCGCCGCTGACCGGCGTCGACCTGTGGGCCACCCTGATCGCCGGCGTCACGCTGATCGCGGCCGGCCCGCTCTCGTACACCACCAGCGCGGACTTCTCCCGCTATCTGCCGAGGAACTCCTCCGCGAAGGCCGTCATGGGATGGACCGCGCTGGGCGGCTTCCTGCCGAGCGTCGTGGTGTGCGCGATCGGGGCCCTCGCCGGCACCGTCGTCGACATGAGCGACCCCCAGGCCGCCCTGGAATCGATGCTGCCGGGCTGGTTCGGCCCCCTCTTCCTGCTCGCCCTCGTGCTCGGCACCATCGCCATCAACGCCATGACCGCCTACAGCGCCGGACTCGCCCTCCAGGCCGTGGGCCTGCGGATCCGCCGCTCGCGCAGCGTCCTCGTCGACGGCGTGGTGGCGGTCGCCCTCACGCTGTACGCCCTGCTCGTCTCCAACTTCCTGGACACCGTCGGCAACGTGCTCCAGTTGACCGTCGTCCTGCTCGGGCCGGCCATGACCGTGTACGCGGTCGACATCCTGCTGCGCCACAACCGCTACGACGGGCGCGCCCTGATGGACGAGAGCCGGGGAAGCTCCTTCTGGTACGCGGGCGGTGTCAACGTGGCCGGTGCCGTCGCCGTGCTCGGTGGCGGCGGTGTCGCGGCGCTGTGCGTCGACACCGCCTACACCGGACCGGTCGCCCGCGCCCTCGGCGGCGTCGACCTCGCCCTGCCGGTGGGCATGATCGTCGCGGGGACGGTGTACGGGCTCCTGATGCGGGGCCGGATCACGCCCCGCGCGTGACCGAGGCCGCCCGGACCAGGCCCCGCATCACCCGCAGGTCCTCGCCCATCTCCGGGTGCCACTGGACGCCCAGCGCCCAGGTGGGGGAGGGCAGTTCGATCGCCTCGACCGTGCCGTCCTCCGCGTGGGCCGAGGCGATCAGGTTCTTGCCGAGGACGTCCACGCACTGGTGGTGGTAGGTGGGGACGGAAGTCCGCTCCGGGACCAGCGAGGCGTAGCGGGTGCCCGGGACCGGTGCGACCGGGTGACGGCCCATCATGCCGACCGCCTCCGTGTGGCCGTCCAGGTGCTGGACGAGGGTGCCGCCCAGGGCCACGTTGAGCAACTGCATGCCCCGGCAGATGCCGAGGAGCGGGGTGCCGGAGGCCAGGGCCGCGTCGATGAGGGCCAGTTCCCAGCCGTCCCGGGCCCGGGCGGGCGGGCCGGTGCGGGGGTCGGGCTCGGCCCCGTACCGCACCGGCTCGACGTCCGCGCCGCCCGCGACCACCAGGCCGTCCAGACGGGCGACCGTCTCCGCCGCCGCGGCCGGGTCGTGCGGCGGCAGCATCGCGGGCAGGCCGCCGCTCTCCTGGATCAGCCGCGGATACGCGGCGGGCAGGAGCGCGGCCGGCAGGTCCCACACCCCCCAGCGGGCCTGGTCCAGATAGGTCGTCACACCGATCAGCGGTCGGGGCACGGAGTCTCCTTGGTGCGTGGGGTCGGTCAGCGTTCGAGTTCCGCCTCGGCCGCGGCGAGTGCCGCGAACTCCTCCTCCGGCGCCTTCGCCACCAGGTGGTGGCGACTGTAGAACGCGAAGTAGGCGAGGGCGACCACGTACACGGCGAGGGCGATGAAGGCCGCGTCCTTGTCGACCAGGAAGGTCGCCACCAGCGCGGACAGGGCCAGGACGAAGGCGACCGAGGAGGTCACCACACCGCCGGGGGTGCGGTACGGGCGGGGCAGCCCGGGCTCGCGGCGGCGCAGCACGATGTGGGAGAGCGCCATCAGCGCGTACGAGATGGTGGCGCCGAACACCGCGATGTTCAGCATCCGCGCCCCGTCCCCGGTCCCCGCGGCGAGCGCGAAGCCCAGGGCGCCGGGGATGAGCAGCCCCAGGTAGGGCGACTTGCGGCGGCTGGTGAGGGAGAGGAAACGGGGGAGGTAGCCGGCCCGGGACAGCGCGAAGAGCTGGCGGGAGCCCGCGTAGATCAGGGAGAAGAAGGAGGCGACCAGGCCCGCGAGGCCCGCGTAGTTGACGAAGCGGCTGAGCGCGGTCGGCTCCCCGTCGCCCTGGAGGGCGACCACCAGCGGATTGCCGGCCTCCTGGATGGCGGCCGAGCCGCGGGCCCCGGTCGCCGCGAGGAAGGTGATCAGCGCGAGGACCACGAGGACGCCCATCGACAGGGCGAGCGCCCTCGGCATCGAGCGCACCGGGTCCTTGGCCTCCTCGGCGGCCAGCGGCACGCCCTCGACGCCCAGGAAGAACCACATGCCGAAAGGGAACGCGGCCCAGATGCCGAGGAGACCGAACGGCAGCCAGGAGCTGGAGCCCGTCGCCTCCGGGTCCGCCGGGATGTCGTTCAGGCCGGACACGTGGAAGTCGCTCAGCGCACCGAGCGCGAAGACCAGCAGCGCGGCCACCGCGACGGCCGTGACGATCAGACTGAAGCGCAGCGCCTCGCCCACGCCCCACAGGTGGATGCCGATGAAGAGGGCGAAGCAGACCAGATAGACGGGCCAGCCCGACTCCAGTCCGAAGAGTCCGAGGGACTCGACGTAGTCGCCGATGAAGATGGAGATGGCGGCGGGCGCGAGGACGTACTCGATGAGGATCGCCGTGCCGGTGAGGAAGCCGCCCCAGGTGCCGAGCGCCCGCCGGGCGAAGCCGTAGCCGCCGCCCGCGGTGGGCAGGATCGCGGACAGTTCGGCGAGGGAGAAGACCAGGCAGGCGTACATCGCGCCCATGAGGACGGTGGCGACGGCGAGACCGCCGAAGCCTCCCTTGGACAGGCCGATGTTCCAGCCGGAGAAGTCGCCGGAGACGACGTACGCCACGCCGAGACCGGTGAGCAGCAGCCAGCCCGCGCTGCCGCGGCGCAGGGTGCGGCGCTGAAGATAGTCGTCGGGCGCGGCCTGGTGTCCTGTGGTGCCTGAGGTGTCTTCCAGCGTCATGGCGGCGGTCAGCTCCCCGGAACGAACCCAATGGATTGGTGCCATACCTTTGCGTCGTCGGGGCGGGCGGCGCAAGACCCGTGCGTTACGTTCCGGTTACGCGGCCGGGGCGCCCCTCAGGTCAGGAAGCCGCGCAGCAGCGCCGCCGTCCCCGCGCAGTGCTCCCGCATCACCTCGCGCGCCGCGTCCGCGTCCCCGTCGAGCACCGCCTCCACCAGCGCCGTGTGCTGGTGCTGCGAGTGCTCCAGGTTGCGCACGAGGAGCGGGATGCAGTCGAGGAGGTCGTTGACCGTCGCCCGCACCGCCGCGTACTGCGCGGTCAGCGTCGGCGAGCCGGACAGCTCGGCGAGGGTGAGGTGCAGCAGCGTGTCCTGCCGCCGGTAGTCGCCGAGCGGGGCGTCATGGGTCGCCGCCAGGGCCTTCCGCAGCCGCTCGGCGCCCGCCTCGTCCAGGCCGTGCGCCGCGCACAGCCCGGCCGCGCCCACCTCCAGGACCTCCCGGAAGCGCAGCGTGTCCTCCATGTCGACGGCCGCGATCCGGCGGCGCAGCTCCGCCTCGTCGGCGGTCCGCTCCCGCCGCAGCACGAACGTTCCGCCGTACCGGCCGCGCCGGCTCTCCACCAGACCCTGTTCCTGGAGCACCTTCAGGACCTCGCGCAGGGTCACCCGGCTGATCCCCATCCGGTCCGCGAGCTCCCGCTCCGCCGGCAGCCGCTCCCCGCCCGGCACCAGACCGAGCCGCACGACCTGCAGGATCTGCTCCAAGGCCTCCTCGAAACCGTTGCCCGCCCGCACCGGCCGCAGTACGGGCGTCAGCCGGTCCGCCGGTTCACTCGTCCTGGCCACCTCGCCGTTTCCCCTTCCCAAGCAATGGTTCTGCGCAATACCTTATGGCTCCCGGCAGGCCGAAGGAGGAGTAATCCCGTGGCAGACCGCACACCCCCGCTCGCCGTCGACGAGCTGCGCTCACTCGTCGCGAGCGGCGAGATCGACACCGTCGTCCTGGCCTTCCCCGACATGCAGGGACGCCTCCAGGGCAAGCGGTTCGCCGCACCGTTCTTCCTGAGCGACGTCCTCGACCACGGCACCGAGGGCTGCAACTATCTTCTGGCCGTCGACACCGAGATGAACACCGTCGACGGCTACGAGATGTCCTCCTGGGACCGCGGCTACGGCGACTTCGCCATGCGCCCCGACCTCTCCACCCTGCGCCGCGTCCCCTGGAACGAGGCCACCGCCATGGTGATGGCCGACCTCGCCTGGAGCGACGGCAGCCCCGTCGTCGCCGCGCCCCGCCAGATCCTCCGCCGCCAGCTCGACCGGCTCGCCGAGCACGGCTTCACCGCCCACGTCGGCACCGAGCTCGAGTTCATCGTCTTCAAGGACACCTACGAGCAGGCGTGGGACGCCGACTACCGCGGCCTGACCCCGGCCAACCAGTACAACATCGACTACTCGATCCTCGGGACGGGCCGGATCGAACCCCTGCTGCGCCGCATCCGCAACGAGATGACCGCCGCCGGACTCACCGTCGAGTCAGCCAAGGGCGAGTGCAACCCCGGCCAGCACGAGATCGCCTTCAAATACGACGAGGCCCTCGTCACCTGCGACCAGCACGCCGTCTACAAGACCGGCGCCAAGGAGATCGCCGCCCAGGAGGGCTGCTCGCTCACCTTCATGGCCAAGTACAACGAGCGCGAGGGCAACTCCTGCCACATCCACCTCTCCCTCCAGGACGCCGACGGCCGTAACGTCATGGCGGGGGACGGGCCCGACGGCATGTCCGACGTCATGCGGCACTTCCTCGCCGGCCAGCTCGCCGCCCTGCGCGACTTCTCCCTGCTCTACGCCCCCAACATCAACTCCTACAAGCGGTTCCAGCCCGGCTCCTTCGCCCCCACCGCCGTCGCCTGGGGCCACGACAACCGCACCTGCGCCCTGCGGATCGTCGGCCACGGCCGCTCCACCCGCTTCGAGAACCGACTCCCCGGCGGCGACGTCAACCCCTACCTCGCCGTCGCCGGGCTCGTCGCCGCCGGCCTCCACGGCATCGAGCAGGGCCTCGAACTCCCGCCCGCCTGCACCGGCAACGCCTACACCGGCGAGTACGAGCACGTGCCCACCACCCTGCGCGAGGCCGCCGAGCTCTGGGAGAACAGCGAGATCGCCAAGGCCGCCTTCGGCCCCGAGGTCGTCGCCCACTACCGCAACATGGCCCGCGTCGAACTCGACGCCTTCGACGCCGCCGTCACCGACTGGGAACTGCGCCGCTCCTTCGAACGCATGTGAGGAACGACTTGCCGCACGAACTGCACGTCCTGAACCCGGCGACCGAGGAGCTCGTCGCCACCGTCCCCGCCGCCACCCCGGCCGACGTCGACACCGCCGTCGTCCGGGCGGCCGAGGCCCAGCGCTCCTGGGCCGCCGCCGCCCCCGCCGACCGGGCCCGCGTACTGCGCCGCTTCGCCGCCACCGTCGACGCCCACCTCGAGGAACTCGCCCTCCTGGAGGTCCGCGAGGCCGGCCACACCCTCGGCAACGCCCGCTGGGAGGCCGGGAACGTCCGCGACCTGCTCGACTACGCGGCCGGGGGAGTGGAACGCCTCAACGGCCGCCAGATCCCCGTACCCGGCGGCCTCGACATCACGATCCTCGAACCCCTCGGGGTCGTCGGCGTCATCGCCCCCTGGAACTTCCCCATGCCGATCGCCGCCTGGGCCACCGCCCCCGCCCTCGCCGCCGGCAACGCCGTGATCCTCAAGCCCGCCGAGACCACCCCGCTCACCGCGCTCCGGCTCGCCGAGCTCGCGCTGGAGGCCGGCCTCCCCGAGCGCCTCTTCCAGGTCCTCCCCGGCGAGGGCCCGGTCGCCGGGAACGCCCTCGTCGAACACCCCGGCATCGCCAAGATCGTCTTCACCGGCTCCACCCGGGTCGGCAAGCAGATCATGGCGAAGGCCGCCGGCCAGGTGAAGCGGGTCACCCTCGAACTCGGCGGCAAGAGCCCCAACATCGTCTTCGCCGACGCCGACCTGGAGGCCGCGGCCGCCGCCGCCCCCATGGCCTTCCTCGACAACAGCGGCCAGGACTGCTGCGCCCGCACCCGCATCCTCGTCCAGCGCACCGCGTACGACCGCTTCCTGGAACTCCTCACCCCGGCCGTCGAGGAGATCGTCGTCGGCGACCCCCTCGACGAGCGCACCCAGATGGGCCCCCTCATCTCCCGCGCACAGCTCGACCGCGTCCGCTCCTACGTCACCGGCGCCACCGAGCACACCCCCGGCGCCGACGCCGTCCGCGGCAAGGCCCCCGAAGGCCCCGGCTTCTGGTTCCCGCCCACCCTCCTCACCGGACTCCCCGAGGACGCCCCCTGCGCCGTCGAGGAGGTCTTCGGCCCCGTCGCCGTCGTCCTGCCCTTCGAGGACGAGGCCGACGCCGTACGGCTCGCCAACGCCACCCCGTACGGCCTGTCCGGCTCGATCTGGACCCGCGACGTCGGCCGCGCCCTGCGCGCCTCCCGCGCCGTCCGGGCCGGCAACCTCTCCGTCAACTCCCACTCCAGCGTCCGCTACTGGACCCCCTTCGGCGGCTTCGGCCAGTCCGGCCTCGGCCGGGAACTGGGCCCCGACGCCCTGACCGCCTTCACCGAAACCAAGAACGTCTTCATCAGCACGGAGGCATGAGCACCATGACCGACACCGAGAGCACCGAAGAGATCATCTGCCGCCGGCTCGTCGGCCGCACCGCCGTCATCACCGGCGCCGGCAGCGGCATCGGCCTCGCCACCGCCCGCCGCCTCGCCTCCGAAGGCGCGAACGTGGTCTGCGGCGACATCGACGAACAGGCCGGCAAGGCCGCCGCCGAAGAGGTCGGCGGGACCTTCGTCAAGGTCGACGTCACCGACCCGGAGGAGGTCGAGAACCTCTTCAAGGTCGCCTTCGACACCTACGGCTCCGTCGACATCGCCTTCAACAACGCCGGCATCTCGCCCCCCGACGACGACTCCATCCTGGAGACCGGCCTCGACGCCTGGAAGCGCGTCCAGGACGTCAACCTCACCTCGGTCTACCTGTGCTGCAAGGCCGCCCTGCCGTACATGCGCCGCCAGGGCCGGGGCTCCATCATCAACACCGCCTCCTTCGTCGCGATCATGGGCGCCGCCACCAGCCAGATCTCCTACACCGCCTCCAAGGGCGGCGTGCTCGCCATGTCCCGCGAACTCGGCGTCCAGTTCGCCCGCGAGGGCATCCGCGTCAACGCGCTCTGCCCGGGCCCCGTCAACACCCCGCTGCTCCAGGAGCTCTTCGCCAAGGACCCCGAGCGGGCCGCGCGCCGTCTCGTGCACATCCCCGTCGGCCGGTTCGCCGAGGCCGAGGAGATCGCCGCCGCGGTCGCCTTCCTCGCCAGCGACGACTCCTCGTTCATCAACGCCACCGACTTCCTCGTCGACGGCGGTATCTCCGGCGCGTACGTGACCCCCCTCTAGCCCTCGCCCGACGCCGCCACCCCTCCCCACCCCCACACCCCCACCGCGCGCAGCCGGGCGCCACGCGGCGCCCGGCTGCCGTGCGAGCCGAGGGGCTAGAGGAAGGTCCGGCCCTCGCCCCGGTACGTCGGCACGGCGGCCGTGACGCGGTCGCCCTCCACCAGGTGCAGGGTGTCGAAGCGCTCGCACAGCTCGCCGGCCTTCGCATGCCGGAACCACACCTTGTCCCCGATGCGCAGATCGTCGGCGGGGGACCCGATCAGCGGGGTCTGCACCTCGCCCGGGCCCTCCTGCGGGTCGTAGCGCAGCCCCTCCGGGAGATACGGGACCGGGAGCCGGTCCCGGCCGGCGGCGCCCGAGGCGGGGTAGCCGCCGCCGAGCACCGTCACCACACCCACGCCGGGGCGGCGCACCACCGGCTGCGCGAACAGGGCCGCCGGGCGGCCCGTGAAGGACGTGTAGTTGTCGAACAGACGCGGCACGAACAGCCCCGAACCCGCCGCGATCTCCGTCACCGCGTCCTCGGCCGCCGTGTGCTGCACGCTGCCCGTCCCGCCGCCGTTGACGAACTCCAGCTCCGGCGCGACCGCCCGCACCGCCCGGACCACCGCCGCCCGGCGCGCCGCCAGCTCCCGGCGCGCCGCCGACTGCATCAGCCGGATCGCCCGCGAGCGCAGCGGCCGGCCCGCGACCGCGTCCCCGACACCCGCCACATGACCCTCGTACGCCATCAGCCCCACCAGCCGGAAACCGGGCCGGCGCGCGACCGACCGCGCCAGCTCGGCCATCTGGGCGGGCTCCCGCAGCGGCGAGCGCAGGGCCCCGATCCGCACCCGGCCGCCCAGCAGCCGCAGCGAGGTGTCCAGCTCCAGACAGACCCGGATCTCCTCCGCGCCGCCCGCCCGCGACGCCTCGATCAGATCGAGCTGCGCCACGTCGTCGACCATCACCGTCACGGCCCCGGCCAGCTTCGCGTCCCCCGCGAGCTCCGCGAACCCGGCCCGGTCGGCCGACGGATACGCAAGCAGCACGTCCTCGAACCCGGCCCGGGCCAGCCACAGCGACTCGGCCAGCGTGAACGACATCACGCCCGCGAACCCGTCCCGCGCCAGCACCCGCTCCAGGAGCGCCCGGCACCGCACCGACTTGCTCGCGACCCGGATCGGCTTCCCGCCGGCCCGGCGGAGCAGATCCTCGGCGTTGGCGTCGAAGGCATCCAGATCGACGAGCGCGACGGGCGCGTCGAGATGGGCGGTGGCCCGGTCGTACCGGGCGCGGTCGGCGGCACGGGGAGTCATGGCCCGAGCTTGCCAGAGACGTTTACGCGTGGGTAGCCCCTTGATCGGGCGGCACCCCTCAGTTCCCGCCCCACCGGGAACAGCCCGTAGAGTGGCGGCCATTGTTTCGCAGATCGACCAGGGGGACGGCGATGAGCACCGAGCCGCAACGCCCCACGTCCCGCATCACCGAGGCCCTCCTCCCCCCGGAGCCTCCCACGGCTCGAGCGAGCCGCCCGGCGGCTCCGGCGCCCCACCCGACGGCCGCAGCGCCCGCGCCTGCGGCGAGCCGCCCGGTGGCTTCGGCTCCGGGGACGGATCGCCCGGTGGGCGCCGAACCGGGTGCCCGCCAGGGCGAGGGCCGTGTGGCGCCCGGCTTTCCTGCGACGGCGGACGGTCGCGGGCCGGTGACCTCGTCGGGGCGCTCGATGCCCACCGCTCCCGGCGTCGGCGAGGGCCGAGCGGCCCCCGCCTCCCCGGTGTCGTCGGACGCTTCCGGGCCGGTGACCTCGTCCGGGCGCTCGATGCCCACCGCCCCCGACGCCCGCGCGGGCCGTGTGGCCCCGGCGTCGCCGGACCGTCCCGCCGCCGGCGTGCCCGCACAGCCCGCGTCCGCCTCCCGCATCACCGAGGTCCTGGCGCCCTCGCAGCGCCACCCGTCGGCCGCTTCCGCGCCGCCCGCGCCCCCCGCCACCGGCGCGAGCGCCCCCGCACCCGCGCGGGCGCGCCGTGCCGCGCAGCCGCTGCCGCCCGAGCAGCCGGCGCGCGGGGCCGTGGTGCCCGCCGAGACCCCGGCCGAGACCACCACCCGGCTCCGCCCCGTACGGGACGGACGCCCCGCGCCCGCCCGCCCCACCGACGCACCCGCACCGGGACCCGCACCCACCCCCGCGTACGCCTACGACCCCTGGGCCCTGTCCGCCGAGACGCCCGCCGAGACCACGACCCGGCTGCGCCCCGTACGGGAGCGCAGCACCGGCCGGGTCGTGGCCGCCGCCGTGTGCGCCGTCCTGGCCCTCGGGCTGGTCGGCGGCGCCGTCACCGGCGCGGTCCTCGCCGGCACCGGGGCCGGTGAAGCCGCCGAACCGCCCGGCTACACCCCGGCCCGCGCGCTCTGGCACAACGCCCCCGTCGACACCCTCTTCCCCCGCACCCTCCCCGGCCCCGCCGCCGGACCCGGCGGCTCCGCCCGCACCTGGACCCGGATCGTCGTCGCCCCCGACGCCCCGTGCACCGCCGCCACCCTCCCCAAGGCCCTGCACACCGCCCTCCGGACCGTCGGCTGCGAGCGCGTCCTGCGCGCCACCTACACCGACGCGACCTCCTCCCACGTCACCACCGTCGCCCTCGTCTTCACCCAGGCCGACCCCGCCACCATGCGCACCCTCGGCTCCCGCGCCGCCGACGAACCGGCGCCCGCCCTCCCCGGCCCCGGCACCGTCGCCGAGCGCTTCGGCGACCGGCAGCGCGCCAGTTGGTGGCGGCACATCCTGACCGACCTGCCCGTCGTCGTCACCGCCGTCTCCGGCTTCGCCGACGGCCGCGCCGTCGCCGAACCCGAACCCGCCGACCGCGCCATGACACCCAAGCGGACCACGCCGGTCGCCCAGGCCGGCCTCGGCCACGAGGCCAAGGGCGTCGGCGACGCCGTCGAACGCGCCCTGCGCAAGACCGTCGCCGCCACCGTGCGGGAGGACCAGGAGTGATCCGCCGCCACCGGGTCCGGGGCGCGGCCGCCGCCCTGCTCGCCGCCGCCTTCACCGTCCTCCCGGCGACCACCACCCCCGCCTACGCCGACACCATCCGCGCCCGGCAGTGGGGCCTCGACGCCCTGCACACCGCCGAGGCATGGCGCACCACCCGCGGCGAGGGCGTCACCGTCGCCGTCCTCGACACCGGCGTCGACGCCACCCACCCCGACCTCGCCGGCTCCGTGCTGCCCGGCACCGACCTCGTCGGCTTCGGCGCCACCCGAGGCGACCGCGCCTGGGCCCGCCACGGCACCGCGATGGCCGGCATCATCGCCGGACACGGCCACGGGCCCGGCGGCCAGGACGGCGTCCTCGGCGTGGCCCCGAAGGCGAGGATCCTGCCCGTGCGGGTCATCCTCGAAGGCACCGACAAGGCGCGGGACAAGGCCCGCAAGACCCGCGGCACCGCCCTCGCCGAAGGCATCCGCTGGGCCGCCGACCACGGCGCCGACGTCATCAACCTCTCCCTCGGCGACGACTCCGAGTCCGCCCACCCCGACGCCGGCGAGGACGCCGCCGTGCAGTACGCCCTCGCCAAGGGCGTCGCCGTCGTCGCCTCCGCCGGCAACGGCGGCGAGAAGGGCGACCACATCTCCTTCCCCGCCGCCTACCCCGGCGTGATCGCCGTCACCGCCGTCGACCGCTACGGCACGCGGGCCTCCTTCTCCACCAGCCGCTGGTACGCCACGGTCAGCGCCCCGGGCGTCGACATCGTCATCGCCGACCCCGACCGCCGCTACTACGAGGGCTGGGGCACCAGTGCCGCCGCCGCGTTCGTCTCCGGCGCCGTCGCCCTCGTCCGCGCCGCCCACCCCGACCTGACCCCGGCCCAGATCAAGCGGCT
This sequence comes from Streptomyces sp. NPDC006339, assembly GCF_040612775.1. Taxonomy (NCBI): domain Bacteria; kingdom Bacillati; phylum Actinomycetota; class Actinomycetes; order Kitasatosporales; family Streptomycetaceae; genus Streptomyces; species Streptomyces sp. NPDC006339. The sequence continues at coordinate 23,384 of NZ_JBEXQW010000014.1, forward strand.
CCTCGTCGACACCGCGCGCAGCCGTCCCGAGGGCGGCCGCAGCGACGAGAAGGGGTACGGAACGGTCGACCCGGCCGCCGCGATCGAGGCGGGCGCCAGGCTCAAGGGCACCGACCTCAAGACCGTCGCGGCCGGCCACACCGCCCGCTACTTCGGCCCCGGGCCGCAGCCCGCCCCCGAGGAGGCCCACCCCATCGGTCTCCTCGCCCCCCTCGCGGGCGGGATCGGCGTCCTCTTCCTCGCCGCCGCCGTCGCCCTGTGGCGGGGCAGCCGCAGTCACTGACCGGCCGCCGGTTAGGCTCCTCGGGTGGCGCTCAAGAACATCCCCGACCCCGGCTTCTCCGACGACGACGGCACCGCCGACCCGCGGCTCGCCGCGGCGCTGGCGGCGTGGGCGGAGGACAGAACCGCACACGGGCCCGTCCTCGACGCCCTTCGCGACGCGCGGCTGCTCGTGCCCGTCGTCGCGCTCCTCGGCGAGGTCGAGGTCGATCCGGCCACGGGGCTGCGCCAGGAGAAGACCAGCGACATGGCCGTCCCCACGCTGACGGCCGGGGACCGGCGGGCGCTGCCGGCCTTCACCTCGATCGCCTCGCTCGCCCTGTGGGACCCGGCCGCCCGGCCCGTCGCCGTCCCCCTGCGGCAGGCCCTCGCGGCCCTCGTCCACGAGAAGGCCGACACGCTGGTGCTCGACCTGGCGGGACCGGTGCCGTACCAGATCACCGGCTCGGCGCTGCTCGCGCTCGCCGAGGGCCGCAGCAGTACGGACCCGCTGGACGACCCGGCGGTACGGGACGCGGTGCGCGCCGCGGTCGCCGCCGAGCCCGCCGTCCTGCGCGCCCACCTGGGACCGGGCGCCGCCGACGGCGTCCTCGCCCTGGTCCTCGCCGAGGACGCCGCCCCCGCGGAGGCCGCCCAGCGCGTGGCCCGGCGGATCGCCGCCGACGAAACACTGAGGGCCCGCCTGGTGCGCGGCCTCGACCTGGCACTGCTGCCGGCCTCGGCCACGCCTCCCGGCGAGCCCTTCTACGTAAGGAACTAGTCGTACGGGGGCGATCCCATGGGCGCCCCCGTACCTGCGGCCTACTATCCGTACACCGGACCCGTGTACTTCTCGCCCGGGCCCTGGCCCGGCTCGTCCGGGACGATGGATGCCTCGCGGAAGGCGAGCTGGAGGGACTTCAGGCCGTCCCGCAGCGGCGCCGCGTGGAAGGAGGAGATCTCCGTCGCGCCGCCGTCGAGCAGGCCCGCCAGGGCGTGGATCAGCTTGCGGGCCTCGTCGAGGTCCTTGTGCTCGTCGCCCTCCTCGGTGAGTCCGAGCTTCACCGCGGCGGCGCTCATCAGGTTGACGGCGACCGTCACGATCACCTCGACCGCCGGGACCTCGGCGATGTCGCGGGTCATGGCGGCGAAGTCGGGAGCTTCCGAGGAAGCGGAGGAGTCCGTGGACTCGTGCTGGGGCGTCTCGCTCATGTCCCACACGATAAGCGGACGTACGGTTCGCGCCGACCGGCGGGTCCTGCTAACCTTGTGTAACGACCGGCCGGACACATGCGTGCCCGGCCCACAAGTGGAGGCTCCGACTTCCCACCTTGCCGTCCTCACGGGCGGCGGGTCACCGGTCAGGTGGTCACCATCGTTCCGTACGGACGATGGAGCCGCCCGATGTGCGCCCCGCGGTTGACCGCGGCGGTGCTCCGGTTTTCCGTGGAGCCCCGCCTGTGTCCCGTCGGGGCATTTTTCGTGCGCCCGCTCGGTTGGTCTCGACAGTTCTACCGTGTACGTGTCCGTCCGCCAGGCGGTCGCGTGGTGCTACCGAGGAGGATCCATCAGCGCCGAGCCCCGCATCAACGAGCGGATTCGCGTTCCCGAGGTGCGTCTTGTCGGCCCCAGTGGCGAGCAGGTGGGCATCGTCCCGCTTGCCAAGGCCCTGGAGCTCGCGCAGGAGTACGACCTCGATCTGGTTGAGGTCGCGGCGAACGCCCGTCCGCCCGTGTGCAAGCTCATGGACTACGGGAAGTTCAAGTACGAGTCGGCCATGAAGGCCCGTGAGGCGCGCAAGAACCAGGCGCACACGGTCATCAAGGAGATGAAGCTCCGGCCGAAGATCGACCCGCACGACTATGACACCAAGAAGGGTCACGTCGTCCGGTTCCTCAAGCAGGGTGACAAGGTCAAGATCACGATCATGTTCCGTGGTCGTGAGCAGTCCCGTCCGGAGCTCGGTTACCGACTGCTGCAGCGCCTCGCGGAGGACGTTCAGGAGCTTGGCTTCATCGAGTCCAACCCGAAGCAGGACGGCCGGAACATGATCATGGTTCTCGGTCCGCACAAGAAGAAGACCGAGGCCATGGCCGAGGCGCGTGAGGCACAGGCCGCTCGCAAGGCCGAGCGTCAGGGCGGTTCTTCCGAGGCGCCCGCCGCCGAGGAGGCCCCGGCCGAGCAGGCTCCGGTCGAGCAGGCCCCGGCCGACGCGTCGGCCGAGAACCCCGAGGCGTGATCCCGCGGGGCTGCCTCTCCCGGCAGCCCCAGGGCTTCCGCCCCGGAACCACCAAACGAAGAATTGACGCTCCCTGTCGTCCGGTGTCCGCACCGGGGGAGCGCCACTGACGAGGAGAGAACGGCGCTATGCCGAAGAACAAGACGCACTCCGGTGCCAAGAAGCGCTTCAAGGTCACCGGCTCCGGCAAGATCCTGCGCGAGCGCGCCGGCAAGCGCCACCTGCTCGAGCACAAGTCGTCCAAGCTGACGCGTCGCCTCACGGGCAACGCCGAGATGGCCCCGGGTGACTCCGCCAAGATCAAGAAGATGCTGGGCATCTGATCTGATCTCCCGCCCTCGGCGACGAGGGCATCCGGCACAGACCGGGACCCATCCGATTTCCGGGTCGTGTGAGCATCACCACGGCCCCGCTACAAGGAGTTAAGAAGTGGCACGCGTCAAGCGGGCAGTCAACGCCCACAAGAAGCGCCGGGCGATCCTCGAGCAGGCCTCCGGCTACCGCGGTCAGCGTTCGCGCCTGTACCGCAAGGCCAAGGAGCAGGTCACCCACTCGCTGGTCTACAACTACAACGACCGCAAGAAGCGCAAGGGCGACTTCCGTCAGCTCTGGATCCAGCGCATCAATGCCGCTGCCCGCCTGAACGGCATGACGTACAACCGCCTCATCCAGGGTCTGAAGGCCGCCAACATCGAGGTGGACCGCAAGATCCTCGCCGAGCTGGCCGTCAACGACGCCAACGCGTTCGCCGCGCTGGTCGAGGTCGCGCAGAAGGCCCTCCCGGCCGACGTCAACGCCCCGAAGGCCGCCGCCTGATCTTCCAGGTCGCAGTACTTCTGCCCGGACCCGCAGGCCCCGCGCCTGCGGGTCCGGCGCGTTGACCGCCGTTTCCGCTTCCGCCGCCGTTTCGCCGCCGTACCCGAACCGGGCCGAGCCGAGTCAGAGAGCCGCAGGCACATGTCCACCCCCGAGCTGATCTCCCCGCGTTCGCCGCGCGTCGTCGCCGCCCGACGGCTCGCCAAGCGCAACTTCCGGGGCAAGGACCGCCTCTTCATCGCCGAGGGCCCGCAGGCCGTCCGCGAGGCCGTCGAGCACCGCGGCAGCACCGGTGAACCGACCCTCGTCGAGCTCTTCAGCACCGTCGAGGCCGCCGAGCGGTACGCCCCGATCGTCGACGCCGCCCGCGCCGCCGGCGCCCGCGTCCACCTCGCCTCCGACGCCGTCCTCGCCGAGGTCTCCCAGACCGTCACCCCGCAGGGCCTCGTCGGCGTCTGCCGCTTCCTCGACTCGCCCTTCGAGGAGATCCTCGCCTCCCGGCCCAAGCTGGTCGCCGTCCTCGCGCACGTCCGCGACCCCGGCAACGCCGGCACCGTGCTCCGCTGCGCCGACGCGGCCGGCGCCGACGCCGTGATCCTCACCGACGCCTCCGTGGACCTGTACAACCCCAAGTCGGTACGCGCCTCCGTCGGCTCCCTCTTCCACCTGCCGGTCGCCGTCGGCGTCCCGGTCGAGCAGGCCGTCGCCGGCCTCAAGAGCGTCGGCGTCCGGATCCTCGCCGCCGACGGCGCGGGCCAGGACGACCTCGACGACGAGCTCGACGCCGGCACCATGGGCGGCCCCACCGCCTGGGTCTTCGGCAACGAGGCGTGGGGGCTGCCCGAGGAGACCCGGGCCCTCGCCGACGCCGTCGTCCGCGTCCCGATCCACGGCAAGGCCGAGAGCCTCAACCTCGCCACCGCGGCCGCCGTGTGCCTGTACGCCTCCGCGCGCGCCCAGCGCCCCCGAACCGCCTCCTGAGGCCCCACCGGACGCGCTCGCCTAGTAGGGTGACGGACTCGGGCCCACTGCGGTACACGGAGGGGTGGGATACGGGGATGAAGGCCGGCACGGGAAGTCCCGCACACGCACGGAGCGCCCCACCCCACGCCCCCACGGCCCCCGACCGGGCGGGCGCCGAACCGACGCCGTACAGCGCGGAGAACGTCCCCGCCGCGACCCCGGAAGCCGACCCCTTCGCCGGGCTCGGCATCGATCCCGACGACCTGCCCGACGGGCTCGTCGTCGCCGACGAGGACGGGCGGGTCGTCTGCTTCAACGCCGCCGCCGGCCGCATCACCGGCCTGCCCGCCGACGCGGCGCTCGGCCGGCCGCTCGATCAGGCGCTGCCGCTCGAAGACCTCAAGGGCCGCCGCTGGTGGGCGCTCACCGACCCGTACGGGGGGCTCGCCACCCGGCGCGGGCAGCCCGAGCGGAATCTGCTGCTGCCCGGCGGCCGCGAGGTCCTCGTCTCCGCCCGTTACGTCCGCGCCCACCCCACCGGACCCGTCCGGCGGGTCGTCGTCTCCCTGCGCGGGACCGAGGCCCGGCGCCGTACCGAGCGCAGCCACGCCGAGCTCATCGCCACCGTCGCCCACGAGCTGCGCTCCCCGCTCACCTCCGTCAAAGGCTTCACCGCCACCCTCCTCGACAAGTGGGAGCGGTTCACCGACGACCAGAAACGGCTCATGCTGGAGACCGTCGACGCGGACGCGGGCCGCATCAAGCGGCTCATCGCCGAGCTCCTCGACATCTCCCGGATCGACTCCGGGCGGCTGGAGGTGCGCCGCCAGCCCGTCGACATCGCCGCCGCCGTAGGTCGCCATGTGCACGCCCACACCACCGGCGGCCAGTCCCCGGACCGCTTCTTCGTCCGGGTCCACCCCGGCCTGCCCGATCTGTGGGCCGACCCCGACAAGATCGACCAGATCCTCGGCAACCTCCTCGAAAATGCGGTGCGCCACGGCGAGGGAACCGTCACCATCGAGGTGGCACCCACCACGGCCACCACCGACGGAGAGAAGGGGACGGAGGTCACCGTGAGCGACGAAGGCCCCGGTATCCCCGAGGAGTCGATGGGCCGCGTCTTCACCCGCTTCTGGCGGGGCAGCAAGCGTGGCGGCACCGGGCTCGGCCTCTACATCGTCAAGGGCGTCGTCGAGGCCCACGGCGGCACGATCACCGTCGGACGCGGCCCCCGTGGCGGAGCCGAGTTCCGATTTATCCTGCCCGTCGGCACCCCGGCCCACCTCCTCTGAGGTCTCCCGCGAGGTCTTCCGCGGACCCCTCCCGGGTCTCACCAGGCGAGACCGTACGAGATCAGGAGCCGCCCGGGCCGCCCACGGGCTCATTCGCGTCCCCCCACCCCGTTAGACTCGTCCTTTGGCACGTTTGCGCCCTTGACGTCGAGCGGGGCCGCCCAGCCAGCCAACGGAAGCACGGGAAGAGATGTCGGCACCCAATAAGTCGTACGACCCGGTCGAGGTCGAGGCCTTGAAACCGGAAGAGATCGAGCGCATGCGGGACGAGGCGCTCGCCGCCTTCGCCGCCGCAGGCGACCTCGACGCGCTCGCCCACGCGAAGACCGCGCACACCGGCGGCACCTCGCCGCTGGCGCTCGCCAACCGCGAGATCGGCGCCCTGCCCCCGCAGGCCAAGGCCGCGGCCGGCAAGCTCGTGGGCCAGGCCCGCGGTGCCGTCTCCAAGGCGCTGGCCGCCCGCCAGGCCGAACTGGAGGCCGAGCGCGACGCGCGCGTCCTCGTCGAGGAGGCCGTCGACGTCACCCTGCCGTACGACCGCGTCCCGGCCGGAGCCCGCCACCCGCTGACCACCCTGATGGAGCGCGTCGCCGACGTCTTCGTCTCGATGGGATACGAGGTCGCCGAGGGCCCCGAGGTCGAGGCCGAGTGGTTCAACTTCGACGCCCTCAACTTCGTGCCGGACCACCCGGCGCGGCAGATGCAGGACACCTTCTTCGTCCAGGGCCCCGAGGGTACGAGCGGCGACGAGTCCGGTGTCGTCCTGCGCACCCACACCTCGCCGGTCCAGGCCCGCACCCTCATCGACCGGGAGCCCCCGGTCTACGTGGTGTGCCCCGGCCGCGTCTACCGCACCGACGAGCTCGACGCCACGCACACCCCGGTCTTCCACCAGATCGAGCTGCTGGCCGTCGACGAGGGCCTCACCATGGCCGACCTCAAGGGCACCCTCGACCACATGGTCCAGGCGCTCTTCGGCCCGGACATGAAGACCCGGCTGCGCCCGAACTTCTTCCCCTTCACCGAGCCGTCCGCAGAGATGGACATGCTCTGCTACGTCTGCCGCGGCGAGTCCGTCGGCAACCCGGACCGTCCCTGCCGCACCTGCGGCAGCGAGGGCTGGATCGAGCTCGGCGGCTGCGGCATGGTCAACCCGAAGGTGCTCGTCGCCTGCGGTGTGGACCCCGAGAAGTACAGCGGATTCGCCTTCGGGTTCGGCATCGAGCGGATGCTGATGTTCCGCCACAACGTCGAAGACATGCGAGACATGGTCGAGGGTGACGTCCGGTTCACCCGGCCGTTCGGGATGGAGATCTGATGCGGGTCCCGCTTTCCTGGCTGCGGGAGTACGTCGACCTGCCGGCGACGGAGACCGGCCGTGACGTGCAGGCCAAGCTCATTTCGGCAGGACTCGAGGTCGAGACCGTCGAGCAGCTCGGCGCGGGCCTCACCGGCCCGCTGGTGGTCGGCAAGGTCCTCACGATCGAGGAGCTGACGGAGTTCAAGAAGCCGATCCGCTTCTGCACCGTCGACGTCGGCCAGGCCAACGGCACCGGCGAGCCGCAGGAGATCATCTGCGGCGCCCGGAACTTCGCCGAGGGCGACAAGGTCGTCGTGGCCCTGCCCGGCGCCGTGCTGCCCGGCGACTTCCGGATCGCCGAGCGCAAGACGTACGGCCGGGTCTCGCGCGGCATGATCTGCTCGGGCGACGAGCTCGGCATGGGCGACGACGGCACGCACGGCATCATCGTGCTGCCGCCGGAGCACGAGGTCGGCACCGACGCCACCGCCCTCCTGGAGCTGTACGACGAGGTCCTCGACATCGCCGTCACCCCGGACCGCGGCTACTGCCTGTCGATGCGCGGCGTCGCCCGCGAGACCGCCATCGCCTACGGCCTGCCGCTGCGCGACCCGGCGCTCCTCGACGTGCCCGCCCCCAACGCGTACGGCTACCCGGTCCGGGTCACCGACCCGATCGGCTGCGACCGCTTCACCGCGCGCACCGTCGTCGGCCTGGACCCGGAGGCCCGGTCGCCGATCTGGCTGCGGCGCCGCCTGCAGAAGGCCGGCATGCGCCCGATCTCGCTCGCCGTCGACGTCACCAACTACGTGATGCTCGAGCTCGGCCAGCCGCTGCACGCCTACGACCGCACCCGGCTCGACGGCCCCATCGGGGTCCGCCGCGCCGAGGCCGGCGAGAAGATCACCACCCTCGACGGCACCGTCCGCGTCCTGGACGCCGAGGACCTGGTCATCACCGACAACCGCGGGCCGATCGGCATCGCGGGCGTCATGGGCGGCGCCAACACGGAGATCGCCGACCCGACGACCGACCCCGAGACCGGCATCGTCTCCGGCACCACCGAGGTCGTCGTCGAGGCCGCGCACTTCGACGCGATCTCGATCGCGCGCACCGCCCGCCGCCACAAGCTGTCCTCCGAGGCGTCCAAGCGCTTCGAGCGCGGCGTCGACCCGCAGGCCGCCGCCGCGGCCGCGCAGCGCACGGTCGACCTGCTCGTGCTCCTCGCGGGCGGCACCGCCGAGGCCGGCGTCACCGAGGTCATCGCCCCGTCCGCGCCGCGCACCATCACCATGCCGGCGAACCACCCCGACAAGGTGGCCGGCGTGGACTACGGCCGCGAGACCGTCGTCCGCCGCCTCCAGGAGGTCGGCTGCGACGTCTACGGCCAGGACGAGCTCGTGGTCACCGTGCCCTCGTGGCGCCCCGACCTCAACGAGCCGAACGACCTCGCCGAAGAGGTCATCCGGCTGGAGGGCTACGAGAACCTGCCCTCCACGCTGCCCAAGCCCCCCGCGGGCCGCGGCCTCACCGAGCGCCAGCGCACCCACCGCCGGGTGGGCCGCGCCCTGGCCGGCGCCGGCTACGTCGAGGCGCTGAACTACCCCTTCATCGGCGAGCAGGTCTTCGACCAGCTCGGCCTGGACGCGGACGACGACCGCCGCCGGGTCGTGAAGCTGGTCAACCCGCTCTCCGACGAGGAGCCCGCCCTCCGTACGACGCTGCTGCCGGGCCTGCTCGCCGCGCTGCGCCGCAACGACGGGCGCGGCAGCCACGACCTGGCCCTCTTCGAGACCGGCCTGGTCTTCCGGCCGGCCGAGGGACAGCCGGGCGTCGCCGTCCGCCTGCCCGTCGACCGCCGTCCCACCGACGAGGAGATCGCCGGCGTCAACGCCGCGCTGCCCGCGCAGCCGCGCCGCGCCGCCGTCGTCCTCGCCGGGGCCCGCGAGCAGGCCGGCTGGTGGGGCAAGGGCCGCCCGTCCGACTGGGCCGACGCGATCCAGGCGGCGCGGATCGTGGCCGCCGAGGCCGGCGCCGAGCTGGTGATCGACGCCGACCAGCACGCCCCGTGGCACCCGGGCCGCTGCGCGTCCTTCCAGGTCGTGATCGACGGCGAGCTGGTCCTCGCCGGTCACGGCGGCGAGCTCCACCCGCGCGTCGTGAAGGCCCTCGGCCTCCCGGCCCGCACCTGCGCCATGGAGCTGGACCTGGACGTCCTGGAGCGCGCGAGCGAGGGCCCCGTCAAGGCCCCGCGCATCTCCGCCTTCCCGGTCGCCACCCAGGACGTCGCCCTGGTCGTCGACCAGAACGTGCCCTCGGCGGTGGTGGAGTACTACCTCGCCGGCGGCGCGGGTGACCTCCTGGAGTCCATCCGTCTGTTCGACGTCTACACCGGCGACCAGATCGGCGAGGGCAAGAAGTCCCTGGCCTACGCCCTCCGCTTCCGCGCCCCCGACCGCACCCTGACGGTCGACGAGGCCACCGCGGCCCGCGACGCCGCGGTCGCCCTGGCCGCGGAACGCACGGGCGCGGTCCTGCGCGGCGCCTGACCGGCACGGCTGAAGGGGCCCCGCCCCGGGTGAACAACCCGGGGCGGGGCCCCTCGTGTTGCGCGGGGTGCTGCCGACATCTGCTGTGGAAGAGCGAGTCCAGGGCCGGAGCTGTGCTCCACGCACTCCCGTACGAGTTCGCTCACTCCTTCGGGTGAGATCCCCGGCCGGTGTTCCCCCGTGCCCTCCCGCCCCGCGAGAATCGACGCGGTCACAGGGGCGGGCCTGTGTGCCGCAGGGTCTTCGGGCGCTGGCGGGCCTCGGGAAGGGCCGTGGATGTTCCGTGACAGGTCGATGGTTGCCGAAGGCTCCCGGATGCGGCGGATGGCTCCGCTGGTGGCTCCCGTGGTGTGGGGGCTCGTGGCCGTCGCGTGGCGGTGGTGGTGTCCGCTGGCCAGGGAGCCCGGACTGCCCATGCGGATCGCCACCAGCGTCGTGTTCCTCACCGTCGGAGCGGGGCTCGTCCTCGGGGTGCGGCGGGGGCTCATGCGGGAGTTGGCGCGGGTGCGGGCCGTGGCCGAGGCCGCGCAGCAGGTGGTGCTGCGGCCGCCGCCCGCGCGGCTCGACGGGCTGGCCGTCGCGGCGGGGCAGTTGTCGGCGTCCCGGGGCGCCGTGGTCGGCGGTGATCTGTACGAGGCGGTGGCCACGCCGTACGGGGTGCGGATCGTCATCGGGGACGTGCGCGGGCACGGGCTCGCCGCGCTCGGCGCCGTGGTCGCCGTCCTCGGCAGCTTCCGGGAGGCGGCCCACGACGAGCCCGAACTCGCGGGCGTGCTGCGGCGCCTGGAGCGGGCGCTCGGGCGGCATCTGCGCGAGCGGGCCCGCGAGGAGCACCCGTCCCGGGCCGGGCAACCGCCCGAGCACCCCGCCGCCGAGGAGTTCGTGACCCTGCTGCTCCTGGAGATCCGCCCCGACGGGGAGGTCGACGTCCTCGACTGCGGCCACCCCGGCCCGTACCGGCTCGGCCGCCGCGCCGAAGCGGTGCCCGTCGGCGACCCGCTCCCGCCGCTCGGCGCCTTCCCGCTCCCCGCCGACCTCGTCCCGCACCGCGCGACCCGGCTGCTGCCCGGCGAGACGCTGGTGCTCTACACCGACGGCGCCGAGGAGGCCCGGGACCACCGCGGCCGCTTCTTCCCGCTGGACGCGGTCCTCACCGACTCGTTCGGCGACTCCCCGGCCGCCGTGGTCCGGCGCGTGCACACCGCGCTGCTGCGCCACACCGGCGGCCGGCTCGCCGACGACGTGGCCCTGCTCGTCGTCCGCAACGACCGGGTGCGGGTACCGGCGCAGCCCGCCGAACCCGGGCTGCGCCGCACCCGGCCCGCGCCCTCCCCGTACTAGTGGGACGGGACGGCGGGGGACCGGCGCCGCCCGCGCTGCCACGGAGTGTCGGGCAGATCAACAGCGCGGGCGGCGCGGGGACCGGACGGCCGCACTGTCAGAGGGGGAGCCGGCGGCCCGGTCCTCGCCCTTCGGCGAGGGAGCCAAGTCAACCCGTACCGGCGCGACTTCGACACCGCGCGCGAGAGGGAGGAACGAGCACTTCGTTCACACCCCGTGCGAAACCGTCCTTCACTACGCTGAAGCGCACCGAATCACCGGAGCGGTCCCATGCAGCCCAACTCCCTCACCCCGTCCGCCCGCAGGCCCTCGCCCAACGCCCTGCTGGACGCCCTCCTCGACGAGGCGGGCATGTCGCACGCCGGCCTGGCCTCCCGCGTGAACCAGGCGGGCCGGGCCCGCGGTCTCGCCCTGCGCTACGAACACACCGCCGTCGCCCGCTGGTTGAAGGGGCAGCGGCCGCGCGGCCAGGTCCCCGACCTCATCTGCGAGGTCCTCGCCGACCGGCTGCGGCGCGCCGTCACCCTCGACGACATCGGCCTCGGCGTCCCCGACGGCACGGGCGGGTGCCTCCCCGCGCCCGGCACACCGCTCTCCGGCTTCGTCGAGCGGGCCACCGCCCTGTGGCGCTCCGACGACCAGCGGCGCCCGCACCTGCGCGCCGCGCCGGCGGTGACCGGCACCCCGGCGGTGATGCCGGTCTGGGAGTGGGAGAACCCGCCGGAGGACACCGACGTCTCCCGCGACGGCCGCACCCGGGTCTCGGCCGCCGACGTCTCGACGCTGAGCGCCGCCCGGGCGCACTACGAGCACATGTACCGCAGGGCGGGCGGCATCGCGACGCGCGCCCGGATCGTCGGCTTCCTCACCACCGAGACCGCGCCGCTGCTGCGCGGCGCCTACGGGGACGCGCTCGGCCGCCGACTGCACCGGGCGGCCGGCGGCCTGGTGGCCGTGGCCGGGATCTGCGCCTACGACTCCGACGCCCAGGGCCTCGCCCAGCGCTACTTCCACCAGGCGCTGCGCCTGGCGAAGGCGAGCGGCGACCGCGGGCTCGGCGCCTATGTGGTCGCGCTGCTCGTCAACCAGTCGCTGTTCATGGGCGAGTACCGGCAGGCGGTGGCCTTCGCGGAGGCCGCGCTGCGCTCGGCGGGCCGGGAGATCACCCCGGCGCTCGCCACCGATCTGACGGCGATGCAGGCGAAGGCATACGCGCACCTCGGCGACGCGTCGGCGGCGCTGGCCTGCGTGCGCAGGGCCGAGGCGGAGGCGGAGCGGATCGCCCCCGGCCGCGAACCGGCGGAGACCGGTTACGTCCAGCCGGGTCTCGTCAACGTGCAGGTCGCCGAAGCCCTGCTCAGTCTGGGTGAACTCGCGGCGGCCCACGCGCACGCGGCGGCGGCCGTGGAGACCCCGGCGCACGACCGGGGCCGGGTGCACCGGCTGGCGATGTTGTGCCAGGTGCAGCTTCGGCAGGGGGAGCCGGACCGGGCCGCGCGGACGGCGGTGGAGATGACCGAGCGGGCGCGGGGGATGGAGTCGCGGCGGCTGCGGGACCGGCTGCGGCTGGTGCGGGAGCAGTTGCTCGCGAGTGGGGGAGGAGAGGCACGGGAGGCGGCCGAACTCATCGACGCCGCGCTGCGCGTGCCCCTGTGAGCCCGTTCTTGCGACCTCGTCACGCCTGCGATATTGCCACCACGTAATCACCGACCAGTCGGAAGGTGGCAAAACCGTGCAGTGGACGAAATTAAGTGAGCAGTCCGTCTATGAGAACCGCTGGTTCCGGGTCAATCTCGCGGACGTCGAGCTCCCCGACGGCCGCCGCCTCGACCACTATCTGATCCGGCTCCGCCCGGTCGCCGTCGCGACCGCCGTCAACGCCGCCGACGAGGTCCTGCTGCTCTGGCGCCATCGCTTCATCACCGACAGTTGGGGCTGGGAGCTGGCCGCCGGCGTCGTCGAGGACGGCGAGACGGTCGAGGCCGCCGCCGCCCGCGAGATGGAGGAGGAGACCGGCTGGCGCCCCGGACCGCTGCGCCCGCTGCTCACCGTGGAGCCGTCCAACGGCCTCACCGACGCCCGCCACCACCTCTTCTTCGCCGAGGAGGCCACCTGGACCGGGCCGCCCCAGGACGCCTTCGAGTCCTCGCGCCTCGCCTGGGTCCCGCTCAAGCTCGTCCCCGACATGATCGCCCGCGGCGAGGTCCCGGCCGCCAACATGGCCGCCGGGCTGCTGATGCTGCACCACCTGCGGCTGGGCTGAGTGCGGGGTCAGGGCCGGGGGCAGGGCCGGGGTCAGGGCCGGGCTGACGGCCGGGCGCCCCCGTACGTACCCCGGAAAAGGCCGGACGGCCCGTACCTGTGCGGTGTACGGGCCGTCCGGTGGCAGCGGAGGTGCTGAGCACGTCCGCGGTCAGGAGTACGGGTAGAAACCCGAACCGGTCTTGCGGCCGAGCCGGCCCGCGTCCACCATCCGCTGGAGCAGCGGGGGAGCGGCGTACAGGGGCTCCTTGTACTCGGCGTACATCGAGTCGGCGATCGAGGCGATCGTGTCCAGGCCGATCAGGTCCGACAGCTTCAGCGGCCCCATCGGGTGGGCGCAGCCGAACTCCATGCCGTTGTCGATGTCCTCGCGGCTCGCGATGCCCGACTCGAACATCCGGATCGCGGACAGCAGATACGGCACGAGCAGCGCGTTCACCACGAAGCCCGAGCGGTCCTGGGCGCGGATCGCGTGCTTGCCGAGGGTCTTCTCGGCGAACAACTGCGCCCGGCTGATCGTGCCCTCGGAGGTGGTGAGGGCGGGGATCAGCTCGACCAGCTTCTGCACCGGCGCCGGGTTGAAGAAGTGGATGCCGATCACATGGTCGGGGCGCGAGGTCGCCACCGCCAGCTTCACCAGCGGGATGGAGGAGGTGTTGGAGGCCAGGATGGCGTCCGGCCGGGTCACCACCTGGTCGAGGACCTGGAAGATCTCGGTCTTGACCTGCTCGTTCTCCACGACCGCCTCGATCACGAGGTCGCGGTCGGCGAACTCGCCCAGGTCGGTGGTGAAGCTGAGCCGCGCCAGGGTGGCGTCGCGCTCCTCCTCGCTGATCTTGCCGCGTTCGGCGGCCTTGGAGAGCGAGTTGTAGAGCCGCGTACGGCCGATCTCCAGCGCCTCGCCGGTGGTCTCGGCGACCTTCACCTCGAGACCGCTGCGGGCACACACCTCCGCGATGCCCGCGCCCATCTGGCCGCAGCCCACCACTCCGACGCGCTCAATGTCGGCCATGGAGTCCGTCACCTCGTGCCTTTCGCTCATGCTGGCGGCGGGCCCGTGTGATTCCGGTGCGTCCGCCTCGACCCCACGACGTTACTCCCGACGGAGCAAATGATCGATCGTTCTGGGGTGGGCATGCTGTCCGATGGGCTGTGACGTATCCGATATCCAGGAAGGACCGGGTGGGACAAATGCCGCTTATCGGGAGAAGAGGGTTCGTGGCCGGGATCGCCCTGTCGGCGCTCGCCGTCGGCACGGGGAGGGCGAGCGCCGCGCAGACGGACCCGGGTCCGGGTGCGGGCATCGGCGCGGGCGGGGCGGGCGCCGACCCGGCCGTCGAGCACGACCACGAGCGGGACGACGGGGACGGGCGGGACCCGGCCGCCTTCCGGGGCATGTGGATCGCCACGATCGCCAACCGCGACTACCCCTCCCGCCCCGGCCTCACCGCCGCCCGGCAGCGCGCCGAGCTGGAGTCCCTGCTCGACCTCGCCGTACGGCGCCGGATGACCGCCGTCGTCCTCCAGATCCGCCCCTCCGCCGACGCCCTGTGGCCCTCCCCGTACGAGCCCTGGGCGCAGTGCCTCACCGGCGTCCAGGGCGCCGACCCGGGCTGGGACCCGCTCGGCACGGCCGTCGCCGAGGCGCACGCCCGCGGCCTGGAACTGCACGCCTGGTGCAACCCGTACCGCGTCGCCACCCACGCCGACCCGACCCGGCTCGTCGCCGACCACCCCGTGCGGCGGCATCCCGAGTGGGCCCTCACCTACGACGGCAAGCTCTTCTACGACCCGGGCGTGCCCGAGGTCCGGCGCTTCGTCCAGGACGCCATGCTCGACGCCGTACGCCGCTACGACATCGACGCCCTCCACTGGGACGACTACTTCTACCCGTACCCCGTGCAGGGGCAGCGTCTCGACGACGACGAGACGTTCCGGAAGTACGGAGCGGGGTTCACGGACCGGGCGGCGTGGCGGCGGAACAACACGGACCTGCTCGTCTCCGAGACGGCGGCGCGGATCAAGGAGATCAAGCCCGGCGTCTCCTTCGGCATCAGCCCCTTCGGCGTCTGGCGCAACGCCTCCACCGACCCCGCCGGCTCCGACACCGGACCGACCGTGCAGACCTACGACGACCTCTACGCGGACACCCGCCGCTGGATCCGGGAGCGCTGGATCGACTACGTCGTCCCGCAGCTCTACTGGCACATCGGCGCCCCCACGACCGACTACGCCAAGCTGGTGCCCTGGTGGGACGCGGTCGTCCGGGACACCGGCGTCCGCCTCTACATCGGCGAAGCCCTGTACAAGGTCGGCGACCCCGCGCAGCCCGCGCCCTGGCAGGACGCGCGGGAACTGGCGAAGCACGTCGAACTGGCCCGGAGGTATCCGAACGTCGGCGGGCACTGCTACTTCGCGGCCCGCGAGGTCGCGAAGGACCCGCTGGGCGCGCTCACCGCCGCCGTCGAGACCTGAGGGCCGGGACGGCGGTCCGGAAGCGGGGGACCGGTGGGCCCGTGGGAGTCAGCGGGCCCCGGTCTCCCCGTGGTGGCGTACGACGGTGTCGGGGCCCGGCGACATCAGGGCCTCGTGTCCGTCGTCGTCGAACTTGACGCGGTACGGGGGATTGCCGTTCTCCCCCAGGACCTGGAGCACCTCGGCCGTACGGTCGTGCCGACCGACGGTCCGTCCGTGCACCAGCAGTTTGTCGCCCACGCTCGCCTGCATCAGGGTGACCTCCTCGCGGCCGGGGCTGCCCTTCTCGGAGTCCTCGCGCTTCGGAATCTCTACGCTGCCATTGTGGCGTGCGTCTCAGCTCTTCGCCCGCTGGGTCACCGCGATGCAGACGAGCACCGCCACGGCCGCGAGCGGGGCGGCGGGGGCGAGGTCCTCGCCCAGCACGGTGACCGACCAGAACAGCGTCAGCAGCGGCTGGGCCAACTGGAGCTGGCTCGCGCGGGGGATGCCGATCGCCGCCATGCCCCGGTACCAGACGTACAGCCCGAAGAAGGTCGAGCCGGCCGCCACCCAGACGAGGCCGACGACGCCGTGCGCCGTCAGACGCACCGGCTCGTACGCGAGGGCCACCGCCGCGCCGACCGCCATCAGCGGCAGACAGAACACCAGCGCCCAGCCGATCACGTGCCAGCCCGGCATCAGCCGCGCCAGCCGGCCGCCCTCGGTGTAGCCGGCGGCGCACACCAGCAGCGCGCCGAAGAGGTAGAGGTCGCCGGTCGAGAGGGCGCCGCCGCTCTGCTGAAGGGTGAAGGCGAGCACGACCACGGCCCCGGAGACCGCCGCCGCCCAGAACGTACGGGACGGGCGCCGGCCCGTACGGATCGCGGCGAAGGCCGCCGTGGTGAGCGGCAGCAGCCCGACGACCACGGCGGCGTGCGAGGTGGTCGAGGTCTGCAGCGCCAGGGTCGTGAGCAGCGGGAAGCCGATCACCACCCCGCCCGCGACGACCGCGAGCCCCGCCCAGTGACGGCGCTCCGGCAGCGGCACCCGGCCCACCAGCAGGAACGCGCCCGCGATCAGCGCGGCGAGCACCGAGCGGACGGCGACCAGGGACCAGGGGCCGAAGCTCTCCAGGCCCCACACGGTGGAGGGGAAGGTCAGCGAGAAGGAGACCACGCCGAGCGCGGCGAGCAGGGTGCCCCGGTTGGCGGCGGTGGGGCCGGGGGCGGTCGCCGTGGGGCCGGCGGGGGAGCCCGGGGCCGTGGGGCCGGCGGCGGTGGCTCCGGCGGCGCCGGGCGTCGCGGCCGGGGATCCGGCGGCGCGGGGGGCGGCTCCGGTGGGGCTGGGGGCGGTCGCTCCCGCGTCCCGGGGAGTCGCGACCGCTATCGTGCTCGGAGTAGTAGCGCTATTCTGTGCTGTCATGCACGAGCGTAGCAGTGTCGCGGACCTGGCGAAATCCCTGAAGGCGGAGCTCAACCGCTACTCACCCGGTGAGAAGCTGCCGTCGAGTCGGGCCCTCGTCGAGCGCTACCGCGTCTCCCCGGTCACCGTGACCCGCGCCCTCGCCCAGCTCGCCGCCGAGGGGCTCGTCGTCACCCGGCCCGGCGCCGGCGCCTACCGCGCCGACACCCGCACCGCCGCCCCGGCCGTCGGCGACACCTCCTGGCAGGAGCTCGCCCTCAGCGCCGACACCGCCACCGAACTCGTCCCCCGGACCGTCGACGCCTCCGGCCTCCTCGTCACCCTCTCCGCGCCCCCGCCCGGCGTCGTCGAGTTCAACGGCGGCTACCTCCACCCCGGCCTGCAGCCCGAACGTGCCCTCGCCGCCGCCCTCGCCCGGGCCGGCCGCCGCCCCGGCGCCTGGGGCCGCCCGCCCGCCGACGGCCTCACCGATCTGCGCGCCTGGTTCGCCCGCGAGATCGGCGGCAGCGTCACCGCCGCCGAGATCCTCATCACCGCCGGCGGACAGTCCGCCCTCACCACCGCCCTGCGTGCCCTCGCCCCGCCCGGCACCCCCGTCCTCGTCGAATCGCCCACCTACCCGGGCATGCTCGCCGTCGCCCGCTCCGCCGGACTGCGCCCCGTCCCCGTGCCCACCGACACCGACGGCATCCGCCCCGACCTCCTCGAAGCCGCCTTCCGCGCCACCGGCGCCCGCGTCGTCGTCTGCCAGCCGCTCTTCCAGAACCCCACCGGCGCCGCCCTCCCCGTCGAACGGCGGGCCGCCGTCGTCCGCATCGCGCGCGCCGCGGGCGCCTTCGTCATCGAGGACGACTTCGCCCGCCGCCTCGTCCACGAGGACTCCGCCCCGCTGCCCCCGACCCTCGCCGCCGACGACCCCGACGGCGTCGTCGTCCACGTCTGCTCCCTCACCAAGATCACCTCGGCGAGCCTCCGGGTCGGCGCGCTCGCCGCCCGCGGTCCCGTCCTCGAACGGCTCCGCGCCATCCAGGTCGTCGACAGCTTCTTCGTCCCCCGCCCGCTCCAGGAGGCCGCCCTCGAACTCGTCGGCTCGCCCGCCTGGAGCCGCCACCTGCGGGCGGTCACCCAGGAGCTGAAGAGCCGCCGCGACACCATGACCGGCGCCGTCGCGCTCCACCTCCCCGAACTCGCCCTGCCCCACATCCCCTCCGGCGGCTACCACCTCTGGCTCCGCCTCCCCGACACCCTCTCCGAAGCCGCCCTGCTCCCCACCGCCCTGCGCGCCGGAGTCGCCGTCGCCCCCGGCCGCCCCTACTTCGCCGCCGAGCCGCCCGCCGGCCACATCCGGCTGAGTTTCGCGGGTGTCGCCGGACCCGCGGAGATCGTCGAGGGCGTCCGCCGGCTGCGGGCCGCGATCGACGAGCTCACCGGCTGAGGCGGCGGACGGTCCCCCGGGCGGCCCCGGGGCCGCCGCGGCGGGCATCGCCCCGGGGATATTCGCCTGACACGGGACCGGGGCCCTGGCACCCTGCGCCCATGAGCGACAACGCAGCCGCGTACGACACCGTCATGCACGGGGCGTACGAGATCTCAGCCGACCCCGCCCGCATCGACGCCGCCCGCGTCCACCACTGGCTCTCCACCGACTCCTACTGGGCCATGGGCCGACCTCGGGAAAAACAGGACCGGGCCATCGCCGGATCCCTCAACTTCGGCGCCTACGACCGGCGAAGCGGCGCCATGGCCGCCTACGCCCGGGTCGTCACCGACTACGCCACCTTCGCCTGGCTCTGCGACGTCTACGTCGACCGGCCGGCCCGCGGCGCCGGCCTCGGCACCGCCCTGGCCACCGCCGTCCGCGACCACCTGGAGCCGTACGGGCTGCGCCGCATCATGCTCGCCACCGCCGACGCCCACGGCCTCTACGAGAAGGTCGGATTCGCGCCACTGCGGAATCCGGACATCTGGATGGCTCTCGGACAGCAGTGAGTCACGATTCGCTCCGCCCCGGGAGACGACCCCTTGACCCGCTGACCCACCGGCCTCACGATCGCGGCCATGGGTCTTCGGGTCACGCTCGTCGCGGCGGCACGCAGCTCCTCCCTGCTCGCCGAACGCTTCGACGACGACCGGCCGCTCGACGAGGCCGGCTGGTACGAGGTGCAGCTCGCCGCGCCCCGGCTGATTCCGCTCGGTGCGGCCGAGCTCCGCTACTGCTCCCCGACCCCGCGCAGCCGCGCCACCGGCACCGCCCTCGGCTACGCCCCGCTCGCCCAGCCCGCCCTGCGCGACTGCGACATGGGCCGCTGGCGCGGACTCACCCTCGCCGAGGTCGCCGCCCTCGAACCGGCCGCCGTCGACGCCTGGCTCACCGACCCGCACGCCGCCCCGCACGGCGGCGAGACGCTCCTCTCCTTCATCGTCCGGGTCGGCGGCTGGCTCGACACCCGGCCCGCCGACGACGGCGCCATCGTCGCCGTGGCCGAACCCGCCGTGGTGCGCGCCGCCCTCGTCTACGCCCTGAAGGCCCCGCCCGCCACGTACTGGAACGTCGACGTCCGCCCGCTCTCGACCGTCACCCTGACGGGGCGGCCGGGCCTGTGGCACCTCCAGTTGGCGGCGGCGGTGGGCTGACGGGGGCCGGCTGACGCGGGGTGGGCGGGCGGGTGCGCGGGGGGACGCTCCGGTCCGGCGGGCGGGCCCCGACCGGCTAGCCTGGGGGCACGATGAACCGTCTGACCACGTCATGGGGCGCTTTCCCACTCACCCGCTTTCCCGCCGACCCGCGCGATCCGCTGCGCGCCTGGGACGCCGCCGACGAGTATCTGCTCCACCACCTCGACGAGGCCGGCACCGATCTGTCCGGGACCGTCGTGGTGGTGGGGGACCGGTGGGGCGCGCTCGTCACCGCGCTCGCCGGCGCCGGAGCCGGGGACCTGGTGCAGATCTCCGACTCGTACCTCGGGCGGAGCGCCACCGGCGAGAACCTGGCCCGCTCCGGGGTCGCCCCGGACGCGGTACGGCTGCTCACCACCCAGGACCCGCCGCCCGAACGGGTCGACGTGCTGCTCGTCCGCGTGCCCAAGAGCCTCGCGCTCCTGGAGGACCAGCTCCACCGACTCGCCCCCGCCGTGCACGAGGGCACGGTGATCGTCGGCACGGGCATGGTGAAGGAGATCCACACCTCCACGCTGAAGCTGTTCGAGACGATCCTCGGGCCCACCCGCACCTCCCTCGCCGTGAAGAAGGCCCGGCTCATCCACACCACGCCCGCTCCCGGAGCGGAGCGCGGCGAGAACCCCTGGCCGTACCGGTACGCCCTGCCGGCGGACGCCCCGGCCGGGCTCGCCGGGCGCACGGTCGTCAACCAGGCCGGCGTCTTCTGCGCCGACCGGCTCGACATCGGCACCCGCTTCCTGCTGCGGAACCTGCCCACGGGGCTCGGCCGGTCCACCGTCGTCGACCTGGGCTGCGGCAACGGCGTGGTCGGACTCGCCGTCGCGCTCGCCGAGCCCGAGACCGAGCTGCTCTTCACCGACGAGTCGTACCAGGCCGTCGCCTCCGCCGAGGAGAACTTCCGCACGCACGCGGGGGAGGGGCGCAAGGCCCGGTTCGTCGTCGGGGACGGGCTCGCGGACGTCGAGCCCGGGTCGGTCGACCTGGTGCTCAACAACCCGCCGTTCCACAGCCACCAGGCCACCACCGACCGCACCGCCCGCCGCATGTTCGCCGACGCCCGCCGGGCCCTGCGGCCCGGCGGGGAGCTGTGGGTGGTCGGCAACCGGCACCTCGGCTACCACGTCACCCTGCGGCGGATCTTCGGCAACAGTGAACTGGTCGCCAGCGACCCGAAGTTCGTGGTCCTGAGGGCCGTGAAGCGCTGAGGGCGGTGCGGGCGGCCAAAGCGGCCGGGGCGGCCAAGGCGGCGAAGGCGGCGAAGGCGGCGAAGGCTGTCAGGAGAGGGTGACCAGCTCCCGGTAGCCCTCGTTCCACAGGTCCTCCTCCGCGTCCGGGAGCAGCAGCACCCGCTCCGGACGCAGCGCGTCGATCGCGCCCTCGTCGTGGGTCACCATGACGATCGCGCCGGGGTACGTGCCCACGGCCGCCAGGACCTCGTCGCGGGAGGCCGGGTCCAGGTTGTTCGTCGGCTCGTCGAGCAGCAGCACGTTCGCGCCCGAGTGCACCAGACCCGCCAGGGCGAGCCGGGTCTTCTCGCCGCCCGAGAGGACCCGGGCCGGCTTGTCGGCGTCGTCGCCCCGGAAGAGGAAGGCGCCGAGCACGCTCCGCACCTCCCCGTCGGTCAGGTCCGGCGCCGCCGCGGCCAGGTTCTCCCGGACCGTGCGATCCGGGTCGAGCGTCTCGTGCTCCTGCGCGAAGTAGCCGATCCGCAGGCCGTGGCCGTGCACCACCCGGCCCGCGTCCGGCGCCTCCCGGCCCGCGAGCAGCCGCAGCAGGGTGGTCTTCCCGGCACCGTTGAGCCCCAGCACGACCATGCGGCCGCCCCGGTCCACCGCGAGGTCGACCCCGTCGAGGACCGGCCGGCCGGAGCCGTAAGCCTTGGTGAGCGAGATGGCGCCGAGCGGCGTACGGCCGCAGGGCGCCGGTTCCGGCAGCCGGATCCGTGCCACCTTGTCGGTACGTCGCACCTCCTCCAGGCCGTCGAGAAGCCGGTCGGCCCGGCGGGCCATGCTGCGGGCGGTGACCGAGGTCGACGAGCGGGCCTTCATCCGGTCGGCGCGCGCGTGCAGTGCCGCCGCCTTGCGTTCGGCGTTGGCGCGCTCGCGGGTCCGGCGGCGCTCGTCGGCGTCCCGCTGGGCGAGGTAGGCGCCCCAGGTGGTGTTGTGGACGTCGACGGTCGTGCGCAGCGGGTCGAGATGGAACACCCGGTTGACGGTGGCGGAGATCAGGTCGAGGTCGTGACTGATGACGACCAGGCCGCCCTGGTGCGCGGAGAGGAAGCCGCGCAGCCAGCCGACCGAGTCGGCGTCGAGGTGGTTGGTCGGCTCGTCCAGGAGCAGCGTGCCCTCGCGGCCGTGCCCGGCGAACAGGATCCGCGCCAGCTCCACCCGCCGCTTCTGGCCGCCCGACAGGGTGCCGACGGGCCGCGCCATCGCATCCGCCGGCAGCCCGAGTCCGGCGGCCACCCGGGCCGCCTCGGCCTCGGCCGCGTACCCGCCGCACGCCTCGAACGCGGCCTCGGCGCGCCCGTACGCGTCCATCGCCCGGGCGTCCGCCCGCTCGGCGAGCCGGTCGGCGGCCTCCCGCAGCCGGCGGACGGCGACGTCCATGCCCCGCGCCGACAGGATGCGGTCGGTGACCGTCACGGAGGGGTCGGCGGCCCGCGAGTCCTGCGCGAGCAGCGCGACGGGACCGGTCCGCACGACACTCCCGGCGGCCGGGGCACGCAACCCGGCCAGCGTGTGGAGGAGGGTGGTCTTCCCGGCACCGTTGCGGCCGACGAGGCCGACGCGGTCACCAGGGGCGATGTGAAAAGAGAGATCGGACAGCAGGAGACGGGCGCCGACGCGCACGTCGACACCGCGGACGGTGATCATAGGATAACGCTCCGAACAGACTGAAGGACACACGGGTGGCGTGGAAGCGGGTCCTCAGCTAGGAAATTCGGGGCGTAGACATGCGACCGAGGGTAAGGGGACGGGCGGGGCGGACGCATCCGGTTTTTCCCCCGTCGTGACGGCCCCTGCGCCCGCGGTGTGCTCCCGTACGCGGCGGGCGGACTCGACCACGAGTGGCCGCCATGGCGGCTCCGTACTCGGTGGAGCCGATCCACAGCGTGACGTACGGTCGGCCGGTGATGATCAGAACGGGTGATCCCCGCAGGCTCGGCGTCGCCTCCGAGGCGCGGTTGCGCTTCGGGACGGAACTGCAGAAGCTCGGCGGCGGGCCGCGGCGCCGCCTGCTCATGGTCGACGACGAGCCCGCCTTCGAGCTCAGCTTCTACTGTGGGACGTGCCCGCTGCTGTTCCGCCGACTGGAAACCGCGAGAGAGAAGTTGTCCCTGGAGGGGGTGCGGGAACGGCTCACCGGTCCACTGGAAGATCCGGAGGACGGCGGCGTGATCGATGCGTTCGGTGCGTTGCTGCCGGAGGGCGAATACCTTCCGCTGCTCCTGAGCGTGGAACCCCGGCTGATCATCCCCGGCAAGGAAGGGGACTACTTCAGCGACGAGCAGGTCACGACGTGGGGGATCGACCAGTTCTGGGGCCTCCCCGAATACCCGCACACCCCGTACTACCGGACCTTCGAGACCGCGGTCGACGCGGGCGCCCACCTCTATGAATTCGTCGTGCCCATGGTCCCCCCGACGTGGAACGAAAGGGAGCGGGTCGAGGAGTACATCGCGCTCATGGAGCGGGGAACGGTTCCCACGGCGGTCGCTGTCTCCACGCTGGACGTGTGCCGGCCGTCCCTCGGCTTGGGAGACGATCCGTCCGCGCATTGGGGCCTGACCCACTTCCTCCTCGACGGTCACCACAAGCTCGAGGCCGCCGCCACAACCGGCCGGCCGGTGCGGCTCCTCTCCCTACTGACCCTGGGCGAGAGCCTGGCCGGAGCGGATGACCGCGCCCGGCTGCCCGCGCTGCGCGCCCAGCCCCGGGCGGCCCGAGCGACCGGCACCTGAACCGGCGTCCAAGGTCACGTCAGGTCTTTGCATAAAAGTGCGGTCGCGCGTATAGTCATGCCATCCATGAGGAGGGTTTCCATGACGGTACGAGCAGCAGTCGCGGGTGCGAGTGGTTACGCGGGCGGAGAGCTTCTCCGCCTCCTCCTCGCGCACCCCCACGTCGAGATCGGCGCTCTGACCGCCCACTCCAACGCCGGTCAGCGGCTCGGCGGGCTCCAGCCGCATCTGCTGCCGCTCGCCGAGCGGGTCCTGGAGGACACCAGCGCCGAGGTCCTCGCCGGGCACGACGTCGTGTTCCTCGCGCTGCCGCACGGGCAGTCCGCCGCCGTCGCCGAGCAGCTCGGGCCGGACGTGCTCGTCATCGACATGGGGGCCGACTTTCGGCTCGCCGACGCCGCCGACTGGGAGAGGTTCTACGGCTCCCCGCACGCCGGCACCTGGCCCTACGGCCTGCCCGAACTGCCGGGTGCCCGCGCCGCGCTGGAGGGGTCCAAGCGCGTCGCGGTGCCCGGCTGCTTCCCCACCTCCGTCTCGCTCGCGCTCTTCCCCGCCTACGCGGACGGGCTCGCCGAGCCGGAAGCGGTGATCGTCGCCGCCACCGGCACCTCCGGCGCCGGCAAGGCCCTCAAGCCGCACCTGCTCGGCAGCGAGGTCATGGGCAACGTCACCCCGTACGGCGTCGGCGGCGGCCACCGGCACACCCCCGAGATGATCCAGAACCTCAGCGCCGTGGCCGGCGAGCGCGTGGCCGTGTCCTTCACGCCGACCCTCGTCCCCATGCCCCGCGGCATCCTCGCCACCTGCTCGGCCCCCGCCCGGCCCGGCGTCACCGCCGACAGCCTGCGCACCGCGTACGAAAAGGCATACGCCGACGAGCCGTTCGTCCACCTGCTGCCCGAGGGCCAGTGGCCCTCCACCGCGTCCGTGCAGGGTTCCAACGCCGTACAGCTCCAGGTCGCCTACGACGAGTCCGTGCACCGGATCATCGCGATCAGCGCCATCGACAACCTCACCAAGGGCACCGCCGGCGGCGCGGTGCAGAGCATGAACATCGCCCTCGGGCTGCCCGAGGACACCGGACTTTCCACGATTGGAGTCGCTCCATGAGCGTCACCGCAGCGAAGGGATTCACGGCCGCGGGCATCGCGGCCGGGATCAAGGAGAACGGCAACCCGGACCTGGCCCTCGTGGTCAACACCGGGCCCCGCCGCGCCGCCGCGGGAGTCTTCACCTCCAACCGCGTCAAGGCCGCCCCCGTCCTCTGGTCCCAGCAGGTCCTCGCCGACGGCGAGCTGACCGCCGTCGTCCTCAACTCCGGCGGCGCCAACGCCTGCACCGGACCGAAGGGCTTCCAGGACACCCACGCCACCGCCGAGAAGGTCGCCGAGGTGCTCAGCGCCCAGGGCACGCCCGTCGGCGCGGGCGAGGTCGCCGTCGCCTCCACCGGCCTCATCGGCGTCCTGCTCCCCATGGACAAGCTGCTGCCGGGCGTCGAGAAGGCCGCCGGCGAGCTCTCCGAGCACGGCGGCGAGAAGGCCGCCATCGCCATCAAGACCACCGACACCGTCCACAAGACCGCCGTCGTGACGAAGGACGGCTGGACCGTCGGCGGCATGGCCAAGGGCGCCGGCATGCTCGCCCCCGGCCTCGCCACCATGCTCGTCGTCCTCACCACCGACGCCGACCTCGGCGCCGAGGACCTGGACTCCGCGCTCCGGCAGGCCACCCGGCTCACCTTCGACCGGGTCGACTCCGACGGCTGCATGTCCACCAACGACACCGTCCTCCTCCTCGCCTCCGGCGCCGCCGGCGTCACCCCCGCCCGGGACGCGTTCGCCGAGGCCGTACGGGAGGTCTGCGCCGACCTCGCCCGCCAGCTCATCGGCGACGCCGAGGGCGCCAGCAAGGACATCCGCATCGAGGTGATCAACGCGGCCACCGAGGACGACGCCGTCGAGGTCGGCCGGTCCATCGCCCGCAACAACCTCCTCAAGTGCGCCATCCACGGCGAGGACCCCAACTGGGGCCGGGTGCTGTCCGCCATCGGCACCACCTCCGCCGCCTTCGAGCCCGACGCGCTCAACGTCGCCATCAACGGCGTCTGGGTCTGCAAGAACGGCTCCGTCGGCGAGGACCGCGAGCTCGTCGACATGCGCTACCGGGAGGTCGTCATCACCGCCGACCTCGCCGCCGGGTCGGAGTCCGCCGTCATCTGGGCCAACGACCTCACTGCCGACTACGTCCACGAGAACAGCGCGTACTCGTCATGACCCACACCACGCGGAAGCACAAGGCCCTGCCCAAGGCGCAGATCCTCATCGAGGCACTGCCCTGGCTCACCCGTCACCACGGCAAGACCGTCGTCATCAAGTTCGGCGGCAACGCCATGATCGACGACGACCTCAAGGCCGCCTTCGCCCAGGACGTCGTCTTCCTGCGCCACGCCGGCCTCAAGCCGGTCGTCGTGCACGGCGGCGGCCCCCAGATCAGCGCCGCCCTCGACCGGGCCGGCCTGGTCAGCGAGTTCAAGGCCGGCCTGCGGGTCACCACCCCCGAGGCCATGGACGTCGTACGGATGGTCCTCGCCGGCCAGGTCCAGCGCGAGCTCGTCGGCCTGCTCAACCGGCACGGCGCCTTCGCCGTCGGCCTCACCGGCGAGGACGCCCACACCATCACCGCCACCAGGCACCAGCCGGTGATCGCCGGCGAGCAGGTCGACATCGGCCGGGTCGGCGAGATCACCGCCATCGACACCGGCGCCATCCAGGCGCTCCTCGACGACGGACGCATCCCCGTCGTCTCCTCCATCGCCCGCTCCCAGGACGACGACCATGTCTACAACGTCAATGCTGATACGGCGGCTGCGGCACTCGCTGCGGCGCTGGGCGCCGAAACGCTGATGGTCCTGACCGACGTCGAGGGCCTCTACGAGGACTGGCCGAACAGCGACGAGGTCATCAGCCGGCTCACCGCGAGCCAACTGGAGAAACTCCTTCCCGAGCTCTCCAGCGGCATGGTCCCCAAGATGGAGGGCTGCCTCCACGCCGTACGCAACGGCGTCACCACGGCCCGCGTCATCGACGGCCGCGTCCAGCACTCGATCCTGCTGGAGATCTTCACGGACGAAGGCATCGGCACGATGGTCGTGCCCGACGAGACGACGGGGGAGTCGTGATGAGCAACGCCGATCTGACCCAGCGGTGGCAGGACGCGCTGATGGACAACTACGGCACGCCCCGGCTGCCGCTCGTCCGCGGCGAGGGCGCCCGGGTCTGGGACGCCGACGGCAAGGAGTACCTGGACTTCGTCGGCGGCATCGCCGTCAACGCCCTCGGCCACGCCCACCCGGCCGTCGTCGAGGCCGTCTCCCGGCAGATCGCCTCCCTCGGCCACGTCTCCAACCTGTTCGTCGCCGAGCCCCCCGTCGCCCTCGCCGAACGGCTCCTCGGCCTCTTCGGCCGCCCCGGCAAGGTCTTCTTCTGCAACTCCGGCGCCGAGGCCAACGAAGGCGCCTTCAAGCTCGGCCGGCTCACCGGCCGCCGCCACATGGTCGCCACCACCGGCGGCTTCCACGGCCGGACCATGGGCGCCCTCGCCCTGACCGGCCAGCCCGGCAAGCAGACCCCCTTCCTGCCGCTGCCCGGCGACGTCACCCACGTGCCGTACGGCGACGTCGACGCCCTGCGCGCCGCCGTCACCGAGGACACCGCCTTCGTCGTCATCGAGCCGATCCAGGGCGAGAACGGCGTCGTCGTCCCGCCCGCCGGCTACCTGAAGGCGGCCCGCGAGATCACCCGCGCCACCGGCACCCTCCTCGTCCTCGACGAGGTGCAGACCGGCATCGGCCGGACCGGCCACTGGTTCGAGCACCAGGCGCACGAGGGCGTCGACCCCGATGTGGTCACCCTCGCCAAGGGCCTCGGCGGCGGCCTGCCGATCGGCGCGACCGTCGCCTTCGGCGCGGCCGCCGAGCTCTTCACGCCCGGCCACCACGGCACCACCTTCGGCGGCAACCCCGTCGCCTGCGCCGCCGGACTCGCCGTCCTCGACACCCTCGTCGCCGACGGCCGCCTCGACGAGGTCAAGCGGCTCGGCGAGAAGCTGCGCGACGGAATCGAGGCATCGGGTCACCCACTGGTCTCCCACGTCCGTGGCTCGGGCCTTCTGCTGGGTATCGTGCTCACCGAGTCCCTCGCGCCGCAGGTGCAGGAGGCGGCTCAGGACGCCGGTCTCCTGGTGAACGCGCCCGCCCCCGATGTCGTACGGCTCATGCCGCCGCTCGTCATCGGCGACGCGGAGGTGGACGCCTTCCTCCAGGCCCTGCCCGGTGTCCTCGACGAGGCGAACGGGCAAGGACGAACCGGAGAATGAGACGACGATGACCGACGCGCAGGAAATCGAGCACGGAGGGCCGTCGGTTCCGCAGACCCGCACCGCGCGCCACCGCAGGATCGTCGACATCCTCAACCGGCAGCCGGTGCGCTCGCAGAGCCAGCTCGCCAAGCTCCTCGCCGACGACGGGCTGAGCGTCACCCAGGCGACGCTCTCCCGCGACCTCGACGAGCTCGGCGCGGTGAAGATCCGCAACACCGGCGGCGAACTCATCTACGCCGTGCCCAGCGAGGGCGGCTTCCGCACCCCGCAGGCCCCGCTGGGCGAGTCCGCCAAGGAGGAGCGCATGCGCCGCCTCTCCGGCGAACTGCTGATCTCCGCCGAGGCATCGGCCAACCTGGTGGTGCTCCGCACCCCGCCGGGCGCCGCCCAGTTCCTCGCGTCGGCCATCGACCAGGCCGAACTCCACGCGATCCTCGGCACGATCGCGGGCGACGACACCCTGCTGCTCATCTCCCGCGACCCGGTCGGCGGCCAGGCCCTCGCCGACCACCTCCTGCGCCTCGCCCAGAAGGAGCGTTAGGCCGTGTCTTTTGGATCAGGCCGGATCAGGGAGCGGCGTCTGGTGCGTGCGATCGCAAGGCGGAGGAGGGAGTCCATGCGGAGCATCGGCGACCGACGACAACGCGGCGAACGTGCGTGCCAGACGCCGCGAGCCCGGCAAGATCCGAAAGACACGGCCTAGGCCGCCGAGAGCACGGAAAACGGCGGAGGGCCGCCGGGACCCGTGGTCCCGGCGGCCCTCCGCCGTGCGTTGTGCGGACGGGTCAGCGCCCGCCGGCGCCGTTGCCGGCACCGTCCTTGTCCTTGGCCTCGGCCTCGGCGCCGTCCTCGGCCGCGTCGGCCTCGGCCTCGCTCTCGGCCTTCGCGTCCTTCGTGCCCGTCGCGTCCTTGACCACGGAGACCTTGTCGGACGGGGCCGCGTCCTCGGCGGTCTCGTCGTCGGCGTCGCTCTCGGCGGGCGTCTCGCCGGAACCGGTCGCCTTCTTCGGCTCCACGATCTCCTCGCGGCCCGGACGGACCTTCGCCGAGATCACGATGTACGTGACGGCCAGCAGGAACACGATGATCGCGGTCCATACGTTCAGCCGCAGACCGAGGATGTGGTGGGCCTCGTCGACCCGCATGTACTCGATCCAGCCGCGGCCCGCGCAGTACGCGGCGACGTAGAGCGCGAAGGCCCGGCCGTGGCCCAGCGTGAAGCGGCGGTCGGCCCAGATGACCAGGAGCGCGACGCCGACGCACCACAGCGACTCGTAGAGGAAGGTCGGGTGGTAGACGCCCTCGACCCGGTTGGCGCCGGCACTGATCTTCAGGCCCCACGGCAGGTCGGTCGGCCTGCCGTACAGCTCCTGGTTGAACCAGTTGCCCCAGCGGCCGATGGCCTGGGCCAGCGCGATGCCGGGCGCGATGGCGTCCGCGTAGGCCGGGAGCGGGATGCCACGGCGGCGGCAGCCGATCCAGGCGCCGACCGCGCCGAGCGCGATGGCGCCCCAGATGCCGAGACCGCCCTCCCAGATCTTGAAGGCGTCGACCCAGTTCTCACCCTCGCTGAAGTACAACTGGTAGTCGGTGATCACGTGGTAGAGCCGGCCGCCGACGAGGCCGAACGGCACCGCCCAGACGGCGATGTCGGCGACCGTGCCGGCGGTGCCGCCCCGGGCGATCCAGCGCCTGTTGCCGAGCCAGACGGCGACGAAGACACCGATGATGATGCAGAAGGCATAGCCGCGCAGCGGGATCGGTCCGAGATTGATCACGCCGGTCGACGGGCTGGGAATGTAGGCAAGGTCCATGGCAGGACCGACGCTACCCTGCCGGGCGGGCCCGACGGCAGCCGCCCCGGCAACGTCTCCGTAACTACCGGGGCGAAAGCCACGGGGACGCGGCTACCGGGACGGAGCGGCTCCGGCGGCCGGGGAGGCGGTGCCCGGCTTCTTGCCCTTGTTGGCCTCGGCGACCCACTTCTTCAGGTTCTCCGGGGAGATCTGCTCGTTCCCCTTCGTCGGGAAGATCGATTCGCCGTTCAGCAGGACGGACGGCGTGCCGCGGAAGTCGCTCTTGCGGAACGCCTCGTTCGACTTGTCGACCCAGCCGTCGTGGGTGCCGTCCTCGACACAGCTCCGGAAGGCGGGCGTGTCCAGCCCGGGGACCTTCGCGGCGAGCTCGATCAGCTTGTCGTTCTTCGCGAACGCGTCGTCGGTCTCCTGCGGCTGGTTGATGTACAGCACGTCGTGGTACGCGGTGAACTTCCCGGCGTCCTGGGCGCAGGCGGCGGCGTTGGCGGCCCGCAGGGAGCCGCTGCCGCCCATGTTCCGGTCGATCAGGGTGGCGAGGTGGTACTCGGTCTTGAGCGCGCCGGA
This sequence comes from Streptomyces sp. NPDC006339, assembly GCF_040612775.1. Taxonomy (NCBI): domain Bacteria; kingdom Bacillati; phylum Actinomycetota; class Actinomycetes; order Kitasatosporales; family Streptomycetaceae; genus Streptomyces; species Streptomyces sp. NPDC006339. The sequence goes on from NZ_JBEXQW010000014.1 coordinate 53,690, forward strand.
CGCCTCCAGCTCGTGGATGGTGTCCCGGAAGGCGTTCTCGAAGGAGGCGCAGGCCGGGCAGCGGAAGTCCTCCCAGACGGCGAGGGTGGACGGGGCGTCCGCCCTGCCGGTCTGGATGGCCGGCTTGTCGCCGCCGACGGCGCCGGCCGGGGGGACGACCGGGCCGGCCTTGTCCGAGCTGCCCTTGCCCCCGGTGTTGGCGGCGATCACGCCGACGACCGCGGCCAGGCCGAGGACACCGACCACCGCGGCCGACACGATGAGGACACGTCGCTGCTTCTCGCGGGCCTTCTCGCGCTCGCGCTGCTGTTGGAGGCGCTCCCGCGCGCTCCTGCTACTACCGTCTCGGTTCTTCTCGCTCACGCCCACAGCAACGAACCGGGGAGGCACGTGCGCGCCTCCCCGGTCGTGAATCCACCCGTATGGGTTACGAGGTGCGGCGGACGCCCTCGGCGAGTTCGGCCGCCAGTTCCCTTACGGCGCCGAGCGCGGCCTTCTCGTCGCCGTCGGCGTCGAGGATCCGCTGGACGAAGGCGGAGCCGACGATCACGCCGTCGGCGAAGCCGGCCACCTCCTTCGCCTGGGCCGCGTTGGAGACGCCGAGACCGACGCAGACCGGCAGGTCGCCGGCGGCCCGGGTGCGGCGGACGAGGTCGGCCGCCTGTTCGCCGACGGACTCGCGGGTGCCGGTGACCCCCATGAGCGAGGCGGCGTAGACGAAGCCGGAGCCGGCCGCGGTGATGGTGGCGAGGCGCTCGTCCCTGCTGCTGGGGGCGACGACGAAGACGGTGGCGAGTCCGCGCTTGTCGGCGTGCTCCCTCCAGAGGGCGGACTCCTGGACCGGCAGGTCGGGCAGGATGCAGCCGGCGCCGCCGGCGGCGGCGAGCTCCTCGGTGAAGCGCTCGACGCCGTAGCGGTCGATGGGGTTCCAGTAGGTCATCACGAGGACCGGCTTGCCGGTGGCCTCGTGCGCCTCCTTCACCGTGCGCATCACGTCGGCGATCTTGACGCCGCCGCGCAGGGCGATGTCGTCGGCGGTCTGGATGACCGGCCCGTCGAGGACCGGGTCGCTGTGCGGCAGGCCGACCTCGACGATGTCGGCGCCGCCGTCGAAGACCGCCTTGATCGCGGCGATGCCGCCGTCCACGGTCGGGAATCCGGCCGGGAGGTAGGCGATGAGCGCGGCCCGGTTCTCGGCCTTCGCCTGAGCGAGGGTGTGGCCGAGCAGCTCGATGTTCCCGGTCACTTGGCGTCCCCCTCGATCTCGGCGGTGCCGGCCTGGTCGGCGGCCACCGTGGCGTCCGTGTCGTACAGCCCGAAGTAGCGAGCGGCGGTGTCCATGTCCTTGTCGCCGCGCCCGGAGAGGCTGACGACGAGCAGCCCGTCCTTGCCGAGCTCCTTGCCGACCTCCAGGGCTCCGGCCAGGGCGTGGGCCGACTCGATGGCCGGGATGATGCCCTCGGTGCGGGACAGCAGCCGCAGGGCCTGCATGGCGGCGTCGTCGGTGACGGCCCGGTACTCGCCGCGGCCGCTGTCCTTGAGGAAGGCGTGCTCGGGGCCGATGCCGGGGTAGTCGAGCCCGGCCGAGATCGAGTACGGCTCGGTGATCTGGCCCTCCTCGTCCTGGAGGACGTAGCTGCGGGAGCCGTGGAGGATCCCGGGCTCGCCGGCGGTGAGGGTGGCGGCGTGCTCGCCGGTCTCGACGCCGTGGCCGGCCGGTTCGCAGCCGATCAGCCGGACGGAGGCGTCCGGGATGAAGGCGTGGAAGAGGCCGATGGCGTTGGATCCGCCGCCGACGCAGGCGATCGCCGCGTCGGGGAGGCGGCCGGCGCGCTCCAGGATCTGCCGGCGGGCCTCGACGCCGATGACCCGGTGGAAGTCGCGCACCATGGCGGGGAAGGGGTGCGGGCCCGCGACGGTGCCGAAGAGGTAGTGGGTGCGGTCGACGTTGGCGACCCAGTCGCGGAACGCCTCGTTGATGGCGTCCTTGAGGGTGCGGCTGCCGGACTTCACGGCGACGACCTCGGCGCCGAGCATGCGCATGCGGGCGACGTTGAGGGCCTGCCGCTGGGTGTCGATCTCGCCCATGTAGATGGTGCAGTCGAGGCCGAACAGGGCGCAGGCGGTGGCGGTGGCGACACCGTGCTGTCCGGCGCCGGTCTCGGCGATGACGCGGGTCTTGCCCATGCGCTTGGTCAGCAGGGCCTGGCCGAGCACGTTGTTGATCTTGTGCGAGCCGGTGTGGTTGAGGTCCTCCCGCTTGAGGAAGATCCGCGCGCCGCCGGCGTGCTCGGCGAACCGGGGCACCTCGGTGAGGGCGCTGGGCCGGCCCGTGTAGTGGACCATCAGGTCGTTGAGCTCGCGGGCGAACTCGGGGTCGTTCTTGGCCTTGTCGTACTCGACGGCGACCTCGTCGACGGCGGCGACGAGGGCCTCCGGGATGAACTTGCCGCCGTAGGCCCCGAAGTAGCCCTCGGGAGACGGGACCTGACCCTCCGGGTCGGGGATGAAGAACTCGCTGATCGTCATGCGGTTGCTCCTCGCGGGGCGGGTGCCCCGGGTTACGCGTACGGTTGTGATCACGGCGTGCGCGCGTCGCCTGTACGTCCGCAGGCCCCCGCCCCCATGTGGGCAATCGTCCCGCAGGGCGGTGCCCGCCCTCGCGCCGGTGCGGGCCTGTGGCCCGCCCGTGTGGGCAATCGTCCCGCAGGGCGGGACGGGTGGGCACACGGGACGGCGCCCATGCGGGCGCGTTCCGCACCTGTTCCTAGCCGCACCACGACGGCACCGCACTCGCGGTGCGGGTCAAAGCAACAGGAGCCTAGGCCCGGCAAGGGGCGCCGTCCGTTGTGCCCACCCGTTCCGCCCCAGCGGAACGAATGCCCACAACGGGAGGCGACGGGCGGGCCGCAGGCCCACGCGGGCGCCGGGGCGCTACGGAGAAGACGTCAGGAGACGCGCGCTTGGCGCGGGCGCCATCGCATGCCGTTGACCTGACCCGGCTCGTCGCCGATCACGTACCGCACGCGACGCCCGTGCACCCGGCGCGCCGGCGCGCGGCAGCCGCGGGGGCGGCAGCCACGGGCGAGGCGGGCGGCGATGGGCATGGTGCGGTCAGCTCCGGCCGTGCCGGAGGGCCGGGTGGGCGCCGGCGGCGACGAGGTCGGCGACGGCGGCCTTGGGGTCGCGCCCGGTGACCAGCGACTCGCCCACCAGGACCGCGTCGGCCCCGGCGTTGGCGTAGGCGATCAGGTCGTGCGGGCCGCGGATGCCGGACTCGGCGATCTTGACGATGCCGGCCGGGATCTCGGGGGCGACGCGCTCGAAGGTGGAGCGGTCCACCTTGAGGGTCTTCAGGTTACGGGCGTTGACGCCGATGACACGGGCGCCCGCCTCGACGGCCCGCTCGACCTCTTCCTCGTCGTGGACCTCGACCAGCGGCGTCAGACCGATGGACTGGGCCCGCTCGATGAGGGAGACCAGGGCCTCCTGCTCCAGGGCGGCGACGATGAGCAGCGCGAGGTCCGCGCCGTACGCCCGCGCCTCCCAGAGCTGGTACGCGGTGACGATGAAGTCCTTGCGCAGGACCGGGATGTCGACCCGGGCGCGCACGGCCTCCAGGTCGGCGAGCGAGCCGCCGAAGCGGCGCTGCTCGGTGAGGACGGAGATGACGGCGGCACCGCCCGCCTCGTAGTCGGCGGCGAGGCCGGCCGGATCGGCGATGGCGGCGAGCGCGCCCTTGGACGGGCTGGAGCGCTTGACCTCGCAGATCACCTTGACGCCGTCGCCGCGCAGTGCGGCGACGCCGTCCTTGGCCTGCGGGGCCTTGGCGGCGCGCTCCTTGAGCTCGTCGAGGGAGACCCGCGCCTGCCGCTCTGCGAGGTCGGCGCGCACGCCTTCGATGATCTCGTCGAGCACACTCACGCGAGAGGCCCCCTTCCGGGACTGGTGACGGTGTTGTTCAGCCATGTCGATGGTATCCGCAGGTGGGCTCCCAACCCGCATCGGTTGGAGCCGCGTCCCATTTACTGGGACTTCCCGGCGGGGTCGGGCGAGGTCAGGGGGCCAGCGCGGAGCCGAAGGGAAGGTTCCGTACGAGGGTGAAGACGGCCAGGACGGCGCCGATCCCCCACCACCAGGCCGTGGGGATCACGAACCGCATCGGCACGCCGCGGACGGCGCGAACCAGCCAGAGGACCATGACGACCGCGAAGATCCCGTAGCCGACGACGGCGAGCGCGTTGGACCCGAGGGCGGCGCCGAGGTCGCCGTGGGCGAAGGCGTGGGCGCTGCGCAGGCCGCCGCAGCCGGGGCAGTAGACGCCGGTGAAGCGCAGGAGGGGGCAGACGGGGTAGTGGCCGGGCTCGTTGGGGTCGACGGTCCCGACGTACGCGAAGGCGGCGGCGACGCCGGCGAGGGCGCCGAGCGGGGCGAGCAGCCGTCGGGCGAGCGGCTTGGGCGGCGGCGGGGTAGTGCCGTACGGCTCCTGGTGGGGGGCCTGGTACGAGTGCTGGTACGGGTCCTGGTGCGGGGCCGCCCGGTGCGGGCCGGAGGCGGGCCCCCAGGGGGCCGGGAGGGTCTTCGGGTCGGGCACGGCTCCCGCCGTCGGGTTCGGGTCCACCCGGTGATTCTCGCCGCTGACGCGCGAAGGCGCAGCCCCGTGTCGCGGGGCTGCGCCTTCGGGGTGACGCGGGGGTGTCAGGCGCGGGCCTTCTCGAGCGCGCGGCTGGTCGCGGCCTCGCGGGCGGCGGCGACGGCGGCCGACTCCTTCGGCATGCCGAGGCCCGCGATCTTCATCGCACCGCCGACGACACCGCCGAGGAGGGTGACGCCGATACCGGCCCAGAAACCGGGCACGTTGGCCGCCACCATGAAGACTCCGGCGATGCAGAAGCCGATGAAGGAGATGATGACACCGGTCCAGGCGGCCGGGGTGTGTCCGTGGGCGCTGCCCGCCATGAGTTGCTCCTCGTTGGTGTTGCTCGGTGGTGACGACTCATTCTTCCGCACATGCGGGCGCGGCGATGAATCGGGGTGCCCGAACGGTCACGCGTCGCGACCGGTGCGGGGAGCACGCTACCCGTGCGTCGGGTCCTCGCCGCGGTCGAGGGCCTTCCACAGGTCCTCGGGGCGGTCGGGGTCGACGGGCGCGGGGCGGCGCGCGGCGCGGGGGGCGCCGGAGCGCTCGTAGCGTCCGCCCATGGCGGGCCAGGAGGTGCCGAAGCGGAGCGCGAAGAGCCCGGCGGCGAGGATCAGGAGGGCGCCGGCGGCGGTGACGTACGGCCAGGCGGTGTGGCTGAGGCCGCCGACGACGGCGGAGGTGTTGCCGCTGATGCGGGCGGCCTCGGCGTTCAGGGCGGCGCTGTCGGAGGCGCCGAGGACGGCGGCGACGGCCGCTCCGGCGCCGCTGAGGGCGAGCAGGGCGGCGACCAGGGTGCGGCCGGCGCGGCGGACGGCGAAGACGGCGACGAGCGCGGCGAGGCCGACGATGGCGAGCGCGGTCGGCACGCCGGTGACGGCGCCGCCGTCGGCTTCCACCGGGACGGTGCCGCCGCCGACGGAAGCGGTGCCCTCGGCCCAGATCTGGCCGGCGGAGAGCAGTACGACGGTGGCTCCGAGGGCGCCGAGCAGCAGGGCCGCGGCCAGGCTGCGGCGGGCGCCGGAGGGGGCGGCGCCGCCCGTTCGGGCGGCTCGGGGCTGGGGTACGGGTACGGCACTCACGTACCCCACTATCCCCTACCGGCCCAAAAGCCGGTCATCCGGTCGTCGTGACCCGGTCGAGGTGGCCCGTCATGGCCCTCCGGTCGCGGTCACCCGGCCGTGGTCATCCGGTTCGCCGTGTGGACGGCCCGGAGGACGGCCGCCGCCTTGTTGCGGCACTCGTTGTCCTCGGCGAGCGGGTCGGAGTCGGCGACGACGCCTGCGCCCGCCTGCACGTACGCGGTGCCGTCGCGCAGCAGCGCCGTACGGATGGCGATGGCGGTGTCGGAGTCGCCGGCGAAGTCGAGGTAGCCGACGCAGCCGCCGTACAGGCCGCGGCGGGAGGGTTCGAGCTCCTCGATGATCTGCATCGCGCGCGGCTTGGGCGCCCCGGAGAGGGTGCCGGCGGGGAAGCAGGCGGTGAGGACGTCGAAGGCGGTCTTCCCCTCGGCGACCTTGCCGGTCACGGTGGAGACGATGTGCATGACGTGCGAGTAGCGCTCGATCGACATGAAGTCGACGACCTCGACGGAGCCCGGCTCGCAGACCCGGCCGAGGTCGTTGCGGCCGAGGTCGACGAGCATGAGGTGCTCGGCGCGCTCCTTGGGGTCGGCGAGCAGTTCCTCGGCGAGGTCGTGGTCCTCCTGCGGGGTCGCGCCGCGGTGCCGGGTGCCGGCGATCGGGTGGAGCATCGCGTGCCCGTCCTCGACCTTGACCAGGGCCTCGGGCGAGGAGCCGACGACGTCGAAGCCGTTCTCGAAGCGGAAGAGGTACATGTACGGGGAGGGGTTGGTGGCCCGCAGCACCCGGTAGACGTCGAGGGCGGAGGCGGTGCAGGGGGTCTCGAACCGCTGCGAGGGCACGACCTGGAACGCCTCGCCGGCCCGGATGCGCTCCTTGATGTCCTCGACGGCGTCCTGGTAGGCCGGGCCGCCCCACAGCGCGGAGAACTCCGGCAGCTCGGAGGCGGGCAGGGCGGCGGGGACGGTCGCGACGGGGCGGGCCAGGTCGGCCTCCATCGCGTCGAGGCGGGCGACGGCGTCCGCGTACGCCTCGTCGACCCCGGTGTCCAGGTCGTTGTGGTTGATCGCGTTGGCGATCAGCAGGACCGTGCCGTCCCAGTGGTCGAGGACGGCGAGGTCGCTGGTGAGCAGCATGGTGAGCTCGGGCAGCCTCAGGTCGTCGCGGCCGTGCTCGCCGATGCGCTCCAGACGGCGGACGATGTCGTAGCCGAGGTAGCCGACCATGCCGCCGGTGAACGGCGGCATGCCGGAGGCCAGGTCACGGGGAGTGTGGAGGGCCTCGACGGTGGCGCGCAGGGCGGCGAGCGGGTCGCCGTCGACGGGGACGCCGACGGGCGGGGTGCCGAGCCAGTGCGCCGCGCCGTCCCGCACCGTCAGGGTGGCGTCGCTGCGGACGCCGATGAAGGAGTAGCGGGACCAGGAGCGGCCGTTCTCCGCGGATTCGAGGAGGAAGGTGCCGGGGCGTTCGGCGGCGAGCTTGCGGTAGAGCCCGACCGGGGTGTCGCCGTCCGCGAGGAGTCTGCGGCTGACGGGGATGACGCGGCGGTCGGCCGCCAGCTTGCGGAAGGTCTCGAGATCCATGGCGCCAGACCCTACTCGGCCGCGAGGAGGACGTCGGCGTCGAAGCAGGTGCGTGCCCCGGTGTGGCAGGCGGCGCCGACCTGGTCGACCTTGACGAGCACGGTGTCGGCGTCGCAGTCGAGGGCGACCGACTTGACGTGCTGGACGTGACCGGAGGTGTCGCCCTTGACCCAGTACTCCTGGCGGCTGCGGGACCAGTAGGTGCAGCGGCCGGTGGTGAGGGTGCGGTGGAGCGCCTCGTCGTCCATCCAGCCCAGCATGAGCACCTCGCCGGTGTCGTACTGCTGGGCGATGGCGGGGACGAGGCCGTCCGCGCCGCGCTTGAGGCGCGCGGCGATGGCCGGGTCGAGGTCGCTGGGGGTCCGGGGCGTGCTGCTCATGGCGCCATTGTGCCGTGAGCGGGGACGGTGTCCGGCGGTGCGTCCACTGGGCGGACCGGCGGAGATCGCCGTACGCTGGCGACCATGTCGACCCATGCCAAGCGTGAACGGCTTCTGCTCGCCGATCTGTTGGAGGCGGCCGGTCCGGACGCTCCGACGCTCTGCGAGGGGTGGCGGACCCGGGACCTGGCGGCCCATGTGGTGGTGCGGGAGCGCCGCCCGGACGCGGCGGCCGGCGCCGTCGTTCCCGTGCCGGCGCTGAAGGCGCGGCTCGACCGGGTGCAGGAGGAGTTCGCCGGGAAGCCGTACGAGGAGCTGATCCAGCTCATCCGTACGGGTCCGCCGCGGCTGTCCCCGTTCACGATCAAGCAGGTGGACGAGGGCGCGAACGTCGTCGAGTTCTACGTCCACGCCGAGGACGTGCGCCGGGCACAGCCGGACTGGTCGCCGCGCGAGCTGGACCCGGTCTTCGCCGACACGCTGTGGTCGCGCCTGGAGAAGTCCGCGCGTCTCCTCGGCCGCAAGGCACCGGTGGGCCTGGTGCTGCGCCGCCCGAACGGCCAGACGGTGGTGGCGCACCGCGGCACGCCGGTGGTGACGGTGTCCGGCGAGCCGGGCGAGCTGACGATGTTCCTCTTCGGGCGGCAGGACGCGGCCAAGGTGGAGCTGGACGGGGAGCAGGAGGCCGTGGAGAAGCTGCACACGGCGAAGCAGCTCGGGATCTGAGCGGGCTTTCCGCTCGGGGCGGCCGGCGCGGCCGAGGTGGCCCGGGGCGGCCCGGGGCGGCCCGGGGCGCGGGCCTATCCGGGCAGTTCGGCCTTGCGTACGGAGGTGACGACGAGGCCGTAGACGCCGGAGAGGGCGCAGACGGCCGCGCTCACCCCGTACACCGGGCCGGGGCCCCACAGGCCGATCGCGGTGCCCGTGAGCGGGAAGGTGAGCGGGGCGAGACCGAGGGAGCAGAGGCCGGCCACGGCGGTGACGCGGCCGAGGTAGGCGGGGTCGCAGGCGGTCTGGAGTAGCGCGGTGCACAGCGCCCCGGACAGTCCGGCGAACAGGCCGACGGCCAGGGCGAGGCCGACGGCCGCGGGCAGCGGTGCGGCGTGGCCGAGGGCGGCGATCGCGGCGGCGCCGAGGAGCATGGTCCAGCCGCTGACCAGGCCGGCGCGCGGGACGCGGCCGCGGACGGTCAGGACGAGCGAGGCGGCGCCGGCGCCGGTGCCGAAGCCGGCGAGGATCCAGCCGATGCCGGACGCGCCCCAGCCGCGCTGCTCGGCGAGGACGGCGAGGCCCACGTTGAGCGGGCCGACGAAGCCGAGGTCGCTGAGGAGCACGATGACCATCAGAGGGCCGAGGAGGCGGTGGCCCCGCAGGTAGCGCAGCCCGGCGGCGAGGTCGCCGAGCGCGGTGCCGGAGCCGGTGCGGGTGCCGGTGCCGGTGTCGGTATCGGTATCGGTGTCGGTGTCGGTGCCGGTGCCGGAGCCGGTGCCGGTCGACTCGCCGACGGGCAGCGGGCGCAGCCGGAGCGCGCCCAGCAGGGGCAGCGAGAAGGCGAAGAGCAGTCCGGCGAGGCCGAAGGCGGTCGAGGGGCCGCCGACGGCGACCGCGAGGCCGCCCAGCGGGGCGCCGACGACGGCGCCGAGGCGCTGGGCCAGGCCGCGCATGCCCTGGACGCGGGCGAGCTGGTCGCGGGCGGCGATGCGGGGCGGCAGGGCGCCGACGGCGGGCAGGAACAGGGCGTCGACCGCCCCGAAGACGAGGGCGACGGCGGCGAGGACCCACAGGCCGGGCGAGGCGACGAGGAGGGTCGCGGCGAGGCCGAGGACGACGACGCAGCGGACGGCGTCGGATCCGATGACGACCCGCCGCGGACCGAGGCGGTCCGCGACCACTCCCCCGCCGAGCAGGAGCAGCGCCCGGGGCACGGCCGCGACGGCCATGACGAGCCCCGCCTGGCCGGGGCTGCCGCCGCTGACGGCGGCCCAGGCGAGCGCGAGGTGGTAGACGCTGTCCCCCAGGGTGGACGCGGTGTACGCGCCGACCCAGCGCAGCACCCCGGGGTCCCGGTGCGCGGGCCGAACGGCGCGGGAGGGGGCGGCGGTGGCCGGCGGGGTGGCGGTCATGCGCGGTAGGGGAAGCCGTGGAGGTGGACGGCGACGTTCTCGCGGCCCTCGGTGTGGCCGGCGGCCTCGGCGGCGCGGGCGGCCTGGTCGTACTTCCTGACGACGGCGTCCAGCTCCTCGCCCAGGGCGGCGAGCTCGGCGGCGGTGAGGCGGGGCAGCCACTCGGAGCTGACGGCGGCGGAGCGCCACGCGTCGGACCAGGTGAGGCGCTCGTCGAGGAAGCGGCGGTGCATCTGGGTGCGCTGCTCGTCGAGGGTGCGGCCGAAGGCGGCGTTCGCGGCGACGAGCTCGGGGGTGTCGCGGATGTCCTCCTCGCGGATGCTGAAGCCGTAGGAGCTGGGGCGCCACCAGCGCTCGCGGCCGTCGGCAGACTGGGCGGGAGCCTCCTCTACGAGCCCGCCGTCGGCGAGTTTGCGCAGGTGGTAGCTGACGAGGGAGACGGCCTCGTCGACCTGCTCGGCGAGCTGGGACGCGGTGGCGGTGCGGGCGACGAACAGGGCGCGGTAGAGGCGCATGCGCAGCGGGTGCGAGATGGCCTTGAGGGTGCCGAGATCGGTGATCCGGCGGGTCTCGGGTTCGGAAGAGGGCGGGGTCATGCCCTGACCGTAGATACGCAAGAAAACTTGCGCAATAGAAATTGCACAAATAATCCTGCACATCCGGTCCGAGAAGAGGGGCTCCCGGAGGAGCCCCTCAGCACCGGCGGAAGCCGGCCTCAGCGGACCTCGTGGCCCGCTTCCCGCAGCGTCTGCTTGACCTCGCCGATCCGGAGATCACCGAAGTGGAACACCGACGCCGCGAGCACCGCGTCCGCACCCGCCTCGATCGCCGGCGGGAAGTCGGACAGCCGCCCCGCACCGCCGGACGCGATCACCGGCACGGTCACGTGCTTGCGTACGGCCGCGATCATCTCCGTGTCGTAGCCGTCCTTGGTGCCGTCCGCGTCCATCGAGTTGAGCAGGATCTCCCCCGCGCCCAGCTCGGCCGCCCGGTGCGCCCACTCGACGGCGTCGATGCCGGTGCCCTTGCGGCCGCCGTGCGTCGTCACCTCGAAGGAGCCGGTCGCCGTGCGGCGGGCGTCCACGGACAGGACGAGGACCTGGCGGCCGAAGCGCTCGGCGATCTCCTGGATCAGCTCGGGACGGGCGATGGCGGCCGTGTTCACGCCCACCTTGTCCGCCCCGGCCCGCAGCAGCCGGTCGACGTCGTCGGCCGAGCGGACGCCGCCGCCCACGGTCAGCGGGATGAAGACCTGCTCGGCGGTGCGGCGCACCACGTCGTAGGTGGTCTCCCGGTTGCCGGAGGAGGCGGTGATGTCCAGGAAGGTCAGCTCGTCGGCGCCCTCGGCGTCGTACAGCTTGGCCATCTCGACCGGGTCGCCCGCGTCCCGCAGGTTCTGGAAGTTGACGCCCTTGACCACCCGGCCGTTGTCCACGTCCAGGCAGGGGATCACTCGTACGGCGACGCTCATGCCGCGGCACCTCCTTCGCCCGCGGGGCCTTCGCCCTCGGGGCGGTACGCCTCGACCTCGACCTCCACGACCAGGCGCGGGTCGACGAAACCGGAGACGATGATCATCGACGCGGCCGGTCGGACGGCGTCGAACAGCTCCTTGTGGGCGCGGCCGACCTCGTCGACGTCCCGCGCGTGCGTGAGGTACATGCGGGTGCGCACGACGTGCTCGGCGCCCAGGCCCAGCCGCTTGAGGGCCTCGAAGGCCACGTTGAAGGAGTTCACGGTCTGCTCGTACGGCCCGCCGTCGGCGATCTGGCCGCCGATCACGGAGGTGCAGCCGGAGACCAGGACGGTCCCGTTCGGCAGCTCGACCGCGCGGGAGTAGCCGAACTGCTCCTCCCAGGGGGCGCCCGTCACCACCTTGCGTACGGAGTCGCTCATGCGGCGGCCACCGCCTTCAGGGCGTCCTCCAGGGTGAACGCCTTCGCGTACAGCGCCTTGCCGACGATCGCGCCCTCGACGCCCAGCGGGACGAGCCCGGCGATGGCGCGCAGGTCGTCCAGGGAGGACACGCCGCCGGAGGCGACGACCGGCTTGTCGGTGGCCGCGCACACGTTCCGCAGCAGCTCCAGGTTGGGTCCCTGCAGCGTGCCGTCCTTGGCGATGTCGGTGACGACGTAACGGGCGCAGCCCTCGGAGTCGAGGCGGGCCAGCGTCTCGTAGAGGTCGCCGCCGTCGCGGGTCCAGCCGCGGCCCTTCAGCGTGGTGCCGCGCACGTCCAGGCCGACGGCGATCCGGTCGCCGTGCTCGGCGATGACCTTGGCGACCCACTCGGGGGTCTCCAGGGCGGCGGTGCCCAGGTTGACCCGGGTGCAGCCGGTGGCGAGGGCGGCGGCCAGCGAGGCGTCGTCGCGGATGCCGCCGGACAGCTCGACCTTGATGTCCATCGCCTCGGTGACCTGGCGGACCAGCTCCCGGTTGTCGCCGGTGCCGAAGGCGGCGTCCAGGTCGACCAGGTGCAGCCACTCGGCGCCGGAGCGCTGCCAGGCGAGGGCGGCGTCCAGCGGGGAGCCGTAGGACGTCTCGGTGCCGGACTCGCCGTGCACGAGACGGACCGCCTGGCCGTCCCGGACGTCCACGGCGGGGAGCAGTTCAAGCGTGCGGGACATCAGAGCGTTCCGATCCAGTTGGTGAGGAGCTGGGCGCCGGCGTCGCCGGACTTCTCGGGGTGGAACTGGGTCGCCCACAGGGCGCCGTTCTCCACCGCGGCGACGAACGGCTCGCCGTGCGTGGCCCAGGTGACCTTGGGCGCGCGGAGGTTGGGGTTGCCGACCTCCAGGGTCCAGTCGCGCACCCCGTAGGAGTGCACGAAGTAGAACCGGGCGTCGGCGTCCAGGCCCGCGAAGAGCTCGGTGTCGGCGGGCGCGTCGACCGTGTTCCAGCCCATGTGGGGCACGACCGGGGCCTTCAGCGGCTCGACCGTGCCGGGCCACTCGTCGAGGCCCTCGGTCTCCACGCCGTGCTCGATGCCCCGGGCGAAGAGGATCTGCATGCCGACGCAGATGCCCATGACGGGCCGGCCGCCGGAGAGGCGGCGGCCGACGATCCAGTCGCCGCGGGCGTCCTTGAGGCCCCGCATGCAGGCGGAGAAGGCGCCGACGCCGGGGACGAGGAGCCCGTCGGCGTTCATCGCCTTGTCGTAGTCGCGGGTGATCTCGACGTCGGCGCCGACCCGGGCGAGGGCGCGCTCGGCGGAGCGCACGTTCCCGAAGCCGTAGTCGAAGACGACGACCTTCTTCGGTGCGGCCGCGCTCATGACCACACGTCCAGACGCAGGACGCCGGCCGACAGGCACATGGCGGCACCGATGGAGAGCAGCACGATCAGGCCCTTGGGCATCTGCTGCTTGACGAAGGAGTAGATGCCGCCGAGCAGGAAGAGCCCGACGACGATCAGGACGGTGGAGAGTCCGTTCACGGTTACAGCGCGCCCTTCGTCGACGGGAGGATGCCGGCGGCGCGCGGGTCGCGCTCGGAGGCGTAGCGCAGGGCGCGGGCGAGGGCCTTGAACTGGCACTCGACGATGTGGTGCGCGTTGCGCCCGTAGGGGACGTGGACGTGCAGGGCGATCTGCGCCTGGGCGACGAAGGACTCCAGGATGTGCCGGGTCATCGTCGTGTCGTAGGAGCCGATCATCGGCGCCATGTTCTCGGGCTCGGTGTGCACCAGGTACGGGCGGCCGGAGAGGTCGACGGTGACCTGGGCGAGCGACTCGTCCAGCGGGACGGTGCAGTTGCCGAAGCGGTAGATGCCGACCTTGTCGCCGAGCGCCTGCTTGAAGGCGGCGCCGAGGGCGAGGGCGGTGTCCTCGATCGTGTGGTGCGAGTCGATGTGGAGGTCGCCGTCGGTCTTCACGGTCAGGTCGAACAGACCGTGCCGCCCGAGCTGGTCCAGCATGTGGTCGTAGAAGCCGACCCCGGTCGACACGTCGACCTTTCCGGTGCCGTCGAGGTCGATCTCGACGACGACGGAGGTCTCCTTGGTGGTGCGCTCAACGCGGCCTACGCGGCTCATGCGTTCTGCTCCTTCTTCAGCTCACGAACCGCGTCGAGGAACGCGTCGTTCTCTTCGGGGGTGCCGGCGGTGACCCGCAGCCAGCCCGGTACGCCGTTGTCCCGGACCAGGACGCCCCGGTCGAGGATCTTCTGCCATGCCTCGTGGGAGCCGCGGGCTCCGTCGAAGCGTCCGAACTGGACGAAGTTGGCGTCGGACTCGGTGACCTCGTAGCCGATGGCGCGCAGCTCGGCCACCAGCCGGTCGCGCTCGGCCTTGAGCTGCTCGACGTACCCGAGGAGGGTGTCGGTGTGCTCCAGGGCGGCGAGCGCGGTGGCCTGGGTGACGGCGGAGAGGTGGTACGGGAGGCGGACCAACTGCACGGCGTCGACGACGGCGGGGTGGGCGGCCAGGTAGCCCAGGCGCAGTCCGGCGGCGCCGAACGCCTTGGACATGGTCCGGGAGATCACCAGGTGCGGCCGGCCCTCGATGAGGGGCAGCAGCGACTCCCGGTGGCTGAACTCCACGTATGCCTCGTCGACGACGACCAGCGAGGGCTTGGCGGCCTGGGCGGCCTCGTACAGCGCGAGGACGGTCTCGGCCTCGACCGCCGTCCCCGTGGGGTTGTTGGGCGAGGTGATGAAGACGACGTCGGGCCGGTTCTCGGCGATCGCCCGCCGCGCCGCCGCCACGTCGATGGTGAAGTCCTCGTTGCGCGGGCCGGAGATCCAGCCGGTGCCGGTGCCGCGGGCGATCAGGGCGTGCATCGAGTACGAGGGCTCGAAGCCGATCGCGGTACGGCCGGGGCCGCCGAAGGTCTGCAGCAGTTGCTGGAGCACCTCGTTGGAGCCGTTGGCGGCCCACACGTTGCCGCGCTCGACCGGGTGCTTTCCGGTACGGGTGAGGTAGCGGGCGAGCTCGGTGCGCAGCTCGACCGCGTCCCGGTCGGGGTAACGGTTGAGGCCGCGGGCGGCCTCGGCGACCCGCTCCGCGATCCGGGCCACGAGCGGCTCGGGCAGCGGGTAGGGGTTCTCGTTGGTGTTGAGCTGGACGGGCACGTCGAGCTGGGGCGCGCCGTAGGGCGACTTGCCCTTCAGCTCGTCGCGGATCGGGAGGTCGTCGATCCGGAGGGTGTCGTTCGAGGTCACTTGCTCTCCGGCACCTTCCACCCGAACCGGGCCTTGACGGCGGCGCCGTGCGCGGGCAGGTCCTCGGCCTCGGCGAGGGTGACCACGTGGTGGGCGACCTCGGCGAGCGCGTCGCGCGTGTAGTCCACGATGTGGACACCGCGCAGGAAGGACTGCACGGACAGGCCCGAGGAGTGGCAGGCGCAGCCGCCGGTGGGCAGCACGTGGTTGGAGCCCGCGCAGTAGTCGCCGAGGGAGACCGGCGCCCAGGGGCCGACGAAGATCGCGCCCGCGTTGCGGACCCGGTCGGCGACGGCGGCGGCGTCGGCGGTCTGGATCTCCAGGTGCTCGGCGCCGTAGGCGTCGACGACCTTGAGGCCGTCGTCCGGGCCGGCGACGAGGACGATCGCGGACTGGCGGCCGGAGAGGGCGGGGACGATCCGGTCGTCGACGTGCTTGGAGACGGCGACCTGGGCCTTCAGCTCGGCCTCGACGGCCTCGGCGAGCTCCTCGGAGTCGGTGACGAGGACCGAGGCGGCCATCGGGTCGTGCTCGGCCTGGCTGATGAGGTCGGCGGCGATGTGCACGGGGTCGGCGGTCGAGTCCGCGAGGACGGCGATCTCGGTCGGGCCGGCCTCGGCGTCGATGCCGATACGGCCCTTGAGGAGGCGCTTGGCGGCGGCGACGTAGATGTTGCCGGGACCGGTGACCAGGTTGACCGGGGCGCAGCCGTCGGGGCCCTCGGTGCCGTAGGCGAACATGGCGATCGCCTGGGCGCCGCCGGCGGCGTAGACCTCGTCGACGCCGAGCAGGGCGCAGGCGGCCAGGATCGTCGGGTGCGGCAGGCCGCCGAACTCCCTCTGCGGCGGGGAGGAGACGGCCAGGCCCTCGACACCGGCCTCCTGGGCCGGGACGACGTTCATCACGACGGAGGACGGGTAGACGGCACGCCCGCCCGGCACGTAGAGACCGACGCGCTCGACCGGGATCCACTTCTCGGTGACCGTGCCGCCGGGCACGACCTGGGTGGTGTGGGTGGTGCGGCGCTGTTCCCGGTGGACCAGGCGGGCCCGGCGGATCGACTCCTCCAGGGCGGCGCGGACGGCCGGGTCGAGCTCGTCGAGGGCGCGGGTCAGCTCCTCGGCGGGGACGCGCAGGCTCGGGACGCGGACGCCGTCGAACTTCTCCCCGTAGTCGATCACCGCGGCCGCGCCATGATGCCGTACGCCCTCGCAGATCGGCCGCACCTTCTCCAGGGCGGCTTCCACGTCGAACTCGGCACGGGGCAGCAGGTCACGCAGGGCGGAACCCTCAGGGAGGGCGTCGCCGCGCAGATCGATTCGAGAGATCACGGGTCAATTCTCTCAGACGGCCAGGAACGTCCGTCGTCCGTATCACTGGCTGATACGGGCCACTCTGGCGTCTTGTCGCCACTCCTGACCGTTAGCGTTCAGTCCGTCACTCAGCGGGAAGAACGGCTGTACGAATCCGGGAAACGGAGTCGTGGAAAGCGAGGGGGCGGCAGTGACCGAGCCGCGCGAGGACGACGGGATGCCGGAGGGCCTGACCGGGCCCGAGCGGGAGATGTGGACGGCGTTTCAGGTGGGCGACGGCTGCGATCTGCGGGAGGGGGTGGCGGAGCGGGACGATCCGTTCGCGGTGGGCACGCCGTGGGGCCCCGAGCGCAGCGTGCGGGCCGAGATCGTGGCCCTGCTGCTGCTCGACGGGCCGCCGGCGCGGGCCGGGCGCGTCGCGGCGCTGAAGCTGCGCGGGGCGCGGATCACGGGGGTGCTCAACCTGGCGGGCGGCACGATAGGGCCGTATGTGGAGCTGAACGGCTGCCGCTTCGACGGCGAGGTGGCGCTGCCGGAGGCCCGCTTCGGCACGCTGCGGATGGTCGAGTGCCTCATCCCCCGTCTGGAGGCGGCCCGGCTGCACACGGAGGGCGACCTCCACCTGCCGCGCTGCCGGGTCGAGCGGGGCATCCGGCTCACCGACGCCCAGATAGGCACGGATCTGCTGATCAACCAGATCCAGGTGTGGCCCGACCGGCGCGGCCGGGCGATCACGGCGGACGGCCTGTCGGTCGCCCAGGACCTCCAGGCCGAGCTGATCGAGACGTACGGGGAGGTGAGCCTGCGCGGGGCGAAGGTCGGTGTGTCGCTCAGCCTGCGCGGCAGCGTGCTCCGCGGCGCCCAGCAGCGCCGCGCGCTGAACGCGCCGCAGCTCACCGTGGAGCGCACCCTCTATCTGAACGCGGCGTGGGTGTACGAGACGTCGGGGAACACGACGGCCACCCCGCCGTACGGGGTGACGCCGTCCCAGGGCGCCCGGCGCAAGCCGGTCGAGTGCCACGGCGGGGTGCGGCTTGACGACGGCCGCTTCGGTGACTCGGTGGACCTGCAGTACGCCCGGTTCCTGCTGGACGGCTCGCGCCGCGAGGAGGTGTCGCTGCGCCGGATCGTGACCCCGGAGCTGCGGTTCAACGGGGAGCGCCCCGAGGAGGGCCGGGTGGTGCTCAACGGGGCGAAGGTGGTGACGCTGATCGACCTGTCCACGAGCTGGCCGGGCCCGGGCGGGCTCGCGATGAACGGCTTCATCTACGAGACCCTCGTGCCCTACGGGCACTTCCCGCTGGCCCGGCGCCTGGAGTGGGTGGCGGCGGCCACCCCGGAGTACGCGCCGGAGCCGTACGAGCGGCTGGCCGCGGTGCTGCGCAGCAGCGGGGAGGACGCCGACGCGCGCGAGGTGCTGCTCGCCAAGCAGCGGCGGCGCCGGGAGACGCTGCCGCTGGCCGGGAAGCTGTGGGGCTACGTCCAGGACCTGGCCGTGGCGTACGGCTACCGGCCGGGCCGGGCGGCCCTGTGGATGGCGATCCTGTGGGCGGCGGGCGCGGTGGCGTTCTCCCACAGCGCGCCGGAGCCGCTGAAACCGGGCGAGACCCCGGAGTGGAACGCGACGCTGTACGCGCTCGATCTGCTGCTTCCGGTGATCGACCTCGGGCAGGTCGGGCACTGGCGGCTCCAGGGCTTCTGGCAGTGGGCGTCGACCGCGCTGATCCTTTTGGGCTGGGTCCTGGCCACGACGGTGGCGGCCGGGGCTTCGCGTCTGCTCAGACGCGGGTGACGCGGGACGGGGGTCGCGTTCGGCACCGTCTCACCCCTTTCTTTACGCTGTCTTGACCCCCGTCAGCACAACCTTCCGGCCGCCACCAAAGCTTCACAGCCCTCCACTGGCGCCGCCCTCACCTGCGGTTTTGAATGTTTCGCACGATGTCACTGCTCCGCGCCCTGATCGGCACCGCCCGTATGGTCCGGCACAGCCCGCGGCTCTCCGCAGGGCTCCCGCCGGACGACGACGTGCTGCTCGACGCGCCGGACGAGCGGCTGGCGCCGGCCCTGGTCGCCGCCGCGCTCGGTGACCCGGAGCCGACCGCCAAGCTGCTCGCCACCACCCGGGACGCCGCCGAGTGGGAGGACCGGGACCGCTATGTGACCCGGCTGAGCGCCTTCGCGTACCGCAGGGACGACTGGCTGGGCCACTGGCTCGCGGTGACGCCGCACGACCCGGACGCCCTGCTCGTGAAGGCGCAGTTGGCGGTCCGCAGGGCGTGGGAGTCGCCGGCCAGGGCCGAGCGGCTGCGCGACCTCGGGCCGCTGATCGAGGCCGCGGCCGAGGCGGCGCCGCGCGACCCGGTGCCGTGGCGGCTCGCCCTGGACCAGGCGCGCGGCACGCACGCGGGGCACACCGCCTTCGAGGCGCTGTGGGAGCAGGCCGTGCGGCGCGCCCCGAACCATTACGGCAGCCATGTCGCCGCCCTCAAATACCTGTCGGCGCAGTGGTACGGCTCGCACCGCGAGTGCTTCGACTTCGCCGAGCAGGCCGCGGAGGACGCGCTGCCGGGCTCGCTCGTCCAGGCGCTGCCGGTGCGGGCGGCCTTCTCGCAACTGCTGGCCGGGCCCGCGCCCGGTCAGGCGGTGGGCGGCGACCGGATCGACGCGGCGGCGGACCGGGCGCTCGCGCTGTCGGCCGAGTACCCGGCCGGCGACCTGTGGCCGGCGGAGGTGCGCAATCTGCTGGTCCACGTCCTGGTGGAGCGGGGCCGCTGGCACGACGCCCTCGCCGAGTTCGCGCGGATCGGACCGCAGGCGACCACGTTCCCGTGGACGCTGGTGGCCGAGGACCCGCTGCGCGCCTTCCTCGACGCCCGCGCCGGTGCCGTACGGGAGGTGGCCCGCCGCACCCGGCTGCGCGACGGGTCCGGAACCGGCGACGGGAGCCGGCCCCACGGCCATTAGGCTTGGCGGCTGTGACCACCGCCCGTCTGCCTCTCTTCCCGCTCAACACGGTGCTGTTCCCGGGCCTCGTGCTGCCCCTGAACGTCTTCGAGGAGCGTTATCGCGCCATGATGCGGGCGCTGCTCGCGACGGACGAGTCCGAGCCGCGGCGCTTCGCCGTCGTGGCGATCCGCGACGGCCGTGAGGTCGCCCCGACGGCCCCGGGCCTGCCGGACCAGACGGCCCTGCCGGAGAAGGGCCCGGCGGCCGGCTTCGGACCGGACCCGATCCAGGCATTCCACCGGGTCGGCTGCGTGGCCGACGCCGCGTCGATCCGGGAGCGCGCGAACGGCGGCTTCGAGGTGATGGCCACCGGCACCACCCGGGTGAAGCTGCTCTCCGTCGACGCGAGCGGCCCCTTCCTCACCGCCGAGGTCGAGGAGATCCCGGAGGAGCAGGGCGACGAGGCGGGCACCCTCGCCGAGGGCGTGCTGCGCGCCTTCCGCGCGTACCAGAAGCGCCTCGCGGGCGCCCGGGAGCGCTCCCTGACCACCAGCGAACTGCCGGACGACCCCTCGGTCGTCTCGTACCTGGTCGCCGCGGCGGCGGTGCTCGACACCCCGTCCAAGCAGCGGCTGCTCCAGGCACCGGACACGGCGACGCGGCTGCGCGAGGAACTGACCCTGCTGCGCTCCGAGACGGCGGTCATCCGGCATCTGCCGTCCCTGCCGGCCGTGGACCTGACCCGCGCCCCGACCAGTCCGAACTGACCCGAGGAAACCGTGGCGAAGAAGCAGAAGAAGCCCACCGGCGGCACCCCGGCGACCGTCGCCCTGACCACCGCCGGCACGCCCTACACGCTGCACTCCTACGACCACGACCCGTCGACCCCCTCCTACGGCGAGGAGGCGGCCGAGGCGCTCGGCGTCTCCCCCGACCGGGTGTTCAAGACGCTGGTGGCGGACGTGGACGGCGAGCTGACCGTGGCGGTGGTCCCGGTCGCGGGCCAGCTCGACCTCAAGGCCCTGGCCGCGGCGGTCGGCGGCAAGAAGGCGGCGATGGCCGACCCCGTCGCGGCGGAACGGACCACCGGCTACGTCCGCGGCGGCATCTCGCCGCTGGGCCAGCGCAAGCGCCTGCGCACGGTCCTGGACTCCTCGGCCGCCACGCACCCGACGATCTGCATCTCGGCCGGCCGCCGGGGCCTGGAGGTCGAGCTGGCTCCCCAGGACCTGGCGGCCCTCACGGACGCGGTGGTGGCCCCGATCGGCCGGGGCTAGGCCGAAGAAGCACGGGAGCGGGCCCGGGGTCAGATCTGCGGGCTCGGCATCGGCGGCCAGGGCCCGTCCTCGGGCTCCGGGTCGCGCGGGCCGAAGACGGCCGTCAGGGCGAGGTGCACGATCATCGCGGCGACCGGCCAGGCCAGCACCGCCGCGGCCGCCATGTTCAGGTCCAGCGGCGCCTCGAAGAGGACGTCGGGCCCGACCGCCTTGGCGTGGGCGACGACATCGCGTTCCGGGCCGAGCCAGGCGCCGACGCCCCAGCCCAGCAGCGAGCCGAGCACGCCGCCCACCGCGAGTCCGATGACGAGGGCGATGCCGCCGTGGCGGTGGATCAGGAAGACCAGGGCCGCGGCCAGCGCCCCGAAGCCGAGACCGAGCAGGACAAACGTTCCGTCCATGCCGATGGCCGCCTCGCCCTCGCCGTCGCGCAGGAAGACCGCCTTGCCGTCGGAGACGAGCACGACCCTCGGCGCGAGCCACATCCACAGCAGTCCCAGCAGGGCTCCGGCCACCGCCGACACGACGGTCACGACGGCGGCCTGCCGCAGTTCGGTGGCCGTGCTGGGGGCGCCGTCCGGTGCGGGCAGCGCCGGATCGGGCGCGGGCCAGGCGGAGTCGTGCGGCGGTGGCTGGTGCGGCGGAGTCAGAGGTGCGGTCACCACGCCATCGTGCCAGGTGCGGCTGTGTGCCGCCTCAGCGGACCGCCGCCCTTCGGTACGCCCATGTCGCCACCGCCAGCGACACCACCCCGACCGCCCCGCACACCGCGAGGTCGACGCAGACCGCCGCCCAGTCCGGATGGGGGTCGAAGGTACGGGCCAGGGCCTCGACCCCGTAGGTGGAGGGCAGCAGGTCCCGGGCCCAGCCGATCGGGGCGGGCAGCCGTTCGGCGGGGAGCACGCCGAGCAGCAGCGCCGCCGACATGCCGAGCTGGCCGAGGAGGGTGGCGAGCTCCTGACGCGGCGCCAGCAGGCCGAGCGCCGCGCCGAGCCCGGCGAGCGCCGCGCCGGACAGCGGCACGACGGCCGCCAGGATCCACAGGTGTCCGAGCGGCAGTCCGAAGAGCACCGAGCCGATGACCGCGGTGATCACGGTGCCCGGCACGGTGAAGGAGGCGTACGCCCCGGCCGCTCCCAGGACCACGGCCGCCGGCGGCACCGGCAGGGTGGCGTAGTGGTCGAGGCCGCCGCCGGCCCGCAACTGCCCGAAGTACTGGGCGAGCAGGTTGAGGGCGACGAAGGCGACGACGAGGACGGCGGAGCCGGCGACGACGGCCCGCGCCTCCGCGCCGCCGTCGACGACGCCCCGCATCAGGACCATGATCCCGACGGACTGGAAGGTCGCGACGAAGAGCAGCGGGATGCGGGACACCCGGGCGCGGGAGAGCTGGGCGCGGTAGACCGCGGCGAGCGCGGGCAGCAGCCGGGCGCGCGGGGCGAGGGGCGCGGCGCCTTCCGCGGCCCGGTCCCGGACCGGCTCGCCGGCGACCGCGGCCCCCGGGGCCTCGGCGGGCAGGGTGCTCAACTCGTCCAGCTCCTGACGTTCGACCTGTGGATCACGCCTTCACCAGTCCCCGGGTGTCGCCGCCGAGCGCCAGGTACACGTCCTCCAGGCTCGGTGTCGCCAGGGTGAAGTCGTCGAGGGCCGCGAACGCCGCGCCTCCGGTCACGGCCGCGACGGCGGCCCGCGCCTCGTCGGGGGCGAGCCTCAGCACCCAGCGGCGGCCGGACTCCTGGGCGGAGGTGCGCAGGGCGGCGACCTCGGGGACGTCGAGGGGGGCGCGTTCGCGCCAGACGAGCTCGACCCGTACGTCTCCGGCGACGCGTTCCTTGAGTCCCGCGGGGGTGTCGCAGGCGATGACCCGGCCGCGGTCGAGGACGGCGACCCGGTCGAGGACGGTCTCGGCCTCGATGACGTTGTGGGTGACGAGCAGCACGGTGGTGCCGTGCTCGGCGCGGCGCCGGTCGACGGCGGCCCAGACGGCCCGGCGGGCGAGGGGGTCCATGCCGGTGGTGGGTTCGTCGAGGACGAGGAGGGGCCGTTCGCCGACGAGGGCGGCGGCGACGCAGGCGAGCCGCCGCTGGCCGCCGGAGAGCTTCTTCAGCGGGCGGGCGGCGAGGTCGGTGAGGCCGAGCTCGTCGAGGACGGCGTCGCGGGCGGCGCGGGCCTCACGGGCGCCGAGGCCGCGCAGCCGGCCGGTGGTCTCGGCGGCGAGGGCGACGGTCAGCTCGTCGAGGGCGGTGGACTCCTGCCCGAGGTAGGCGAGCAGCCGGGAGGCGCGTTCGGGGTGGCGCACGATGTCGTGGCCGAGGAGGTGGACGGTGCCGGAGTCGGGCCGCATGAGTCCGGTGAGCTGGCGGACGAGGGTGGACTTGCCGGCGCCGTTGGGGCCGAGCAGGCCGAAGATCTCGCCGCCGCCCACATCGAGGCTGATCCCGTCGGTGGCCCGGACCTCGGGGGTCGCGGGCGCTCCGCGTCTGCCGCGTGTGGCGGGGTACGTCTTCACCAGGTCCCGCACCGCGCACACCGTACTCACAAGGGAGGAGCCTACGGGGTGCCCCGGCTCTCCTCGGGCGCGGGGGCGTGTTGGACGGCGGCGTGGACGTCGATCTCGCGCCAGAATCCGGCGCGGATCGCGTAGCGGTCGTGCTCGTCGATCTGGTCGTCCTTGTGGGCGAGCAGGCCGAAGCGGGCGGCGTAGCGCAGGAGCTCGCCGTCGATGCGGTGGGGGATGCGGGGGTACATGGTGGCGAGCTTGGGGACGTGGCCGGGCTCGGGGAGCCGGTCGAGCCAGCGGCGGGCGAAGACCTGGCCGACCTCGTAGGGGTCGCCGCCGACGGTGGTGATGTCCTCCTCGCGGTCGGCCCAGCGCTGTTCGGCGCTGGTGAGCTGGGCGAGGGTGGGCAGGGAGGCGGTCTCGGCGGGTTCCCCGAGGGCGGCCGGGGGGCGGTCGATCCAGCCCTTGTCGGAGGACCAGCGCAGGGTGGCGCCGGCGGGGTGCGGCTGGCCGGCGGGGGCGGCGGGGCCGCGGAGGGCGGCGAGGTCCTTGGGGGTGGGCACGTTTCGCCCGTGTCCGTGTCCGTGTCCATGTCCGGTTCCGTCGCCGGTGCCGCTCCCCTGACCGGCTCCGTCACCGGGGCCGTGGCCGGGTGCGTGTCCCGGTGCGGGGACGGTCGCGCCGTCGGCCCCTTCGCCCGCGCGGGGGGCGGTCGCCCGGCCCTGGCCGTGGGGCGCGGCGGGCTCCCGGTGGGGGCCGTGGGCGGAGCGGTCGTGGCCGCCGTTGTGGGCGCTGTTGTGGGCGGCGGCCGCGGCGGCGCGCTCGGCGGAGGCGGCGAGCGCGGATTCGGGCAGGGGCGCGGAGAGGATCGCGGCGATCTCGGGGCGGGGCGCGGGCGGCGGGGCGCACAGGCCGGTGAGGTCCTTGGCGCGGACGGCCCGGGTGATCCAGGTGCGGTCGAGGACGCGGCGTTCGTCGGCCTCGGCGACGAGGTCCTCGGACTGGTTGTAGTCGCCGTCGGCGGCCTGGACGGCCCACAGGTGGACGGCGACGCCGTGTTCCTTGGCGGACATGAGGCCGGGCAGCAGGTCGCCGTCGCCGGTGACGAGGACGATGTCGGAGCAGGCGCGGTTTCTGGCCAGTTCGGTGAGTTCGGTGTGCATGGCGGCGTCGACGCCCTTCTGGGCCCAGCGTCCCTCGCTGCGGGTGAGGGCGCCGAGCCGGACGGTGACCCGGGGCATCACCCGCAGGCGGCGGTGTTCGGGCTGGGGCACCCGGTCGGGGGCGCCGTCGAACCAGTAGATCCGCAGGAGGGGCTGCTGGGTGTCGGCCTCGGCGCGTTCGCGGAGCTGCTGGATGAGCGCGGCGTGGTCGACCGTGATCCGGGAGCGGGCCGGCTCCCCGGCGAGGAGGCTGGCGGCGGCGCCCAGCAGATAGCCGGCGTCCACCAGGACGACGCATCGGTCCACGTGTTCCACCCTCTTTCGGGAACCTCGTCGGCTCTTTCGGGAACCTCTTCGGGAACCTCGGGATCGGAAGTGCTCCGGGTTCCCCCGAGTCTGCCCGACCCGCGTGTGCTTGAGGTCCGGAACTGGATCATCGGCGTGGCGGATCTCACGCGGGGGCGGCCCTCACCGTCCGTAATGATCCAAAATGCGGCGCTTCCGGTGGTGTGTGAGTCTGACAGCGGCCCTGGCCCCCAGATCCCCACGAGGAGGCATCATCACCATGGCCAAGAACCGTAAGCAGGACCGCAGTCAGCGCGCCTCGGCGGCCGAGCGCGGCGAGCAGAGCGCCCGGTCGACCGCGATGGAGTCCCAGGCCGAGCAGCGCGCCACCCAGGTGACCCCGGGCGACATGGCACGGAAGGGCCGTCAGAAGCGCTTCGGCCACAACTGACGCACCCACGGCAACAGGGGCGCGCCCGTGACGACGGGCGCGCCCCTAGCGCGTGCGGCGCGTGCGGCGGATGGAGGCCGCCGGCCGGGTCAGCCGGCCAGGCAGGAGGGTCCGAGGAGGACCTTGAGGTCGCCGAAGAGGGCCGGGTCGGGCTGGACGCGGTGCCGGTCGAGCCGCAGCACGGTGGTCGAGCGCGGGCCCTGGAGCTTGATGCGGACCTCGGTGTTGCCCTTGTGGTGCTGGAGGATCTCGCCGAGCCGGCTGATCATCGGCGGGGTCACCTTGACCGTGGGGATGGTGAGGACGACCGGCGCGTTGGTCCCCGCGTTGGACAGGTCCGGGACCATCAGCTCCATGGCGACGAGCCGGGGGACGTCCTCGCGCTTGTCGAGGCGGCCCTTGACGAAGACGACGGCGTCCTCGACGAGCTGGGTGGACACGAGCTGGTACGTGGCCGGGAAGAACATGCACTCGATGGAGCCGGCCAGGTCCTCGACGGTGGCGATGGCCCAGGCGTTGCCCTGCTTGGTCATCTTCCGCTGGAGGCCGGAGATGATGCCGCCGATGGTGACGACGGCGCCGTCGGCGTGCTCGCCGCCGGTGAGCTGGGAGATGCCGGCGTCGGTCTTGTCGGACAGGACGTGTTCGAGGCCGAAGAGCGGGTGGTCGGAGACGTAGAGGCCGAGCATCTCGCGCTCCTGGGCGAGGAGGTAGGACTTCTCCCACTCGACGTCGGAGAACTCCACGTCGAGGCCGAAGCCCGGCTCGCTGCTGTCCTCGTCGCCCATGCCGCCGAAGAGGTCGAACTGTCCCTCGGCCTCCTTGCGCTTGACGGCGACCACGGTGTCGATCATGGGCTCGTGCTGGGCGACGAGGCCCTTGCGGGTGTGGCCCATGGTGTCGAAGGCGCCGGCCTTGATCAGCGACTCGACGGTCCGCTTGTTGCAGACGACCGCCTCGACCTTGTCGAGGAAGTCGGGGAAGGAGCTGTACTTCCCCTTGCTCTTGCGGGTCTTGATGATCGACTCGACGACGTTGGAGCCGACGTTGCGGACGGCGGTGAGGCCGAAGAGGATCACGTCGTCGCCCTGGGCGGCGAAGTTCGCCTCGGACTCGTTGACGTTGGGCGGGAGCACCTTGATGCCCATGCGGCGGCACTCGTTCAGGTAGACGGCGGACTTGTCCTTGTCGTCCTTGACCGAGGTGAGCAGCGCCGCCATGTACTCGGCGGGGTGGTTGGCCTTGAGGTAGGCGGTCCAGTAGGAGACGAGGCCGTACGCGGCGGAGTGGGCCTTGTTGAAGGCGTAGCCGGCGAAGGGGACCAGGACGTCCCAGAGCGCCTTGATGGCCTCGTCGCTGTAGCCGTTCTTCTTGGCTCCGGCCTGGAAGATGGTGAAGTTCTTGGCCAGCTCGTCGGGCTTCTTCTTGCCCATGACGCGGCGGAGGATGTCGGCCTCGCCGAGCGAGTAGCCGGCGATGATCTGGGCGGCCTTCTGCACC
Organism: Streptomyces sp. NPDC006339; assembly: GCF_040612775.1. Classification (NCBI taxonomy): domain Bacteria; kingdom Bacillati; phylum Actinomycetota; class Actinomycetes; order Kitasatosporales; family Streptomycetaceae; genus Streptomyces; species Streptomyces sp. NPDC006339. Next base: position 80,087 of record NZ_JBEXQW010000014.1, read on the forward strand.
TGCTCCTGGTAGACGATCAGGCCGTAGGTGACGTCCAGGACCTCCTTGAGCGGCTCCTCCAGCTCGGGGTGGATCGGGGTGATCTCCTGCTGGCCGTTCTTGCGCAGCGCGTAGTTCGTGTGCGAGTTCATGCCCATCGGGCCCGGGCGGTAGAGCGCGGACACGGCGGAGATGTCTTCGAAGTTGTCCGGCTTCATCAGCCGGAGCAGGGAGCGCATGGGGCCGCCGTCGAACTGGAACACGCCGAGGGTGTCGCCGCGCTGGAGCAGTTCGAAGGTCGTGGGGTCGTCGAGCGGGAGGGCGAGGAGATCGATGTCGATCCCCTTGTTGGACTTCACCATCTTGACGGCGTCGTCCATGATCGTCAGGTTGCGCAGGCCGAGGAAGTCCATCTTGAGCAGGCCGAGCGACTCGCAGCTCGGGTAGTCCCACTGGGTGATGGTGACGCCGTCGGTGTGCCTCACCCAGACGGGGACGTGCTCGGTGATGGTCTCGCTGGACATGATCACGCCGGCGGCGTGGACGCCCATCTGGCGGACCAGGCCCTCGACGCCCTTGGCGGTGTCGATGACCTTCTTGACGTCCGGCTCGTTCTCGTACATCGCCCGGACCTCGCCCGCCTCGCTGTAGCGCGGGTGGGAGGGGTTGGTGATGCCGTCGAGGTCGATGCCCTTGCCGAGGACGTCGGCGGGCATGGCCTTGGTGATCCGGTCGCCCATGGCGTACGGGTAGCCGAGGACGCGGGCGGAGTCCTTGATCGCGTTCTTGGCCTTGATCTTGCCGTACGTGCCGATCATGGCGACCTTGTCGGCGCCGTACTTCTCGGTCACGTACCGGATCACCTCGACGCGCCGGCGCTCGTCGAAGTCGATGTCGACATCGGGCATGGAGATGCGCTCGGGGTTGAGGAAGCGCTCGAAGATCAGGCCGTGCGGGATCGGGTCGAGGTCGGTGATGCCGAGGGCGTACGCGACGATGGAGCCGGCCGCGGAGCCTCGGCCGGGGCCCACGGCGATGCCCTGCTTCTTCGCCCACATGATGAAGTCGGCGACGACGAGGAAGTAGCCGGGGAAGCCCATCGAGATGATGGTGTCCATCTCGTACTCGACCTGCTTCATGCGGTCGTCGGGGATGCCGTCCGGGAAGCGGCGGTGCATGCCCCGCATGGTCTCCTCGCGGAACCAGCTCACCTCGGTGTAGCCCTCGGGGATGTCGAACTTCGGCATGAGGTTCTTGGCCTCGAACATGCCGTCGGTGCTGACCTGCTCGGCGACCAGGAGGGTGTTGCGGCAGCCCTCCTGCCAGGCGTCCGAGGAGTCGATGGCGTACATCTCCTCCGTGGACTTCAGGTAGTAGCCGGTGCCGTCGAACTTGAAGCGGTCGGGGTCCGAGAGGTTCTTGCCGGTCTGGATGCACAGCAGGGCGTCGTGGGCGGTGGCCTCGTGCGCGTAGGTGTAGTGCGAGTCGTTGGTGACCAGCGGCGGGATGCCGAGCTTCTTGCCGATCTCCAGGAGCCCGTCGCGGACCCGGCGCTCGATCTCGATGCCGTGGTCCATCAGCTCCAGGAAGTAGCGGTCCTTGCCGAAGATGTCCTGGTACTCGGAGGCGGACTTCAGGGCCTCGTCGAACTGGCCGAGGCGCAGCCGGGTCTGGAGCTCGCCGGAGGGGCAGCCGGTGGAGGCGATCAGGCCCTCGGACCACTGGGAGATGGTCTCCTTGTCCATCCGGGGCCACTTCTGGAGCCAGCCCTCCTTGTACGCGTCGGAGGAGAGCCGGAAGAGGTTGTGCAGACCGGTCGCGTTCGCCGCCCAGATCGTCTTGTGGGTGTAACCACCCGAGCCGGAGACGTCGTCCTTCTTCTGGTGCGGCTGGCCCCACTGGATCTTCCGCTTGGTACGGCGGGACTCCGGGGCGACATATGCCTCGATGCCGATGATCGGCGTCACGCCGGCCTTCTTGGCGGAGTGGAAGAAGTCGTAGGCGCCGTGGAGGTTGCCGTGGTCGGACATGGCGATATGGGTCATGCCCATCTCGTTGCACGCGTTGAACATGTCCTTGAGCCGCGCGGCACCGTCCAGCAGGGAGTACTGGGTGTGGACGTGGAGGTGCGTGAAGGGCGGCTTGGTCACGGGGGATGCCTCCGAACGGATTCCTGGGGGGACAGCGTGGAAGTCTACGTCGCTCGGCCGACAGGGACCGGGCACGGAGCGGTACGGTCGCGCGTTGGGAGACAGGGAACACCTGTCCCATTTGTCATGCACCTATTTTGAGCCACGCCCGCACGCGTCCCGCACCAGGAGGCTTCTTCGATGTCGGTCCCCCAGCCCACCGCCGCCGAGCGCGGTGAGCAGATCCTCGCCGTCTTCGACACCGCCTTCGGCGAGCTGCTCGCCGCCGACCCGGCGGCCTTCAAGGTCAAGTTCCGCAAGATGGCCGGCTCCGCCTTCGCCTTCTACCGGGGCACGGCCTGTCTGTTCTACAAGGACCTGGAGCACGAGGCCCACGGCGGGCCGTATCTGGACGAGCGGACCGGACGGGTGTGGATCCACGGCGATCTGCACGCCGAGAACTTCGGCACGTACATGGACGCCACCGGCCGGCTGATCTTCAACGTCAACGACTTCGACGAGGCGTACGTCGGCCCCTTCACCTGGGACCTCAAGCGGCTGTCCGCCTCCCTGGCGCTGATCGGCTACGCCAAGGCGCTCAGCGACGAGCAGATCACCCACCTGGTCCGGATCTACGCCGCCTCCTACCGGGAGCGGATCCACGCCCTGGCGACCGGGGCGAAGAACGACGAGCTTCCGCCGTTCACGCTGGACACGGCCGAGGGCGCGCTGCTCGGCGCGCTGCGCCAGGCCCGCTCGCTGACCCGCTTCGGGCTGCTCGCGTCGATGACGGAGATCCGCGACTACGAGCGCCGCTTCACGGCGGGCGGCGGCGCGATCGAGCTGGACGCGGCCGCCCGCTACAAGGTGCTCGCCGCCTTCGACGGCTACCTGGAGACGCTGCCGGAGTCGAGCCTGGCCCGCCCGGACTCGTACCGGGTCAAGGACGTCGTGGGGCGGCGCGGCATCGGCATAGGCTCGGCCGGCCTGCCCTCGTACAACATCCTTCTGGAGGGCAACAGCGACGCCCTGGAGAACGATGTCGTCATCTATCTGAAGCAGGCGCAGACTCCGGCGGTCTCCCGCCATGTGACGGACGCGGCGGTGCGCGGCTACTTCCACCACGAGGGGCACCGCACGGTGATCTCGCAGCGGGCGCTCCAGGCGCACGCCGACCCGTGGCTGGGCTGGACGGAGCTGGACGGCGCGGGGCAGCTCGTCGCGGAGGTCTCGCCGTACGCGGTGGACCTGGACTGGTCGGACATCGACGACCCGCAGGACATCGCGGCCACGGTCGCCGACCTGGGCCGGGCGACGGCGACGATGCACGCGGCGGCGGACGACTCGAGCGGCCACTCGCTGGTGCCGTTCTCCACGGAGCGGGCCATCGACGCGGCGATCGCGGCCGACGAGCAGGGCTTCGCCGAGCTCCTGGTGGACTTCGCGCACGCGTACGGCGCACGCGCGCGTGCCGACCACCAGATCTTCGTGGACCTCTTCCGCAACGGCCGGATCCCGGGACTCTGAGGTGCCTGTGAGGCGCCCGGGGTGCCTCACAGCTCGCCCTTAGGGACGTCTTACGGCCGGGCATGGCACACTTCCACGGCGATGGACATGGCAGGAATCAAGCTGAGAGCCCTCCGGGCGGCGTTCTTCACGGCACTGGTCGTGACGCTGTCCGTGGCCTCGCACGTCCTGCTCTCCGGCGTGCCGCTGCCGCTCGCGACGGTCGTCCCGGTCGCGGCGGCCGTCTTCGCCGCGGCGTACGCGCTGGCCGGCCGTGAGCGCGGCTTCGGCCCGATCGCCGGGCTGCTCGTGCCGCTGGAGCTGGCCGCCGACACGTTCTTCACCAGCGGGCAGGTGGCCTGTTACGGGCCCGCCGGCGGACCGGTCGCCGGTTCGCTGCGCTCGGTGGGCCTGGACGTGGACGCGCTGTGCGGCGGTGCCGTGGGCGCTCCCCTGCCGGGCGTGGCGGCCGCCGGGAGCGGCACCGCGTCCTCCCTGCTGACCTCGCCCGATCCGGCCGTGCCCTGGCTGCTGCTCGCCGCGCATGTGGCGGTCGGGCTCTCGGCGGCCGCGTGGCTGCGCGGCGGGGAGCGGGCGCTGGCCCGGTTGCTGCGGGCGGCGGTCGCCTGCGCGTTCCTGCCGCTGCTGCTCGTGGCGGCCCTCGTCCGCGTCTCGGGCACCGCGCCCCGGGGTGCCGGACGCGTCGCCGACCGGCCGCGCCGGTCGCGTACCCGGCTGCTCGTGCACTGTGTGGGACGGCGGGGACCGCCGTGGGGTGCGAGCCCGTGGCGTCCGGCTCCGGCCACGACGCCCGCACGCGCCCTCGCCCCCGCCCTGGTCTGAGCCGGCACCCGCCGCGGGCCGGGCCGGACGGCAGTCCCCTTTCTTCCTTCCTCCTCAGTCACGGAGAGCACGACCATGAGCAAGCGCAACAGCCAGGCCAACAAGGCGGCAGCCCGCGAGCGGCTGCGCATCGAGCGGGAGCGGCAGGCCAAGAAGGAGAAGGTCCGCCGCCAGTTGGTCGTCGCCGCGACGGCGGTCGGCGTCCTGGCCGTCGCCGGCGGCGTCGGCTACGCCGTCGTCCAGGCCAACAAGCCGTCCGCGTGGGAGACGGCGGCGGACGCGAAGAACGTCACGGCCCCGAAGAACACCGAGGGCGAGAACGGCACCACCGTCGTCATCGGCAAGCCCGAGGCCAAGAAGACCCTGGAGATCTACGAGGACTCGCGCTGCCCGGTGTGCGCGACCTTCGAGCAGAACGTGGGCGCCACGGTCGACAAGGACGTCACCGACGGCAAGTACAAGATCAAGTACGTGGGCGCGACCTTCATCGACAACGCCGACCAGGGAGAGGGCTCGAAGAACGCCCTCTCCGCGCTGGGCGCCGCGCTGAACGTGAGCCCCGATGCCTTCCTGAAGTACAAGGCGGCGCTGTACTCGACGAAGTTCCACCCGGAGGAGAGCCAGGACAAGTTCGCCAAGGACTCCTACCTCCTGGAGGTGGCGGACTCGGTCCCGGCCCTGAAGGGCAACGCGGAGTTCCGGAAGGACGTCGAGAGCGGCACCTTCGACGCCTGGGCGATGAAGATGTCGAAGGCATTCGACGCGAGCGGGGTCGGGGCGACGCCGACCCTGAAGATGGACGGGAAGAAGCTGACCGCCGAGGGCAGCGACAACCCGCCGCTGACGGTGGACGAGTTCAACACGGCCCTGACGAAGGCCCTGAAGGGCTGACCGGGAACGGCCCCCGGGGACCGACCGGGGACCGATCGGGGACCGACCGGGGACCGGCCCGGGTCAGGGGGCGAAGGACAGCAGCCGCGGGGAGGGCCGGTCGTCGTCGCCGCTCACCGTCGAGGGGGCGACGAGGAACCGGCCCTTCACGTAGGCCAGGGTCCCGGCGAAGGTGTCGTACTCCTGCTTCCGCGCCGCCGCCGGGTGCTGGAGCAGGAGGACCGCCTTCTCCGCTCCGGGACCGATCCGCCGGAGCTGTCCGGGCCGGCTCGGGGTCGCCCCCTCGTAGACGACGACCGCGGGTCCGGCGGCGAGCACCGGGTGCAGGCGGCGCCCGGTGTTCTCCTGGACGCCCCAGCGGAGCTTGCCGGTGGTGAGGTCGTACGCGCCGAGCTTGCCCTCGGTGCCGAGGAAGACGGTGTCGGGGCCGACCACGGCGCCGGGGCAGTTCTGCACCCCCTCGCCCGCGTCGCCCGCGTCGGCGCAGTGCTTGAAGCCCTTCCCCCGGGGGTCGACGGTGCCGCGCACCCGGCCGTCGGGGTGGAGGGCGACCACCCGCCAGTCGTCGGCGAACACCACCTTGTCGAGGGTGGTGATCACGACGGGTTCGGTCGAGAGCACCTTGTCGATCTTCCGGCCGCGCGGGGTGTCGTGGCGCCACAGGACCCGGCCGGAGGCGGGGTCGAGCGACCGCACGCGGCCGTATCCCTTCTCGGCGGCGCCGAGGGCGCAGATGTCGATCACGAGCAGCCGCCGGCCGCCGGCCACGTCGTCCGGATAACAGCCGCCCGGATCCTCCTTGAGGATGTCGTAGAGCTTGGTGCCGTCGCCCATCCGGTAGGCGGCGGCCTTCATGCCCTGCACGACCGCGACCGTGTCCCCGCTGATCGCGGCGTGGACGATGATCGTGCTGTCCATGCTGCCGGTCTGGACGAGTTCCTTGTGCCAGCCCTGGCGGCCGGTGCGCAGATCGATCATCCGCATCTGGTCGCAGCGGCTGCCCCGCTCGGAGTCGCGATTGCGGTGGACGACGACGACGCGTCCGTCGGCGGTGGTGTCGACGGGGACCTCGCAGACCGGGTGGGGCAGGGGGATGCTCCACACCTCGGCGCCGTCGGTGAGGCGGTAGGCGGTGACCTTCTTGTAGACCGCCTGGACGACGGTGTCGCCGACGACCCAGAAGTTGTGGGCGAGGGTGCTGCCCCGGGGCAGGTCGGCCGGGTCCTGGGCGATCCAGGCCGCCGCCTCCCCCGGCTTCCGGGCCGCCGCGAGCTCCGCGGCGGTCGGGATCCGCTCCGCCTGCGGGACCGGGGCGGTGGTCCGTGACGGGCGGGCCTCGCCGGGGCTCGCGGTGGCCGACGGGCCGGGCTTGGCGTCGGTACGGCGCTGGTCCGCCGCACGCTCCTTCAGGAGGTACGCGCCGCCGGCCGCGACGAGCAGCAGGGCGAGTACGGCGGCGAGCAGCGGGACGGGGCCCGGGCGCCGCCGACGGGGTGGCTGCGCATCGGGGCCGGGGCCGGGGGCGGCACCGAAGCCGGGGTCGAAGCCCGGGCCGGGCACGGGGCCGATGCCGGGGCCTGGTTGCCCGGAGGCGTACGGATTGCCGGGCACCGGCCCCTGCCGCGGATCGTGGTCGTACCAGGGCTGATGGGTCATCGGATGTGCTCCCCCCGCTGCCGATGAAGGATCTGGTGGACAGTCACATTAACCAGGACGGCTCCGCCATGGCGGCCTGTCCGAAACCCGCCGGGAAGAGTTGGCGAACTTTGCGCACTCCTCTGCCCGTTCGTCATACCAGTGGGTAATCTGACGGCCCGTGACCAGTCGTAAGCTCATATCCGCCCCCAGTCGCCGTACCGTCGTGAAGGCCGCCGCCGTGACGGCCGTCGTGACCCCGGCTCTGGTGGCCACCGCCCCGACCGCGCTCGCGGACACCGGGGCCCCGCAGTTCCTCCACGGCGTCGCCTCGGGCGACCCGCTTCCCGACGGCGTCCTGCTGTGGACGCGCGTCACCCCCACCCCCGACGCCCTGCCCGGTTCCGGTCTGGGCCCCGACGCCGAGGTCGGCTGGGAGCTGGCCGAGGACCGCTCCTTCACCCGGACCGTGGCGAGCGGCACCGCCGTCGCCACCGCGGCCTCGGACCACACCGTGAAGGTGGACGTCCGGGGCCTGCGCCCGGCCACGTCCTACTGGTTCCGGTTCACCGCGGGCGGGACCGTCTCCGCCGAGGGCCGCACCCGCACCGCGCCCGCCGCCGACACCGCCGCGCCCGGCGTCCGCTTCGGCGTGGTGTCCTGCGCCAACTGGGAGGCGGGCTACTTCTCCGCCTACCGCCACCTGGCCGCCCGCACGGACCTGGACGCGGTGCTGCATCTCGGCGACTACGTCTACGAGTACGGGACCGGCTCCTACCCGGACGCGAAGTACACCGTCCGGCGGCACCAGCCGGCCCACGAGACCGTCTCGCTGGCCGACTACCGCCTGCGGCACGCGACGTACAAGACGGACGCCGACCTCCAGGCGCTGCACGCGGCCCATCCGGTCGTCGCGATCTGGGACGACCACGAGATCGCCAACGACGCCTGGTCGGGCGGGGCCGAGAACCACACGCCGGGTGCCGAGGGCGCCTGGGCGGACCGGGTGGCGGCGGCCAAGCAGGCGTACTTCGAGTGGATGCCGGTGCGCACCTCGACCGAGGGCACGGTCTACCGGCGGCTGCGTTTCGGCCGGCTGGCCGATCTGCATCTACTCGACCTGCGCTCCTTCCGCTCCCAGCAGTCGGGGGTGGGCAGCGGCGCGGTGGACGACCCGGAACGCACCCTCACCGGGCGGGCGCAACTGGACTGGCTGAAGTCGGGCCTGGCCGCCTCGGACGCGACCTGGCAGTTGGTCGGCACCTCGGTGATGATCTCGCCGGTGGCGTTCGGCGCGCTCCCGGCGGACCTCCTCGGCCCGCTGGCCGAGCTCCTGGGGCTGCCCCGGGAGGGCATCGCCATCAACGTCGACCAGTGGGACGGCTACACGGACGACCGCAAGGAGCTGCTGCGGCACCTGACGGAGCGGGGCATCCGGAACACCGTGTTCCTGACCGGTGACATCCACATGGCCTGGGCCAACGACGTGCCGGTGAAGGCGTCGACGTATCCGGTGTCGGCCTCGGCGGCGACGGAGTTCGTGGTGACCTCGGTGACCTCGGACAACCTGGACGACCTGCTGCACGTGGCGCCGGGCACGGTCTCGGTGGTGGCGGCGGGGGCGATCAAGGCCGCCAACCGGCACGTGAAGTGGGTGGACATGGACCACCACGGCTACGGCGTGCTCGACGTGACCGCGGAGCGCTCGCAGATGGACTACTACACGGTCTCGGACCGGGCGGACCGGTTCGCGACGGCGGCCTGGGCGCGCTCCTATCGCACGCTCAGCGGAACGCAGCGTGTCGAGCGGGTGTACCAGCCGGTCCACTGACGGACACCGTCGCACGGTCATCGGACACCTCTCGGTCATCCGTACGACGATTTTCAGCCATGATCTCTTCTGTTAACAGAAGATCACACGGCTACGGCGGGTGGTGAGTTCGGGGCATCGAATCCGGACACACCGCCCGCCTTCGTCGCTTCTTCTGTTACGTGCATGTCTCAAACTCCGGAACCTGCGCAAGTTTTTCTTCCCGATGCACCGTTTTGCCCGACGGATGATTGGGCTTGATCGATCCTCAACGGAGCCTGACATGGACGCGTAATGTCCCCGCGGTGGCGAGGAAGTACCTCTCCACAACCCCCCGCGAGGAGTCACCCGTGCGTGCTCTTGTCCGTATATCGCCGCGTATGACACGTCGTCTGCTCGGCACCGCCGTCATGGCCGGAACCCTGGCCCTGGCCCCGCTCTCCGCCCCGGTCGCGGCCCCGTCGACCACCACCCTCGCCGCCGCCGAGGAGTGCGTGGACAGCCACGACGCCCACGACCACGACCACGAGGCCCTCTCCGGCGCCCGCAAGGCCAAGGGCGGCGCCACCAAGGCGGAGCCCAACGAGGTCACCGCCACCCAGGCCAAGGCCATGGACGAGGACCTGAAGAAGAGACTGGCCGAAGCCCGCGTCTCGGGCCGCGCCACGGCCGCCGCCGGCACCACCGCGGCCACCATCCCCGTCTACTTCCACGTCATCCACAGCGGGACGACGGGCAAGCTGTCCGCCACGGACATCAACAACCAGATGGCCGTCCTCAACTCCGCCTTCGGCGGCCAGGGCACCGGCAACGTGAACTCGGGCTTCCAGTTCAGCCTGGCCGGCACCACCTACACGGACAACCCCACCTGGTACAACCTGGCCTCCGGCTCCACCGCCGAGAAGCAGATGAAGCAGACCCTCCGCCAGGGCGGCGCCAACGCGCTGAACATCTACACCGCCAACCTCAGCGGCGGCCTGCTCGGCTGGGCGACCTTCCCGTCCTCGTACCAGTCCAACCCGACCATGGACGGCGTGGTCCTGCTCGACGCCTCCCTGCCCGGCGGCTCGGCGGCCAACTACAACCAGGGCGACACCGCCACCCACGAGGTCGGCCACTGGATGGGCCTCTACCACACCTTCCAGGGCGGCTGCAACGGCAACGGCGACTACGTCACCGACACCCCGGCCGAGAAGAGCCCGGCCTACGAGTGCCCGACCGGCCGTGACTCCTGCGCCTCCAAGACCGGTGCGGACCCGATCCACAACTTCATGGACTACACGTACGACGCCTGCATGTACCAGTTCACCACGGGCCAGGTGACCCGCATGAACGAGCACTGGACCGCGTACCGCGCCTGACGCACGTCCGGACACCACAGGTGTGGCCCCCGGGGAATCCCCCGGGGGCCACACCCCTGTGCGTCCGCGGCCCGGCCGGCGCCCTACAGGCTGTCGAGGAAGGCGAGCGCCACCGCCCAGGTCCGCTCGGCCGCCTCCGCGTCCCAGTCCGGCAGCTCCGGATCGGTGTACAGGTGCCCGGCGCCCCGGTAGCGGTAGACCTCCACGTCCGCACCGGCCTTGCGCATCTGGAGGTACCAGGAGGACAGCCACTCGTCCGTCTCGAACGGATCGGGCTCGGCCACGTGCAGTTGCACCGGCAGGTCGTCCACCGAGGCCGACTCCGCGATGTCCGAGGTGCCGTGGATCAGCAGCAGCCCCCGCGCCTTCTCGTCGCCCAGCGCCAGGGTCTGCGCCACCGAGGCGCCGAACGAGAAGCCCATGTAGACCAGTCCGCGCTCGGAGTACGGCGCCGCGGCCATGACCGCCCGCCGCAGCAGCTCGTCCTTGCCGATCCCGTCCCGCAGCGCCATGCCCTCCTCGACCGTCGTGACCGTCCGGCCGTCGAAGAGGTCCGGCGTCCACACCTGGTGCCCGGCGGCCCGCAGCTTCTCGGCCGCGGCCTCCACCGCGGGGGTCAGGCCGTACGCCGAGTGGAAAAGCATGATGTCCATGCGGCCCATCCTGCCACCCGGCCGGAACGCCACCGCTCTCAGCGCATGCTGCGCACATCCAAGTGGCGCAGCACCCGGTCCACCACCTCCGGGTCGGCCCCGGGCTCGCTGCGCGCCGCGAGCACCGCGTGCCGGGCCGCCGACATCATCTCCTTCTGGATCCGCTGGACCGCCTTCACCCGCTCCACGCGCTGCGCGAACGCGGCCCGCCGCTCCTCGTCCAGCACGTCCGGGCTGATCCTCGCCCCGATGTCGAAGGCCCCGCGCTGGAGCCGCTCGGCCACCTCCTCCGGCAGCTCCTCCACCTCCTCGATCTCCTTCAGCCGGTGCTTGGCCGCCTTCGCCGCGCGCAGCGCCAGCTCCCGCTCGAAGGCCCGCTCGGCGTCCGTGTCGGCCTGCACGCCCAGCCTGCGCACCAGCCAGGGCAGGGTGAGTCCCTGCACCACCAGCGTGGCGATGATCACGCAGAACGCGATGAAGATCAGCTCGTCGCGGCCGGGGAAGGGCGAGCCGTCCTCCGTCCGCAGCGGGATCGCGAGCGCCAGCGCCACCGAGGCCACCCCGCGCATCCCCGACCACCACATGACGACGGTCTCCCGCCAGCTCACCGGGATCTCCTCGGCGTAGTCGCGCCGGGTGTGCAGCCGCTTCGCCAGCCAGGTCGCGGGCAGCAGCCACAGGAGCCGGACCCCGACCACCACGCCGACGACGGCCGCGCCCCAGCCGAGCATCTCCCCGCCGCGGTCGTCGGCGACGCCGAAGACATGGATCAGCTCCAGGCCGATGAGCCCGAAGGCGATGCCGGTCACGAGGGTGTCGACGATCTCCCAGAACGTCTGCCCGGCCAGCCGCCCCATCACGTCGTCGGCGTCGATCGCGTACTCGGCGAGGAAGAGGGCCGTGACGAGGACCGCGAGGACTCCGGAGCCGTGCAGTTCCTCGGCGAGGACGTAGGAGACGAACGGGACGAGGAGGGTGAGCCCGGTCTGCAGGGTGGCGTCGCCGACGAAGCCCATCAGCTTGTTCGTGACCCAGCCGAGGACGAGCCCGACCACGACGGCCACGACGGCGGACAGCACGAGCTGCCCGAGCGCCTTCGGCCAGGAGAACTCCCCGCTGACCACGGCGCTGATCGCCACGTGGTAGAGCACGATCGCGGTGACGTCGTTGAACAGCCCCTCCCCCTCCAGGATCGACACGAGCCGCCGGGGCAGCCCGAGGGAGCCGGCCACGGCGGTCGCGGCGACCGGGTCGGGCGGCGCCACCAGGGCGCCGAGGGCCAGCGCGGCGGCCAGCGGGATGCCCGGCACCAGCGCGTTCGCGACCGTGCCGACGGCGGCCGTGGTGACGAAGACCAGGGCCACCGCGAGCAGGAAGATGGGCCGTCTGTTCGCCGCGAACTGCCGCCACGAGGTGCGCTGCACGGAGGCGTAGAGCAGCGGCGGCAGCACCAGCGGGAGGATGTACTCGGGCGGGATGTCGACGTTCGGCACGAACGGCAGGAAGGCCAGCACCATCCCGACGAGGGTCATCAGGACCGGCGCCGGCAGCCCGAGCCGCTCCCCGAGCGGAACGGTCAGCACGGCGCCGAGCAGCAGCAAGAACAACAGGGCCAATTGATCCACGGTCCTACCCTGTCATGCAGGTCCGTTTTGACCACAGTTGACCCCGTGGAGTCCGTGGTACGGGGTGGGTCAGAGGGCCCTTCGCATGGCGCGGTGCGGCATGCCCGCGTCCGGGAACTCGGGGCCGTACGCCTCGTAGCCGAGCCGCTCGTAGAAGCCGAGGGCCTGCGTCTGGGCGTGCAGGTCGACGGCGGCGAGCCCGCGCTCGCGGGCCGCGTCCTCGATGGCCCGCACGAGGGCGGCGCCCACGCCGAGGCCGCGGGCGGCCCGGGTCACCGCGAGCCGGCCGAGGGAGCCCACCGAGGCGTCGGCGCCGGTCTTGCCGACCGCGTCCGCCCCGTGCAGGAGCCGCCCGGTGCCCAGCGGCACGCCGTCCGCGCGGACCGCGAGCACGTGCACGGCGGTCGTGTCGTACGTGTCGTACTCGATCTCCTGGGGAACGCCCTGCTCCTCGACGAAGACCGCGCGGCGCACCGCGAAGCAGGCGTCCCGGTCGGCGGGCTCCAGCGCCTCGCGGACCTCGTACGCCACGGTTCCGGCGGCCTCGGCGGACCCGGCGGCCTCGGCGTCCGTACCGAGCGTGGTCATCGGCTCTCCGACGCGATCCGGTCGAGGGCGGTCTGCAGGTCCGCCGGGTAGGTGCTGGAGAACTCGACCCACTGGCCGTCGCCGGGGTGCTCGAAGCCGAGCCGCACGGCGTGCAGCCACTGCCGGGTCAGACCGAGGCGCTTGGCCATGGTCGGGTCGGCGCCGTAGGTGAGGTCGCCGACACAGGGGTGGCGGTGGGCGGACATGTGCACCCGGATCTGGTGGGTGCGGCCCGTCTCCAGCTTGATGTCGAGCAGCGAGGCCGCCCGGTACGCCTCGATCAGGTCGTAGTGGGTCACGGACGGCTTGCCCTCGGCGGTCACGGCCCACTTGTAGTCGTGGTTCGGGTGCCGGCCGATGGGCGCGTCGATGGTGCCGCTCAGCGGGTCCGGGTGGCCCTGCACCAGGGCGTGGTAGCGCTTGTCGACCGTGCGCTCCTTGAACTGGCGCTTCAGCGACGTGTAGGCGTACTCCGACTTCGCCACCACCATCAGGCCGGACGTGCCGACGTCGAGGCGGTGCACGATGCCCTGGCGCTCGGCGGCGCCGGAGGTGGAGATCCGGTAGCCGGCGGCGGCGAGGCCGCCGATCACCGTGGTGCCGGTCCAGCCGGGGCTGGGGTGGGCGGCCACCCCGATCGGCTTCATGATCACGACGATGTCGTCGTCGTCGTGGACGATCTCCATGCCCTCCACGGGCTCGGCCACGACCTGCACCGGCGCGGGGGCGCCGGGCATCTCGACCTCGAGCCACGCGCCACCGCTGACCCGCTCGGACTTGCCGACGACGGCGCCGTCGACCAGGACCTTGCCTGCGGCGGCCAGCTCGGCCGCCTTCGTACGGGAGAAACCGAACATGCGGGAGATGGCGGCGTCGACGCGCTCACCCTCCAGGCCGTCGGGAACGGGCAGCGTGCGGATCTCGGGACTCGTGCTCACCCGTCGAGTATGCCTTGTGTCGGCGGTGCTCCGTCCGTGAGCTCGGTCCCTGTGGACAACTCGGGCCCGCGCGGGAGGTCAGTCCTTGTGGACGGTGCCGTCGGGGTCCAGACCGCGGAAGGAGAGGATCACGATCAGGATGCCGCCGCAGACGATCGCCGAGTCGGCCAGGTTGAAGACGGCGAAGTGGGCGGGCGCGATGAAGTCGACGACCGCCCCTTCGAAGACGCCGGGCGAGCGGAAGACGCGGTCGGTCAGGTTGCCGAGCGCGCCGCCGAGCAGCAGACCGAGGGCGATGGCCCAGGGCAGGCTGTAGAGCTTGCGGGACAGCCGGATGATCACCACGATCACCACGGCGGCGATGCAGGTGAAGATGATCGTGAATGCCTCGCCCATGCCGAAGGCGGCGCCCGGGTTGCGGATCGCCTCGAAGCGCAGCAGGTCGCCGATCACCTTGATCGGCTCGCGCCCCTCCAGCTTCTCCACCACGAGCATCTTGCTGCCGAGGTCGAGGAGGTAGGCGACGAGGGCCACGACGAACAGCGCGGCGATCTTCCGCTTGCCCTTCGGCCGCTCCTCGGGAACGGCCGTCTCGTCGGCTCCCTCTGAATCCGGCGTACCGATGACGCTCTCCGCCTCTGCCACGTGAGTCCCTCAACCTAGGTGCCTGACTGTGCCCCGAGGGTACGGCACAGCCGTGCGCCGGGGTCAGCCCCGGCGCTCCTGCTTCTGCTTGTCCTCCACGCAGAGGGTGGCCCGGGGGAACGCCTGCATCCTCGCCTTGCCGATGGGCTTCCCGCAGACCTCGCACAGGCCGTACGTGCCCGCGTCGAGCCGCTCCAGGGCGTGCTCGGTCTGCTCCAGCATCTCGCGGGCGTTCGCGGCCAGGGCCAGCTCGTGCTCACGCGTGATGTTCTTGGTGCCGGTGTCGGCCTGGTCGTCGCCGGCGCCGTCGCCGGAGTCGCGCATCAGGCCGGTCAGCTCCTGCTGGGAGTGGGCGAGCTCGCTGCGCAGCCGGATCACCTCCGACTGGAGCCCGCTGCGGGCCTCGGCGACCTCCTCGGGCGTCCAGGGGTCCTCGCCCGGGCGTACGGCGAGCTCGCCGGCGCGTGCCGGGGGCACCGCGACGTCGGTCTCGGCCGTCGTGACGCCACCCGCGGTCTTCTTCGCTGCCACCGTCCTGGCTCCTGTCTTCTCGGTCACGGTCTTCCCGGCCCCGGCGGTCTTCCCGCCCGTGGCGGACTTCTTCTTCCCCGGGGTCGTCGCCTCCACCGGTTCGGCGACGACCGTCCCGTCGACGACCGCCTCCATGGCGACCGTCTTTCCGTCGGCCCTCTTCTTGGCGGCCGTCTTCTTCGCGGGCGCCTTTTTCGCCGGTGCCTTCTTCGCGGGCGCCTTCGCGGCCGCGGCCTTCTTGGCCACGGCCTTTTTCGCGGGCGCGGACTTCTTCGCGGCCGGTGCCTTCGCGACCGCCGTCTTCGTGGCCGTCGTCTCCTTCGCGGCGGTCTTCTTCGCCACCATGTCGCGGCCCCTTACACATTTTGTGATCTTGCTCGCGAATCGTGCTGGGACGATAAATCGGCCCAGAGCCCGCGGCAACGGGGCACGCCGCCCATTCCGCCCGCCCCGGCGCCCTGCGGGACGAGCCTGCCTCGGTTGTGCCCAGCTCCCCGGCCGGTTATCCGCGCCGGACCTCCCCCACTTGGCCGTGCCGGAAGTCCGCCGCGCCCGTGTGGCCATTCGGGTCACCGGTAAAACGGTCGGCCGACCCCGCCCGGGCCCCGTACACTGGGCGGAGCGAAAGGCTTGGATGGGGACGAGTAGCGTCGTACGCAGCCATGAGCGACCCGGGGACGGTGAGAGCCCGGGGGCGAGCCCGATGTGAAGCATCACCCCGGAGCTGCCGGAAGAAAGCCGCGGCCGTCGATGCGGACGCGGTGACTAGACCCGGCGTCGCGACCCCAATGAGGGGGCTCAGGGCGTCCGCGCCCGGGGCCAAGGAGGGTGGTACCGCGGGAGCCGTGCTCTCGTCCCTCCGACGGAACGAGGAACATCCGCCGGAGGAAGATCGATGTCTTCGCAGTACCGCCAGGTGCCCGCCCAGGTAGACCTGCCCGCGCTCGAGCACGCCGTGCTCGATTTCTGGCACGAGAACAAGGTCTTCGCCAAGACGCTGGAGCAGTCCGAGGGACGCCCGGAGTGGGTCTTCTACGAGGGCCCGCCGACCGCCAACGGCATGCCCGGCGCCCACCACATCGAGGCCCGCGTCTTCAAGGACGTCTTCCCCCGCTTCCGGACCATGCGCGGCTACCACGTCGCCCGCAAGGCCGGCTGGGACTGCCACGGCCTGCCGGTCGAGCTCGCCGTCGAGAAGGAGCTCGGCTTCTCCGGCAAGAAGGACATCGAGGCGTACGGCATCGCCGAGTTCAACGCCAAGTGCCGCGAGTCCGTGACCCGCCACACCGACGCCTTCGCCGAGCTGACGACCCGGATGGGCTACTGGGTCGACCTCGACGACGCCTACCGGACGATGGACCCCGCGTACATCGAGTCCGTGTGGTGGTCGCTCAAGCAGATCTTCGACAAGGGCCTGCTCGTCCAGGACCACCGCGTCGCCCCCTGGTGCCCGCGCTGCGGCACCGGCCTGTCCGACCACGAGCTCGCGCAGGGCTACGAGACGGTCGTCGACCCCTCGGTCTACGTCCGCTTCCCGCTGACCTCCGGCCCGCTCGCCGGCAAGGCCGCGCTCCTGGTCTGGACGACCACCCCGTGGACGCTGGTGTCCAACACGGCGGTCGCCGCCCACCCCGAGGTGACCTACGTGGTCGCCACGGACGGTGACGAGCGGCTGGTCGTCGCCGAGCCGCTGCTCGACAAGGCGCTCGGCGAGGGCTGGGTCACCACCGGTGAGTCCTTCACCGGCAAGGACATGGAGCGCTGGACCTACCAGCGCCCCTTCGAGCTGGTCCCCTTCGACGCCCCGGCGCACTACGTGGTCAACGCCGAGTACGTGACGACCGAGGACGGCACGGGTCTGGTCCACCAGTCCCCCGCCTTCGGTGAGGACGACCTCAAAGTCTGCCGCTCCTACGGCCTGCCGGTCGTGAACCCGGTCCGCCCCGACGGCACCTTCGAGGAGGACGTGCCGCTGGTCGGCGGCGTCTTCTTCAAGAAGGCCGACGAGAAGCTCACCGCCGACCTGGACGCGCGCGGCCTGCTCTTCCGGCACATCGCGTACGAGCACAGCTACCCGCACTGCTGGCGCTGCCACACGGCGCTGCTGTACTACGCGCAGCCGTCCTGGTACATCCGTACGACCGCCGTCAAGGACCGCCTTCTCCAGGAGAACGAGAAGACGAACTGGTTCCCGGAGTCGGTCAAGCACGGCCGCTTCGGCGACTGGCTGAACAACAACATCGACTGGGCGCTGTCCCGCAACCGCTACTGGGGCACCCCGCTGCCGATCTGGCGCTGCGAGGAGGGCCACCTCACGTGCGTCGGCTCGCGCGCCGAGCTGACCGAGCTGACCGGCACGGACCAGTCGGGCCTCGACCCGCACCGCCCGTACATCGACGACGTGACCTTCGGCTGCCCCACGGAGGGCTGCGCGCTGGAGGCCGTCCGCGTGCCGGAGGTCATCGACGCCTGGTACGACTCGGGCTCGATGCCGTTCGCGCAGTACGGGTACCCGTACCAGAACAAGGAGCTGTTCGAGAGCCGCTACCCGGCGCAGTTCATCTCCGAGGCCATCGACCAGACCCGTGGCTGGTTCTACACGCTGATGGCCGTGGGCACGCTGGTCTTCGACAAGTCCTCGTACGAGAACGTGGTCTGCCTCGGCCACATCCTCGCCGAGGACGGCCGCAAGATGTCCAAGCACCTGGGCAACATCCTCCAGCCGATCCCGCTGATGGACCAGCACGGCGCGGACGCGGTCCGCTGGTTCATGGCGGCCGGCGGCTCGCCGTGGGCGGCGCGCCGGGTGGGTCACGGCACGATCCAGGAGGTCGTCCGCAAGACCCTCCTCACGTACTGGAACACGGTCGCCTTCCAGGCGCTGTACGCCCGGACGTCCGGCTGGGCGCCGTCCGCCGCCGACCCGGCGCCGGCCGACCGCTCGGTCCTCGACCGGTGGCTGCTGTCCGAGCTGCACACGCTGGTCGCCGACGTCACGGAGGCGATGGAGGCGTACGACACCCAGCGCGCCGGCAAGCTGCTGTCCGCGTTCGTCGACGACCTGTCCAACTGGTACGTCCGCCGTTCCCGCCGCCGCTTCTGGCAGGGCGACGCCTCCGCGCTGCGCACCCTGCACGACGTGGTCGAGACGGTCACGCGCCTGATGGCCCCGCTCACCCCGTTCATCACCGAGCGGGTGTGGCAGGACCTGGTGGTCCCCGTGACCCCGGGCGCCCCCGAGTCCGTCCACCTGTCCTCGTGGCCGGAGACGGACGCCTCCCTCGTCGACCCGGTGCTGTCCGAGCAGATGCTGCTGGTCCGCCGCCTGGTCGAGCTGGGCCGGGCGACGCGTGCCGAGTCCGGTGTGAAGACCCGTCAGCCGCTCTCCCGGGCGCTGGTGGCGGCGAGCGGCTTCGCGGACCTCTCCGAGGAGCTCCAGGCACAGATCACGGAGGAGCTGAACGTCTCCTCCCTGGCCTCCCTGTCGGAGGTCGGCGGCAGCCTGGTCGACACGACCGCGAAGGCCAACTTCCGGGCCCTGGGCAAGCGTTTCGGCAAGGGCGTCCAGGACGTGGCGAAGGCGGTCGCGGCGGCCGACGCGGCGGCGCTGTCCCTGGCGCTGCGCGGTGGCGAGGCGACGCTGGAGGTGAACGGCGAGACGATCACCCTCACGCCCGAGGAGGTCATCATCACGGAGACCCCGCGGGAGGGCTGGTCGGTCGCCTCCGACTCGGGCGCGACGGTCGCGCTCGACCTGGAGATCACCCCGGAGCTCCGCCGGGCGGGCCTGGCTCGTGACGCGATCCGCCTGATCCAGGAGGCCCGCAAGAACAGCGGCCTGGACGTGGCGGACCGCATCGCCCTGCGCTGGACCGCCACCTCCCCGGAGACGACGGAGGCCCTCACCACCCACGCGGCCCTCATCGCCGACGAGGTCCTGGCCACGGACTTCGCGGAGGGCCCGGCCGACGACACCTTCGGCACGCCCTTCGAGGACGAGTCCCTGACCCTCACCTTCCGCCTCCGCAAGGCGTAGCCCCCCTCCCAACG
Organism: Streptomyces sp. NPDC006339; assembly: GCF_040612775.1. Lineage (NCBI taxonomy): Bacteria > Bacillati > Actinomycetota > Actinomycetes > Kitasatosporales > Streptomycetaceae > Streptomyces > Streptomyces sp. NPDC006339. The sequence continues at coordinate 99,271 of NZ_JBEXQW010000014.1, forward strand.
AAGGGCCCGGCCCCCACGGGACACCGGGCCCTTCGCCGTGCCGCCCGCGAACGGGCATCGCCCTGGTGCCGGCCCTCCGCCGCACCGCCCATGAACGGGCACGGCCCTGGTGCGTTGTGCCCACCCGTTCCGCCCCAGCGGAACGAATGCCCACAACGGTCGCCCCTCCCCCGGCCCGGGTCGCGCCGCTGCGGCGCGAAGCCGCCGCCGGTCGCGGGTGCGCGGACCCGCCGGCCGAAGGCCGGGACGCGCCCTCGCGGCACGAAGCCGCTGCCCGCCCTGGCCCCGCCGGGGCCTCGCCCCCGCGCCCACCAGCCTGGGCCGAAGCCGCCACTCCCGCCCGTCGCGCCCCCGCGACGCAAAACCCCCGCCCTCCGGGCAGCCGGGCCCCGGCGCGAAGCCGCCGCCCCGCCCCGGGCGCGCCGGGGCCTCGTCCCCGCGCCCCCGCCGCCCGGGGTCCGGGGCGGCGCCCCGGTTCGGGGAGGGGCGGGGTGGGGGAGGAGCCCGCCGCAGGCGTCGCCCGGGCCGCACCCACGGCGCCCCAGCCCGCCCTCTCCCCCCGCACGCAAAAGGGCCGGGCCCTGGGTTACCCCAGGGCCCGGCCCTTGAGACTGCCGACGACGGCTACGCGCTCAGCACGCGCTGGGCCGCCGGCCTCAGTTGTCGTCCTCGTCGATGAGGAAGCCGCGCATCGGCGCCGGCGCCTGCTGCATCGGCTGCGGCGCCTGCGGGCGGACCGGAGCCATCGGCTGGGTCATCGCCGGGGACATCTGCTGCTGGCCACCGTACGACGGGGCACCGCCCATCGTGCCGTTGCCGCCGAACGACGGCGCACCCGCGCCCGCCGAGGCCATCGACGGGGACGGCGGCAGGGAGGCGGTCGCCGGCGTGCGCGGCGGAGCCAGCGAGTCGTCGGCCTGGGTCTCGAGCTGACGCAACTGCGACTCCAGGTACGACTTCAGGCGAGTCCGGTACTCACGCTCGAAGCCCCGCAGGTCCTCGACCTTGCGCTCGAGCGTGGCGCGGGCGGACTCCAGGGAGCCCATCGCGACGCGGTGCTTCTCCTGCGCGTCCCGCTCCAGGGCGTCGGCCTTGGCGCGGGCGTCCCGCTCCAGGCCCTCGGCGCGCGAGCGCGCCTCGCCGACGATCTTGTTGGCCTCGGAACGGGCCTCCGCGATCGCCTGGTCGGCGGTCTGCTGCGCCAGCGAGAGCACGCGCGCGGCGCTGTCGCCGCCCGGGCCCTGGGCCGGCTGCATCTGCTGCATCGGCTGCTGCTGCTGGGGGTGACCCATGGGGCCGCCCTGCATCGGGCCGGGACCCATCGGGCCGCCCTGCATGGGGCCGGGGCCCATGGGCCCGCCCTGCATGGGGCCCGCGGGAAGCTGCGGGGCACCGGACGGGAGCTGCGGCGGACCCATCTGCGGGGGCTGCTGCTGGACCGGCGGTCCGGATATGGCGGCGGGCACGGGAGCGCCGGGACCGACGGGACGATCCTGCGGCTCCGGCGGCTTGCGCATGCCCTGCTGCTGCTGGTTCTGCGCGGCGGCACGGGTCGCCGCGGCCAGCTTGGCGCGCAGGTCCTCGTTCTCGCGGAGCAGACGAGTCAGTTCGGCTTCGACCTCATCGAGGAAGGCATCGACCTCGTCCTCGTCATAGCCTTCTCGAAGGCGGACGGTCGTGAACTGCTTGTTCCGCACATCCTCGGGAGTCAGCGGCATCTCTTCTTCACCTCTACGTAGTCGTCGGCAGTCGGCAAGACCGTATCGTCCACATCCACCTCCACCATCACCTCGCGAAGCTGCTCACGATGGAGATCAGGATGTAGACGATGATCATCAGAACGAAGAAGGACAGGTCGAGTGCCACGCCCCCGAGACGCAGCGGCGGGATGAGCCGCCGCAGAAGCTTGAGCGGTGGATCGGTGACAGTGTAGGTGGCCTCCAGAACGACCACCATCGCCTTACCGGGTTGCCATGAACGGGCGAACTGGAAGACGTAGTCCATGACCAGCCGGAAGATCAGCAGGACCAGGAAGCACATCAGCGCGATGTAGATCACCTGCAGTGCGACACCCATCCCGCGCTTCCCTCTCCCCTGGCTCTCGTGCTCTCACTTGTCCGGCCGCCCTCGCGGCCGGGCCGTTCTCGATCTCGTGTTCTCAGCTCTGGTTGAAGAATCCGCCCTCTGCGATCCGGGCCTTGTCCTCCGCCGTGACATCGACGTTAGCAGGCGACAACAGGAACACCTTCTGCGTCACGCGCTCAATGCTGCCATGGAGCCCGAAGACGAGTCCGGCGGCAAAGTCGACAAGTCGCTTCGCGTCGGTGTCGTCCATCTCCGTGAGATTCATGATCACGGGGGTGCCCTCGCGGAAGTGTTCCCCGATGGTACGGGCCTCGTTGTAGGTCCGCGGGTGCAGCGTGGTGATGCGGTAAGGCTCCCGCTCGGACACGACCTTGGGCATGATCACCGGTGCGTTCTTCTCCAGGCTCGGACGTTCGGGTGTGATGGATGCCACGGGGGCAATTCGGGCAGGACGTCCGCTTTCCGCGTGTACGGGCACAGACTGGGCGACGGGTTCGCGCGGCGCGGGCGGCTGGACCACCCGTACCGGCTCCTCGCGCTCGATCTGCCGAGGGGGCTGGTGGCGCCGGTCGCGCTCGGGCTCCGGTTCCAGCTCGGGTTCGAAGTCGTCGTCGGGATCGAATCCACGGCCGTCGTAGCCATCGTCCTCCACGAGGCCGAGGTAGACCGCCATCTTGCGCATCGCGCCGGCCATTCTCTGCATCCTCCGCTCTGTGGTGGATCGCCCTTACCGAATGTCGCAGTGTCACCAAGTGCCCGCGATCCACGGGTCCGTCCGCCCCTCGGCGGAATGACCATATTTTCTGCTGTGGTCCGACTTGCTTCGCGACGTTACCCGAGCTTCGGGCGGACGCCGAGCACCGCCGTACCGATGCGCACATGTGTCGCTCCGGCCGCCACGGCCTCCTCGAGGTCCGCGCTCATCCCTGCTGACACCATGTTCGCAGCCGGACGGGTCGCGCGCAGGACAGTCGACAAATCCATCAGCCGCTCGAAGGCGGCCTGTTGCCGGCCCGCGTACGGACCGGCGAGCGGCGCGACGGTCATGAGGCCGTCGAGCCGCAGTCCGGGAGCGGCCTCCACGGCCGCCGCCAACTCCTCGATCCCGTCCGGCGCGACCCCGCCCCGGTCGCCGCGCTCGCCGGACTCGGCGTCGAGGGCGACCTGGATCAGGCAGCCGAGCTCCCGCTCCGCCTTCTCCGCGGCCGCGGAAAGAGAGGAAACGAGCTTCAAACGGTCGACGGACTGCACCACATCGGCATAACCCACCACGGATCGGACCTTGTTGGTCTGCAACTGACCCACGAAGTGCCAGGTCAGATCGAGATCCGCGCAGGCGGCGGCCTTGGGGGCCGCGTCCTGGTCCCGGTTCTCCGCCACGTGGCGGACGCCGAGTTCGTGCAGCAGTCGCACATCGCTCGCGGGGTAGGTCTTGGTGACCACGATGAGGGTCACCTCCTCCCGCGCGCGCCCGGCGGCGGCGCACGCGGCGGCGATGCGCTCCTCCACCCGGGCGAGGTTCTCGGCGAGTTCCGACTTGCGGTCCGTCATATCTCTTCTCAGTCCAACCAGACATATCCCGCGAGTCGCCCCGTGGTGCGGTCGCGTCGGTACGAGTAGTGGTCGCGGGACTCCAGGGTGCAGACCCCGGCGTCCCCGACGTCCCGGACGCCGAGCCGTTCGAGCTGGGCGCGCACTCCGGCGGCGACGTCCACGGCCGGGGTGCCCCACGAGGTCTCGGCGTGGGCGGCCGGTTCGGCCGCGGCCACCTCGGCCCGCATCGCCTCCGGCACCTCGTAGCAGCGCCCGCAGACGGAGGGCCCGGTGCGGGCGGTGACGCGGGAGGGGTCGGCGCCCAGGTCGGCCATCGCCTTCAGGGCGGCGGGCACGACCCCGGCCACCATCCCCGGCCGCCCGGCGTGGACCGCGGCGGCGACCCCGGCGACGGGGTCGGCGAGCAGGACGGGGACGCAGTCCGCGGTGAGGACCGCGAGGGCGAGGCCCCGGCGGGCGGTGACGAGCGCGTCGACGGAGGGGATGTCGGGGGTGGTCCAGGGGCCGTCGACCACCGCGACGTCCGCGCCGTGCACCTGGTTCATCCAGACCACGCGCTCCGGGTCGAGCCCGAGTCCGGCCGCCGCCCGCGCCCGGTTCGTCCGTACGGCCGCGGGGTCGTCGCCCACCGCGCCGCCGAGGTTGAGCTCCTCGTACGGAACGGCGCTCACCCCGCCCCACCGGTCGGTGAAGGCGAAGTGGGCGCCGCTCGTGTCGTAACGCTGCCCTATCACTTCAAGAAGTCCGGGACATCCAGCTCTTCGGCCTGGGTGTCCGGGTACGGACGGGCCGGCGGGACCACCGGCGGGGTGACGGGCGGCAGCGGGGTCTCGCCGGCGGCCGGCGCCGGGTCGGCGGGCGCCGCGGGCTCCTCGCGCGGGGCCACCGTGCCGAGGCCGCCGAGCGGGCGGGAGGTCTCGGTGGCGCGGGGGGCCGGGGCGGGCTCCTCGCGCTTGGCGGAGACCGAGCCGATGATGTTGTCGCGGCGGGCCGGCGGCTGGCCGCCGTCGAAGCCGGCGGCGATGACGGTGACCCGGACCTCGTCGCCCAGGGCGTCGTCGATGACGGCGCCGAAGATGATGTTCGCCTCGGGGTGGGCGGCCTCGCTCACCAACTGGGCGGCCTCGTTGATCTCGAAGAGGCCGAGGTCGCTGCCGCCGGAGATGGAGAGCAGCACGCCGCGGGCGCCGTCGATGGACGCCTCCAGGAGCGGCGAGGAGATCGCCATCTCGGCCGCCGCCACCGCGCGGTCGTCGCCGCGGGCGGAGCCGATGCCCATGAGGGCGGAACCGGCCTCGGACATGACCGACTTGACGTCGGCGAAGTCGAGGTTGATGAGGCCCGGGGTGGTGATGAGGTCGGTGATGCCCTGGACGCCGGAGAGCAGGACCTGGTCCGCGGACTTGAAGGCGTCCAGGACCGAGACCTGGCGGTCCGAGATGGACAGCAGCCGGTCGTTGGGGATGACGATGAGGGTGTCGACCTCTTCGCGGAGCTCGGCGATGCCGTCCTCCGCCTGGTTGGCGCGACGGCGGCCCTCGAAGGTGAACGGCCGGGTGACCACACCGATCGTGAGGGCGCCGAGCGAGCGCGCGATGTTGGCGACGACGGGCGCGCCGCCGGTGCCGGTGCCGCCACCTTCGCCGGCGGTGACGAAGACCATGTCGGCCCCCTTGAGGACCTCCTCGATCTCCTCGCGGTGGTCCTCTGCCGCCTTGCGACCGACTGCCGGGTTGGCCCCGGCCCCGAGGCCGCGGGTGAGTTCACGGCCGACGTCGAGCTTGACGTCGGCGTCGCTCATCAACAGCGCCTGGGCGTCGGTGTTGATGGCGATGAACTCGACGCCCTTGAGACCGACCTCGATCATTCGGTTGATGGCATTGACACCACCGCCGCCGACACCGATGACCTTGATGACTGCGAGGTAGTTCTGCGGTGCTGCCACGTCGAAGGCCTCTCGCCTCGAGTTACGTGTCGCCGCTTCGCGGTGGTAAGCGCGCCGCGACGACGGATGCCGATTGGGACGGTCCGAAACGCCGACCCAAACCCTAACGTTGAAGTTTAGGGTTACCAGTGTCTCTGTTCGCTGGACTCTTCCGAACAGGACACTAAGTCGACAAGTGGCGCACGTTCAACGAACACGCCGAACCTCCCGTTTTTCTTTTCACCCTATGTGATCACCCGTAGCGCTGGCCAACCAGGGTCCTGGCCAGCGGTGATGGGCGTCAACTTCGTGACGACGCGGGCGCGGTGGGGGCACTTACATCGAAGTGCCCCGCTTTGGGAGTCGCTTTTATGAGAGCGGTGAGAACGCGCGCCTTCACGGGCCCGTCCTCGCCGCTGCCCCAGAAGACGGTGCGGCCCTTGCCGAGCTCCAGAGTGATGGAGTCGAAGGACGTGATCCGGACGACACGGACGTCCTGGGCGATTTTCTCCGGGAGTTCGCCCGTCACGCCTACGGCGACCCGCAGCAGCCGCTCGGCGTCGAAGCGGCGCAGGCTCGGCGAGGCGGCCACGTCGAGGACGAGCAGCGGGACGCCGCGCGGGGCGGTGGGCACGGTGGCGAACCGCACACCGCCGGAGTCCACTTCGGTGAACTTTCCGCCCTTTTCGAGCAGCAGGACGGGCTGTCGTTCCGTCACTTTCAGACCGATTCCGTGCGGCCAGGACCGTACGACGTCCACGGTGGCGATCCGCGGAAGCTCCTCGCGCAGCCGGGCCTCGATGGCGTCGGTGTCGACGGAGACGAGCGGCGCGCCGAGCGGTACGGCCGCGACCCGCTCGACCTCGTCCCGGGTGAGCACCTCCGTACCGGTGGTGCTCACCTTCTCGACCCGGAACCAGGAGGAGCCGTAGAGCGCCCAGAGGCCGCCGGCCACCAGGGCGAGGGCGGCGAAGCCGATCAGGAGCGCGCGCGGGCCGGGCACCCGGAGCTTCCGGGTGCCCGGTCGGGACGGCCGCCGGTCCGGTCCCGTGGACCTGCCGCTCGCGCTCTTCTGCTCGGTCGCCGGTCCCACCGCCACAGTGGCCTCTCCTGCCTGTCGCCGCCGCTACGCCTGCCGGCGGGCGGCGATCGCCTCGTACACCATGCCGACGAGCAGGTCGTCGGCGTCCCGGCGGCCGAACTCGGCGGCGGCGCGGGACATCTCGTACAGCCGGTGCGGATCGGCCAGTACGGGCAGGACGTTGGTCTGCACCCACTGCGGCGACAGTTCCGCGTCGTCGACGAGGAGCCCGCCGCCGGCCTTGACCACCGGCTGGGCGTTGAGCCGCTGCTCGCCGTTGCCGATGGGCAGCGGGACGTAGGCGGCCGGGAGCCCGACGGCGGACAGCTCGGCGACGGTCATCGCGCCCGCGCGGCAGAGCATCATGTCGGCGGCGGCGTACGCGAGGTCCATCCGGTCCACGTACGGTACCGGCACGTACGGCGGCATCCCGGGCATGTTGTCGACACGCGGCAGTTCGTTCTTCGGGCCGACCGCGTGCAGGATCTGGATGCCGGAGCGCTGGAGCACGGGGGCGATCTGCTGGACGACCTCGTTGAGCCGGCGTGCGCCCTGGGAGCCGCCGGAGACCAGCAGGGTCGGCAGGTTCGGGTCGAGGCCGAAGGCGGCCCGCGCCTCGGGGCGCACGCGGGCGCGGTCGAGGGTGGCGATGGTGTGGCGCAGCGGGATGCCGATGTAACGGGCGTTCCGCAGCTTGGAGTCCGGGGTGGCGACGGCGACCCCGGCCGCGTACCGCGAGCCGATCTTGTTGGCCAGGCCGGGCCGGGCGTTGGCCTCGTGGACCACGATCGGCACGCCGAGGCGCTTGGCGGCGAGATAGCCGGGCAGCGCCACGTAGCCGCCGAAGCCGACCACGCAGTCCGCCTTGGTGCGCTCGAGGACCTGCTCGGCCGCCTTGATGGTGCCGCGCAGCCGCCCGGGGACGGTGATCAGCTCGGGCGTGGGTTTGCGGGGCAGCGGTACGGCGGGGATGAGCGCAAGCTCGTAGCCCCGCTCGGGCACCAGCCGGGTCTCCAGGCCGCGCTCCGTGCCCAGCGCCGTGATCCCCACGGTCGGGTCCTGCCTGCGCAGGGCGTCCGCGAGTGCGAGCGCGGGCTCGATGTGGCCGGCGGTACCTCCGCCGGCGAGGACGACATGCACCGAAATTCACCGCTCTCCGGACGGACGCTTCTTGACGCGCCGTCGCATCGACTTCCATCTCCCCCCGGCCCGCTTGCCCCATCCGGGGCGGCGCAGGGCCAGGGCCGCTTTCGCGGCGGGTTCCTGTCGCGCGAAGGCGATCAGGAGCCCGACGGCGAACATGGTCGGCAGCAGGGCCGATCCTCCGTAGGAGAACAGCGGGAGCGGGACTCCGGCGATCGGCAGCAGACCGAGCACCGCACCGATGTTGACCACGGCCTGCGCCGTGATCCAGGTGGTCACGCCTCCCGCGGCAAACCTGACGAAGGGGTCCTCCGTGCGTCCGGCCACGCGGATACCCGCATAGCCTAGAGCCGCGAAGAGGGCCAGCACCGACAGCGTCCCCGCCAGACCCAGTTCCTCCCCGGTGACGGCGAAGATGAAGTCGGTGTGCGCTTCGGGGAGTTGACCCCATTTTTCCACACTCGCCCCGAGGCCGGAACCGAACCATCCGCCGGAGGCCAGAGCGTAGATTCCGTGCGCGGCCTGCCAGCAGGGGTCCCCCACCCCGCCCGGGTCGCTGGCGCCGATGCAGGCGAAGCGCTTCAGGCGGTGCGGGCTGGTCCTGATCAGCAGCAGGCCGATCACGCCGGCGACGGTGAGGACCCCGACGAAGAGCCGGGTGGGGGCGCCGGCGGTCCACAGCAGTCCGAAGAGGATCGCTGTGAGAATGATCGCCGTGCCCATGTCACCGCCCAGCATGATGAGGCCGAGCAGCAGGAACGTGCCGGGCACCAGCGGCACCAGCATGTGCTTCCACTGGGTCAGGAGTTTCATGTCCTGCTTGCGGGCCAGCAGATCGGCCCCCCACAGGATCAGCGCCAGCTTGCCGAACTCGCTGGGCTGGAGCATGAACGGTCCGCCCAGCGAGATCCAGTTCTGGTTGCCGCCGACCGAGACCCCTATCCCGGGGATCTGGACGAGCACCATGAGGAAGATCGCCCCGACCAGGATCGGGTAGGCCAGCGCCCGGTGCAGTTTCACCGGCATCCGGGAGGCCAGCAGCAGCAGCCCCGCGCCGAGCAGGGCCGCGAAGAACTGCTTGCGGAAGAAGTACGAGGGCACCAGGTCGTAGCGCAGCGCCGTGATCATCGAGGCGGAGTAGACCATCACGAGGCCGAGCGCGGTGATGAGCAGTCCGGCGCCGACGATCACGTAATAGGCCGTCAGCGGCCGGTCCCAGGCCCTTCTGGCCCGCTCGTAGAGCCCCCGCGGCCCGCCCCCGCCCACCTTCCTCGGCGTCACCGGCGCGCGGCCGCCGCCGCGTACGGCGGAGGTCTCCCGCGTCCCGGCGGTTCTGCTCGGCATGGTCCCTGTCCCCTCCGGTCGTGCCCGGCGCGGCCGGACCTCCTCGCTGGTCAGGTCAGGCGCGCCCGGTCGAAGCGAGGGCGCGGACCGCGTCCGCGAACGCCTCGCCCCGCTTGTTGTAGTTGGCGAACATGTCCATCGACGCACAGGCCGGGGCGAGGAGGACCGTGTCTCCCGGCCGGGCGAGCGAGGCCGCCTCCCGGACCGCCGCGGACATCGCCCCAGTGTCGGTCCGGTCGAGGTCCACCACCGGGACCTCGGGGGCGTGTCGCGCCAGGGCTTCGCGGATCAGCGCCCGGTCCCGGCCGATCAGGACGACCCCGCGCAGCCGCTTGGCGGACCTGCTCACGAGCTCGTCGAAGGTCGCGCCCTTGGCGAGGCCGCCGGCGATCCAGACGATCGGGTCGTAGGCCGCCAACGAGGCTTCGGCGGCGTGGGTGTTGGTGGCCTTGGAGTCGTCGACGTAGACGACTCCCTCGATCTCCTCGACCAGTTCGATGCGGTGCGGGTCGGGCCGGAAGGCCCGCAGTCCGTCCCGTACGGCCTTCGGCTCCACGCCGAAGGCGCGGGCGAGGGCGGCCGCGGCGAGCGCGTTGGCGATGTTGTGCGGGGCCGGCGGCTGGACGTCGGAGACCTCGGCCAGCTCCTGGGCGTTCTTCTGCCGGTTCTCCACGAAGGCCCGGTCGACGAGGATGCCCTCGACGACGCCGAGCTCCGAGGGGCCGGGGGTGCCGAGGGTGAAGCCGATGGCCCGGCAGCCCTCCTCGACGTCGGCCTCGCGGACCAGGTCCTCGGTGACCTTGTCGGCCGTGTTGTAGACGCAGGCGACCTGGTTGCCCTCGTAGATCCGGCCCTTGTCGGCGGCGTACGCCTCCATGGAGCCGTGCCAGTCGAGGTGGTCGGGCGCCAGGTTGAGCACGGCGGCCGAGTGGGCGCGCAGGGACGGCGCCCAGTGCAGTTGGTAGCTGGAGAGCTCGACGGCGAGGACGTCGTACTCCTCCTCGCCGAGGACGGCGTCGAGGAGCGAGACGCCGATGTTGCCGACGGCGGCGGTCCTCAGGCCGGCCGCCCGGAGGATGGAGGCGAGCATCCGTACGGTCGTGGTCTTGCCGTTGGTGCCGGTGACCGCGAGCCAGGGCGCCGCGCCCGGGCCGCGCAGCCGCCAGGCCAGCTCGACGTCGCCCCAGATCTCCACGCCCGCCTCGGCGGCGGCCCGGAACAGCGGCTTGTCGGGCTTCCAGCCCGGGGCGGTGACGATGAGTTCGGTGCCGGGCGGCAGGGTGGCGCCGTCGCCGAGGCGGACGGTGATGCCCTCCGCCTCCAGCTCCGCGGCCTGCGCCCGGGAGCGCTCGTCGTCGCCGTCGTTCACGACCGTGACGACCGCGCCCAGGCCGTGCAGGGCGCGGGCGGCGGGGATGCCGCTCACGCCGAGCCCGGCGACGGTGACCTTCTTGCCCTGCCAGTCCAGCTCGCTCACTTTTCGGATGCCCATCCCGCGTAGAAGAGGCCCAGGCCCACGATCACGCACATGCCCTGGATGATCCAGAAGCGGACGACGACCAGGACCTCGGACCACCCCTTGAGTTCGAAGTGGTGCTGGAGGGGCGCCATCCGGAAGACGCGCTTGCCGGTCATCTTGAAGGAGCCGACCTGGATGACCACGGACATCGTGATCATCACGAAGAGGCCGCCCAGGAGGGCCAGCAGCAGCTCCGTACGGGAGCAGATGGCGAGACCGGCGAGGGCGCCGCCGAGGGCCAGCGAGCCGGTGTCGCCCATGAAGATCTTGGCGGGCGAGGTGTTCCACCACAGGAAGCCGAAGCACGCGCCCATCAGCGCGGAGGCGACGACCGCGAGGTCGAGCGGGTCGCGCACCTCGAAGCAGGCGTTCGGGTTGGTCAGGGTCATGGCGTTGGCGCACGACTCCTGGAACTGCCACAGCCCGATGAAGGTGTACGCGCCGAAGACCATCACCGACGCGCCGGTGGCCAGGCCGTCCAGACCGTCCGTCAGGTTCACGCCGTTGGACATGGCCAGGATCATGAAGAGCGCCCAGACCACGAACAGCACCGGGCCGATGGACCAGCCGAAGTCGGTGATGAAGGAGAGCTTCGTGGAGGCCGGGGTGAGACCGCGCAGATCGGCGAACTGCAGCGAGAGCACGGCGAAGGCGATGCCCACGATCAGTTGGCCGGCCATCTTCGCCTTGGCCCGCAGACCGAGCGACCGCTGCTTGACGATCTTGATGTAGTCGTCGAGGAAGCCGACCAGGCCCATACCGGCCATCAGGAACAGCACCAGGACGCCCGAGTACGTCGGGTCCTCGCCGGTGATGACCTTCGCCAGCGCGTACGCGATGAGCGTGGCCAGGATGAAGGAGATGCCGCCCATGGTGGGCGTGCCCTTCTTCGAACCGTGGGTGCGCGGGCCGTCGTCCCGGATGAACTGGCCGTATCCCTTGCGGGCGAGCAGCTTGATGAGCAGCGGGGTGCCGATCAGGGTCAGGAAGAGCCCGATGGCCCCCGCGAAGAGGATCTGCCTCATCGGCCGGCGACCTCGCCCTCGGAGCCCGCGGTGCCCGCGGTCTCGAGCAGTGCCAGGGCGACCCGCTCGAGGCCGACCGACCTGGATGCCTTCACCAGGACGATGTCCCCCGGGCGCAGCTCACTGCGCAACAGGTCGACCGCCGCCTGCGCGTCGGACACGTGCACCGACTCCTCACCCCACGAACCCTCGTTATAGGCGCCCAGTTGCAGCCAGGCAGCTTCCCTGTCCCCGACCGCGACGAGCTTGCTGACGTTGAGCCGGACGGCGAGCCGTCCGACCGCGTCGTGCTCGGCGAGCGAGTCGTCCCCGAGCTCGGCCATCTTGCCGAGCACCGCCCACGTGCGGGCCCCCTTGGCCTGTGCAGACCTGCCCATGGCCGCGAGCGCGCGCAGGGCGGCTCGCATGGACTCGGGGTTCGCGTTGTAGGCGTCGTTGACGATCGTCACGCCGTCCGGACGCTCGGTGACCTCCATGCGCCAGCGCGACAGGGTGCCCGCGTCGGAGAGCGCGGTGGCGATCTCCTCGACGGGCATGCCCAGCTCATGGGCGACGGCGGCCGCGGCGAGCGCGTTCGACACGTGGTGCTCACCGTACAGGCGCAAGGTCACGTCGCTGCACCCGGTGGGTGTGTGAAGCCTGAAAGAGGGCTGTCCGTTCTCTGTGAGCCGGACATTCTCGGCACGTACGTCCGCCTCCTCGGCCTCGCCGAAGAGGGTGACCCGAGCCTTGGTACGGCTCTCCATGGCCCGCACCAGGGGGTCGTCGGCGTTGAGGATCGCGACGCCGCCGTCCTCGGCGGCCGGCAGGGACTCGACCATCTCGCCCTTGGCCTGGGCGATCTGCTCGCGGCCGCCGAACTCGCCGATGTGCGCGGAGCCCACGTTGAGGACGAGGCCGATGCGCGGCGGGGTGAGGCCGGTGAGGTAGCGGATATGGCCGATTCCGCGCGCCCCCATCTCCAGGACGAGGTGCCGGGTCTCGGCGGTGGCCGTGAGCGCGGTCAGCGGCAGGCCGATCTCGTTGTTGAGGGATCCGGGCGTCCACACGGTGGGCGCGTGCCGCTGCAGGACCTGGGCGATCAGGTCCTTGGTCGAGGTCTTGCCGGCCGAGCCGGTGAGCGCGACGACGTCGGTGCCGAGGCGTTCGACGACCGCGCGGGCGAGGGCCCCGAGCGCCGTCTGGACGTCCTCGACGACGATCGCGGGCACGCCGACGGGGCGGGCGGCCAGCACGGCCACCGCGCCCGCCCCGACGGCGCGCTCCGCGTACGCGTGGCCGTCGACGTGCTCGCCGGCGAAGGCGGCGAAGAGGCTGCCGGGGGTCACCTGGCGGGAGTCGATGACGACGTCACCGGTGACCTGGACGGCCGGATCCGGTATGTCGTGCGGCTGCCCGCCGACGATTTCGGCGATCTCGGCGAGGGAGAGGGCGATCACTGCTTCATCCCTGACTGTTCTCGTGACGGTGTTCGTCCTGCTGAGCGGCTTGCTCGGCGGCCTGGTGCGCCTGGCCGGCCAGGATCGCCTCGCGCAGGACCTGGCGGTCGTCGAAGGGGCGGACCTCTCCGGCGGCCTCCTGGCCCTGCTCGTGGCCCTTGCCGGCGACCAGGACGGTGTCGCCGGGCCGGGCCCGGGCGACGGCCGCGGCGATGGCGGCGGCCCGGTCGGCGTCGACCAGGACCTCGCCGCGCTCGGCGGCCGGCACCTCGGCGGCGCCCGCGAGCATCGCGGTGAGGATCGCGAGCGGGTCCTCGGAGCGGGGGTTGTCGGAGGTGAGGACGGCGGTGTCGGCGAGCCGGGCCGCGGCGGCGCCCATGGGGCCGCGCTTGGTGGTGTCGCGGTCGCCGCCGCAGCCGATGACCACGTGCAGCCTGCCGCGGGTCACCTCGCGCAGCGAGCGCAGGACCGATTCGACGGCGTCCGTCTTGTGCGCGTAGTCGACGACCGCGAGGTACGGCTGGCCGGCGTCGACCCGCTCCAGACGGCCGGGGACACCGGGGACGGCGGCGACGCCGTCGGCGGCGGTCTGCGGGTCGACGCCCGCGAGGGCGAGGGTGACGATCGCGGCGAGGGTGTTGGCCACGTTGAACGGGCCGGGCAGGGGCGCGGTGGCCCGGATCCGCTCGTCGTTCGGGCCGACGACGGTGAACGTGGAGTCGGCGGCGCCGAGACGGACGTCCTCGGCGCGCCAGTCGGCGTCCGGGTCACCGGCGGCGGAGAAGGTGACGACCGGGACGGTCGCCTCCTTGGCGAGCCGGCGGCCGTACTCGTCGTCGAGGTTCACCACGCCGCGTTTGCTGCGCTCGGGGGTGAAGAGCCGCGCCTTGGCCTGGAAGTAGTCCTCCATGTCGGAGTGGAACTCCATGTGCTCCGGGCTCAGGTTGTTGAAGACGGCGACGTCGAAGACGCAGCCGTCGACCCGGCCGAGCACCAGGGCGTGGCTGGAGACCTCCATCGCGACGGCCTCGACGCCGCGTTCGCGCATGACGGCGAACAGGGCCTGGAGGTCGGTGGCTTCGGGGGTGGTCCGCTCGGACTTGATGCGCTCGTCGCCGATGCGCATCTCGACCGTGCCGACGAGTCCGGTGTGCTTGCCGGCGCCGCGCAGTCCGCCTTCGACGAGGTAGGCGGTGGTGGTCTTGCCGGAGGTGCCGGTGATGCCGATCTGGAGGAGGTCCTCGCCGGGCCGCCCGTAGATCTCGGCGGCGAGTTCGCCCATGCGGCCGCGCGGGTCCGGGACGACCAGGACCGGCAGGCCGGTCGCGGCGGCGCGCTCGCTGCCCGCCGGGTCGGTCAGGACGGCGGCGGCGCCGAGTGCGGCGGCCTGGGCGACGAACTCGGCGCCGTGGACGCGGGCGCCGGGCAGGGCCGCGTACACGTCGCCCGGGCGCACCGCCCGGGAGTCGTGCGTGATGCCCGAGACCTCGGCGGCGGGGCCGGTGGTCCCGGTGCCCAGCCGCGCGGCGAGTTCGCCCAGGGGTGTCGGGCGGACCCGCTCGGGGCGGGGCGGGGTGGTTCGGTACTGATCAGCGTGTGGCACGGCGGTGAGCGTACCGGGCGCACCCTGCGCAGGGCTAAATGAGGCCGCGGCGTCGCCGGAGTTCGATTTCCGGTTCCCGGAACGGGGGGTGATGGTTGTCACTGGTGCTCCCGGAGTGTCGCGGGCGTCGCTGTCGGGCGTGTCGGGTGGGCGGGGGCGGGATCGCCTCCGTCAGCGGGTGGGGTCGAACTCCACCGGCAGCCGGGCGGGGGCGCTGCCGGTCGGCGGGACGTGGAGGGTCTTGAGGGCGAACTCCATGACCTTCTTGTAGATCGGTCCGCAGATCTGTCCGCCGAAGTAGCTGCCCTTGGTGGGGTTCTGGATGGCGCAGTAGACGGTGACGCGGGGCTGGTCGGCGGGGGCGAAGCCGGCGAAGGAGGCGGTGTAGCCCTTGTAGCGTCCGAGTTCGGGGTCGACGCGGTTGGCGGTGCCGGTCTTGCCGGCGACCCGGTAGCCGGGGATGGCGGCCTTGGTGCCGGTGCCCGCCTCGTCGTCGACGACCGACTCCAGCATCTGCGCGAGGGTCTTGGCGGTCTTCTCGCTGATCACCCGGGTCTCCTTGGGCACGGGCGCCGGGGTGAAGCGCCCGTCGGGGCCCTTGGTGCCGCGGACCAGGGTCGGTTCGATGCGGACGCCTCCGTTGGCGATGGTGGAGTAGACCGAGGCGGCCTGCATGGCGTTGATGGACAGGCCCTGGCCGAAGGGGATCGTGTACTGCTGAGAGGTCGACCAGGTCTCGGGCTTGGCGAGGATGCCGGGCGTCTCGCCGGGGTAACCGAGCCCGGTGGGGCTGCCGATGCCGAATTTGCGCAGGTAGCCGTGGAGGACGCGGTTGGACTCCGCCTGGGTCCTGCCGAGCTGGCCGGTGGCCAGGATGGTGCCGATGTTGCTGGACTTGGCGAGGACGCCGTTGAGGGTCAGGTACCAGGTCTTGTGGTCGACGTCGTCCTTGAAGAGCCGGTCGCCGCGGTGGAGCCGGTTGGGGACGACGACATGGGTTTCGGGGGTGGCCTTGCCCTCCTCCAGGACGGCGGCCATGGACATCACCTTGCTGGTGGAGCCGGGTTCGTAGGCGTCCTGGAGGGCCGCGTTGCCCATGGCGGTCGCGTTGGCCTGGGAGAGGTCGTTGGGGTCGAAGCCGGGGGCGTTGGCCATGGCGAGGACCTCGCCGGTGCGGGTGTCCTGGACGATGACGTAGCCGCGGTCGGCGCGGGACTTCTGGACCTGCTCGGTGATGGCCTGCTGGGCGGCCCACTGGATGTCCCGGTCGATGGTCAGCTCGATGTCGGAGCCGGGGACGGCCGGGGTGCCCTCGGAGCCGGCCGTGGGGACCCGGCGCCCGCCGGACTGGGCGAACCTGATCTTGCCGTCCTTGCCGGCCAGTTCCCGGTCGAGCATGGACTCGATGCCGCCGGCGCCGCGGCCCTCGGCGTTGACGTAGCCCAGTATCCCGGCGGCGAGCTGCCCGTTGGGGTAGACGCGCTTGGTGCTGGGCTCGCCGAGGACGCCGCCGAGCAGGTTGACGCCGTTGCCGCCGTTGGCGGGATCGGCCTTCTGCTCGTAGACCTTCTTCAGGTCCTTGATCTGCTTCCAGACCTGGGGGGTCTGCTTGCGGGCGAGCAGGGTGTAGCGGGACTTGGGGGTGCGCAGCTTCGCGGCGAGCTCCGCGGGCTGTTTGCCGAGGAGCGGGGCGAGCAGGGCGGCGGCCTGCTCGGGGGCGTCCGGCAGCTTGGACTCGGCGGGGGTGAAGAGCTTGGGGTCGGCGGTGATGTCGTACGCGTCGACGCTGGCGGCCAGGGCGATCCCGGCCCGGTCGGTGATCTCACCGCGGTCGGCGGAGAGCGTGTACTCCTGGTAGCGGTGCTTCTCGGCCTTGGCGGCGTACGCGCTGGCGTCCACGGCCTGTACCTGGAGCAGCCGCACGACGAAGACGAGCATGACGAGGGTGAGGCCGAGGGAGACCAGGCGCAGCCGGGGTTTGGGGCTGCCGAGCCGGATGGTGCGCGCCTTGGCCGCGGGCCGGGCGGCGGGGCGGCGGGGCGGGGCGGGGCGCCGCGCGGCGGGACGCCCGGAGGCGGCGGGGCGGCCGGTGGCGGGACGGGGGCGTGCGGGCCGCGCGGGGCCGGGGACGCGGCGGCGCGGGGGCTCCTTGGAGGGCACGGGTCACCTGCCGGAGGTCGTGGGGGCGGTCGCGGTGGACGCCCCGGACGCGGCGGTCGCGGGGGGCGTTCCGGGTGTCTGCGTGGCCGGGGGCCGGGGCGCGCCGGCCGGGGCGGCGCCCGGGGCGGCCGGGGCGGTGGCCGGCTTCGCGGGCGGCGTCGGCGTGGGGCCGGGTCTGGGCGGGGCGGCCTTGGAGGGCACGCCGAGCACCGTGCCGTCCGGGCCGAGGAAGGCGGGGCTGCCGCCGGGCACCATGCCGAGCTCCCGGGCGCGCCGCTCCAGGGCGTCGGGGGCGGAGTAGTCGTCGACGTCCCGCTGGAGGGCCTGCTCCTCGTCGGTGAGCTCGGTGGTCTTCTTCTTGAGCTCGCTGAGCTCGAACGAGCCCTGGTTGAGGGCCGAGTTGAGCAGCAGGAGGCTGATCAGGCCGCCACCGAGCAGGAGCACGACCAGCAGCACGAAGGGGGTACGGGCGGCGGTGCTGGGGCCCGACGGCATGAACCTGCCGAGCCGCGCCGCCCTTCCTTTGAGGGGCCCCTTCCGCGTCATGCCGGCTCGTCCTCCCTGATCCGCTGTGCACCCCTCAGACGCGCCGGGGCGGCGCGGCGGTTCTCGGCCACCTCCTCCTCCGTGGGGAGTTCGGCGCCGCGGGTGAGGAGCTTCAGACGGGGCTGGTAGCGCTCGGGGACGACCGGCAGGCCGGGCGGGGCGGTGTTGGCGGCGCCCGCCGCGAACACCTGCTTGACCAGCCGGTCCTCCAGGGAGTGGTACGAGAGGACCGCGATCCGGCCGCCGACGGCGAGGACCTTCACGGCCGCCGGGATCGCGCGCTCCAGGACCGACAGCTCCCCGTTGACCTCGATGCGCAGCGCCTGGAAGGTGCGCTTGGCCGGGTTGCCGCCGGTGCGCTTGGCGGCCTGCGGCAGGGAGTCGCGGATGAGCTCGACGAGGCGGGCGCTGTTGGTGAACGGCTCCTTCTCGCGCTCGCGCACGATCGCGGAGACGATCCGCTTGGCCTGCTTCTCCTCGCCGTAGCTGCGCAGGATGCGGACCAGCTCGCCGGGCGCGTAGGTGTTGAGGACCTCGGCCGCGCTGATGCCGGTCGTCTGGTCCATGCGCATGTCGAGCGGGGCGTCCTGCGCGTAGGCGAAGCCGCGGTCTGCCTCGTCCAGTTGCATGGAGGAGACGCCGAGGTCGAACAGGACGCCGTCGACGCGCGGGATGCCGAGCCGTTCCAGGACCTCGGGCAGTTCGTCGTAGACCGCGTGCACCAGGGTCGCGCGGTCCCCGAAGGGGGCGAGCCGCTCGCCGGACAGGCGCAGGGCCTCCTTGTCCCGGTCGAGGGCGACGAGCCGCGCCTCGGGGAAGCGCCGCAGGAGCGCCTCGCTGTGGCCGCCGAGACCGAGGGTGCAGTCGACGACGACGGCGCCGGGGTGCTCCAGGGCGGGCGCCAACAGGTCCAGGCACCGCTGGAGCATCACCGGGACGTGTCGGTCGTTGCTCAATGCGCCCTCTCAGATCCGGCGGAGACAGGTACCACCGGCGAGCGGAAGGGGCCGAGCCGTGGGTACCGCCGCACTTACGGGGAGAAACGGCGGAAATCGCTCGATGTCTCCGTGAACTTCGCGCCACTTTAGTCCACGGGCCCCACCGGTCAATCAACCGGCTGGCGCGTCGCGTGCCCCGGCCGGGGCCGTCGGACGTTTCGCGCGCTTCACCCGGATGGCTCCGGCGCGGACCGGGACGTCCGCCGGTCGACGCGGCGGGTGGACTTGGGTGCGGACTCCCCCGTTCCCGTCGCACGCCGAGGACCCGCGGGGCCGAGTCCGCCGTGGCGCAAGCCCACAAACCCCGGCAATTCACCCGCAGTTATCCACAGGCCGTCAGCCGGCAAGTGACACGAGCCGGTCGCGGCAACAAGAATGCACGGGTGACACCCCCCGGCCGCAATGCCGGGGGCAGGTGTCGGTGCTGCGGAAAGGGCCGAGGAGGGCCGGGTGACGACCTATGACGACCGAGCGAGCCTCACAGATCTGACCACGACAGCGGAGCGGGTGCGCAGGTCGGTGGAAGGTGTGATCGAGGGCAAGCCCGAGGTCGTACGGCTTGCGCTGACCGTGCTGCTCGCCGAAGGACATCTCCTCATCGAGGACGTCCCCGGCGTCGGGAAGACGATGCTGGCCAAGACCCTGGCCCGGTCCATCGACTGCTCGGTCCGGCGCATCCAGTTCACGCCCGACCTGCTGCCGTCGGACATCACCGGCGTGTCGATCTTCGACCAGCAGCGGCGCGACTTCGAGTTCAAGCCGGGCGCGATCTTCGCCCAGATCGTCATCGGCGACGAGATCAACCGGGCCTCGCCCAAGACCCAGTCCGCCCTCCTGGAGTCCATGGAGGAGCGCCAGGTCACGGTCGACGGCCAGACCTACGAGCTGCCGAGCCCCTTCATGGTGGTCGCCACCCAGAACCCGGTGGAGATGGAGGGCACCTACCCGCTGCCCGAGGCCCAGCGCGACCGCTTCATGGCCCGGGTCTCCATCGGTTATCCGAACGCCGAGGCCGAGCTGAAGATGCTCGACGTGCACGGCGCGGTGTCCCCGCTGGACGACCTCCAGCCGGTCGCCCACGCCCATGACGTCGTCAAGCTCATCGAGGCCGTCCGCGGGGTGCACGTCGCCGACGCCGTCCGGCGGTACGCGGTCGAGATCGTCGCCGCGACCCGCACCCATCCGGAGCTGAGACTCGGCGCCTCCCCGCGCGCCACGCTGCACCTGCTGCGGGCCGCGAAGGCATCCGCCGCGCTCAGCGGCCGGGAGTACGTGCTGCCCGACGACCTCCAGGCGCTCGCCGCACCGGTGCTCGCCCACCGGCTGCTGCCCACCGCGCAGGCCCAGCTCGGCCGCCGCACGGCCGAGCAGGTCGTGCACGACATCCTCCAGCGGACCCCGGTCCCGGCCGCCGCTCCCCCGGCGCCGGCCGCGCCGCCCGCCGGACCGCTCTACGGCCACCACCAGCCCGGCGCCCGGCGGCTGTGATGACCACCGCCGCCGCTCCGCAGGGGCCGGCGCGGCCGGAGCACGCCCCCCGGACCGACGACAGCGGGTACGGAACGGGCAGCGGGTACGGGGACGACGGCGACCGGGGCAGCCTGCGGGCCGCCCTGGCCGGGCTCACCACCCGCGGCCGGTCCTTCCTCGCCGCCGGGGTCGCCGCCGCGGCCTGCGCCTATGTCCTCGGCCAGGGCGATCTGCTGCGGGTCGGGCTGCTGCTCGCCGTGCTGCCGCTGATCTGCGTGGTCGTGCTCCACCGCACCCGCCACCGGGTCGCGGCCGGCCGCCGGCTCGCCCCGCACCGGGTCGAGAGCGGCACCGAGGCCCGGGTCCACCTCCGCATGGACAACGTGGCCCGGCTGCCCACCGGCCTGCTGATGCTCCAGGACCACGTGCCCTACATGCTGGGGCCGCGGCCCCGGTTCGTGCTCGACCGCGTCGAGGCGGGCGGCCGCCGCGAGGTGTCCTACCGGGTCCGCTCCGACCTGCGCGGACGCTTCCCGCTCGGCCCGCTCCAGTTGCGCCTCGGCGACCCCTTCGGCATGTGCGAGCTGACCCGCTCCTTCAGCGCGTACGACACGCTGACCGTCATCCCCCGCACCGAACCGCTGCCGCCCGTGAAGCTCGGCGGCGAGTCCGCGGGCTACGGGGAGGGACAGCAGCGGGCGCTCGCGCTCGCCGGGGACGACGACATCATCCCGCGCGCCTACCGGCACGGCGACGACCTGCGCCGGGTCCACTGGCGCTCCACCGCCCGCTACGGCGAGCTGATGGTGCGCCGCGAGGAGCAGCCGCAGCGCGCCCGCTGCACGGTGCTCCTCGACACCCGGGAGATCGCCTACGAGGGCAGCGGTCCCGACTCGGCCTTCGAATGGGCCGTCTCCGGCGCCGCCTCGGTCCTCACGCACATGCTGGAGCGGGGTTACGCGGTCCGGCTGCTCACCGACACCGGCAGCGGTGTACCCGGCGAGGGCTCCGACGGCTTCACCGGCGGCGGCCACGACTCCGCCGACACGGCGGGCCTGATGATGGACACCCTCGCGGTCGTCGACCACTCGGAGGGCGCCGGGCTCTCCCGCGCCCACGACGTGCTGCGCGGGGGCCACGAGGGCCTGCTGGTCGCCTTCCTCGGTGATCTCGACGAGGAGCAGGCGGCGCTCGTCGCCCGTATGCGGCAGCGCGGCGGCGCGGCGGTGGCCTTCGTCCTGGACTCCGGGACCTGGCTGACCGGCGGCGCCGTCGCCGGGGCCGTGGAGGACCGTCTTCGGCGACTGCGGGAGGCCGGGTGGCAGGCGTTCGCCGTGACCCCGGGCACCCGGCTCGCCGATCTGTGGCAGCAGGCCGGCGGGGCGTCGCAGGAGACGCCGGCGGCCGACACGTACGGAGGTTGGTCATGAGCGGGCGCGCGCGGCTGACGCTCGCGGCCTTCGGCGCGACGCTGACGGCGTCCGCCGCGCTGCTGCCGCTGGTGAAGCCGGCGACCTGGATCTTCACGGCGGCGATCCTGCTGGGACTGCAGAGCGCGGTCGGCACGGTGACCCGGCGGGTGCCGCTCGCCCGCCCGCTCACGATCGCCGCCCAGGCCGCCGTCACGCTGCTCGTGCTGACCGTGGTCTTCGCCCACGAGCAGGCGATCCTCTTCGTGCTGCCCGGGCCCGACGTGTTCACCGCCTTCGGGGCGCTGTTCGAGGCGGGCGTCGACGACGTCGGCACGTACGCGATCCCGGCGCCGAACACGCCCGGCATCCGGCTGCTCCTGGTCACCGGGGTCGCGGTGATCGGGCTCCTGGTGGACGCGCTGGCGGTCACCTTCCGCAACGCGGCCCCGGCGGGACTGCCGCTGCTCGCCCTGTACTCGGTCGCCGCCGGGCTGTCCGGCGGGGGCGCGGGCGGACTGTTCTTCCTGCTCGCCGCCGCCGGCTATCTGCTGCTGCTCCTGGCGGAGGGCCGGGAGCGGCTCTCCCAGTGGGGCCGCGTCTTCGGCGGCGCCCAGCGCTCCGGCCGGCCCGGCTCCGCGGCCGGTGAGGGCGGTCCCGCGTTCGCGCCGGTGCGCACCGGCCGGCGGATCGGCGCGGTCGCCCTGGGCATCGCGCTGGTCGTGCCGCTCGCCCTGCCCGGCCTGGACGGCGGCTTCCTCGGCGGATCCGGCGACGGCGAGGGCTCCGGCGGCGAGGGCGGCACCATCTCGGCGGTGAACCCGCTGGTGTCGCTCCAGAACGACCTGCGCCAGCCGAAGGACCGCGAGGTCCTGCGCTACCGCACCAACGCGGTGAACACCGGCGACCTGTATCTGCGGCTCGTCGCGCTCGACCAGTTCGACGGCACGGCGTGGAAGTCCTCGGTGCGCCCGATCCAGGACGTGCCCGAGGACCTGCCCTGGCCGGACGGCCTCGCCCAGGACGTCCGCGCGCCGCAGGTCACCACCAACTTCGTCGCCTCGCCCACGTACAACCAGAAGTGGCTGCCCATGCCGTACCCGGCGGCGAAGGTCTCCATCGGCGGCAACTGGCGCTACGAGCCGGCCGGCCGGATGCTGGTCGGCGACGGGCAGGACACCCGGGGCGCCCGCTACACGGTGACCAGCCTGGACGTGCGGCCCACCGGCGAGCAACTCGCGGCGGCCCCGGCCGCCCCGGACACGCTGCGCCGCGAGTACACCCGGGTCCCGGCGACGCTGCCGGCCGAGGTCAGGACGACGGCCCTGGACGTGACCCGCGGGGCGCGCAACGACTACGAGCGGGCGGTGAAGCTCCAGGAGTGGTTCGCCGAGGACGGCGGTTTCGCCTACCAGGTGAACGTCGACTCCGGCACCGGCGTGCAGGCGATCACCCGCTTCCTGAAGGACAAGAGGGGCTTCTGCGTCCACTTCTCCTTCTCGATGGCGGCGATGGCCCGCTCGCTGGGCATCCCGGCCAGGGTCGCGGTCGGCTTCATGCCGGGCACGCCGCAGTCCGACGGCTCCGTCTCGGTCGGCATCCGGGACGCGCACGCGTGGCCCGAGCTGTACTTCGAGGGGGCCGGCTGGACCCGTTTCGAGCCGACTCCGTCGCGGGGCACCGCGCCGGACTACACCCGCGAGCAGTCGGCGGGCGGGGCGGCGACGCCGTCGGCGCAGCCCTCGACCAGCGCGTCCGCGCAGCCCTCGGCCGTGCCGAGCGCCTCGGAGAGCTGCCCGCCGCAGCAGCGGCGGCTGGGCGAGTGCGGGCAGGACCAGGCCGCGGCCGGAGGGTCGGAGGACGACGGAGGCTGGTTCGCCTGGCTGGGCCTCACGTGGTTCGCCGGCCTGGCGCTGATCCTGGGCATCCTGCTGGTGCTGTGCGTTCCGCTGCTGCCGCTGCTGTGGCGGACGCGGGTGCGGGCCCGGCGGCTCGGCCCGGCGGGCGACCCGGTCGGCCGGGTGCTCGCGGTCTGGGAGGAGATCAACGACACGGCCTGGGACCACGGGGTGGCCCGGGACGAGTCGCAGACGCCCCGCAGGACGGCGGCGCGGATGGTGCGCCTGGGCGAGCTGCCGCCGGACGCGGCGGACGCGGTGCACCGCGTGGCGCGGGCGGTCGAGGAGGCCCTCTACGCCCCGCGTCCCCGTCCGGCCACGGGCCTGACGGAGCAGGCGCACGTGATCATCCGCGGTTTCCAGGCGTCCGCCTCGCGCGGGAGGCGCCTCCGGGCGCTGCTGCTTCCGCGTTCGGCCGCGCGGGTGGTGTGGGCGGCCCACGACGGCTGGTCGGCGGCCCGGGCCCAGGCCCGGACGCGCACCGCTCCCCTGGTCCGGGCGCTGACCCGAAACCCGTCGTAGGTCGTCGGCGGCGAGGGAGTCCGGACATGACCGTGGGCCCGCACCGGGAGGTGCGGGCCCACGAGGTTCAGAGAGTGGGCGGAGCGAGGGGCCTCAGTGGTGGCCGCCGCCCTGCTGTTCGTCGCGGCGGCGCTGCCACCGCTCTTCGATGCGGTTCATCATCGAGCGTCGCTGCCGGGTCTGACGACCGTGTCCGGCCGCCGCTCCCGTCGCCTGTTCGCCCGGCTTGGGCGCCTTGCGCCATCCGGTGACCGCCAGGACCGCGCAGCCCAGCATGACGAGGAACCCCACCACGCTGATCCAGATCTGCTGAGCGACCATTCCGGCCATGAGGAGCGCGATACCCACCAGGAAGCCGGCGACTGCCTGGTAGACCCGTCGCCGGGTGTACGTACGCAGTCCGCTTCCCTCGAGCGCTGTCGCGAACTTGGGATCTTCGGCGTACAGCGCTCGCTCCATCTGCTCGAGCATTCGCTGCTCGTGCTCCGAGAGCGGCACGGAGTCCTCCTAGTCGTCGGTCGCGGGGGCGACCGGTTGCGGCCCTTTCAGGATAGGCAGGGAATCGCCCCCGTGAAACCCGCCCTCAATACCAAATCGCCAATCCGGGCCGCCATGCGGTTCGGATGCTGAGGCGTTGATTCCCCAGCCCCCTGCCCGTCATGCCGGATCGTGTCCCCCGATCATACGGCGACATGTCCCCGATCGGGCGGGCTGTGGCGTACTGCATCTGCGGCTGCGTCGCTGCTCAGCGGGCCCGGCCGTGCCCCGTGGCCGAAGCGCCGGGGCACCGCCGGGCGGGTGGGGTCAGGCGGGCTTCTCGCCCAGGACGTGGAGCTGGGTCGCGATGGCGTGGAAAGAGGGCAGTTCCGCCGCCGCCGCTTCGAGGCGGAGCAGGGCCTCGGCGGCGCCCGGTTCGGTGTCGACGAGGACGCCGGGGACCAGGTCGGCGAAGACCCGCACGCCGTGGACGGCGCCGACGGCGAGCCCGGCCTCGGTGGCGAGCTCGGTGAGCTGCTCGGCGGTGAAGCGCCGGGGCACCGGGTCGCCGGCGCCCCAGCGGCCGGCCGGGTCGCTCAGCGCGTGCCGGGCCTCGGTGAAGTGGCCGGCGAGGGCGCGGGCCAGGACGGCGCCGCCGAGCCCGGCGGCGAGCAGGCTGAGGCTGCCGCCGGGGCGCAGCGCGGCCACGGCGTTGCGCACGCCCTCGGCCGGGTCGTCCACGTACTCCAGGACGCCGTGGCACAGGACGGTGTCGAAGCGCTCGCGCTCGACGACGTCGAACAGTCCGCGGATGTCGCCCTGGACTCCCTGGACCCGGTCGGCGACACCGGCCTCGGCGGCCCGCCGCTCCAGGGCGAAGAGCGCGTTGGGGCTGGGGTCGACGACGGTGACCCGGTGGCCGAGGCGGGCCACCGGGACCGCGAAGTTGCCGGAGCCGCCGCCGGTGTCGAGGACGTCGAGGCGGTCGGTCCCGGTGGCCTCGACCCGGCGGTCCAGGGCGTCTTTGAGGACGTCCCAGACGACGGCGGTGCGCAGGGAGGCGCGCGACGGGCGCGAGGTCGCCTCTCGACCGGAGACGGGGGAAGGGTCCGACACGGCTGTTGACTCCTCGGTGACGGGTGCGAACGTCCCCACCCTATGGCCTCGGGCCCGGTCCTCTGATCATCCCGTGGCCTCCTCGGCGCCGGGCTGGCGCGGCAGCACCGGGTGGAGCACGAGCAGCCGCTCGACCAGGCGCAGGAACACGGCGGCGTCCCTGAGCAGGTCGTCGGCGTCCCGCGCGGTGGCGGCGCCGGTGATCCCGGCCTCGGCGCGGGCCCGGCGGTCGGCGCCGGAGGCGAAGAGGGCGCTCCACTCGGTGAGCTCGGGGGCTATCTCGGGCAGCACCTCCCAGGCGCTGCGGATGCGGGCCCGCTTGCGGGGGTCGCTCTCGGGCCTGCCCCGGGCGGCGAGCACGGCGGCGGCGGTGCGCAGGGCGGCGAGGTGGGCGGTCGCGTACCGCTCGTTGGGCACCTCGAGCGCGGCGGCCTCGTCGAGTCCGGCCCTGGCCTTGGCGAGCAGGTCGAGGGCGGCGGGCGGTGCCGAGGTGCGGCGCAGGACCGGGTGGATGTCGGACGCGGGTCCGGGCTGGACGGGGGCGGGGCGACTGGTACGGCGCCGGGGTGTGGCTGCGGCGGAGTGGCCGGCCATGACGAGCCTCCTGTCGTCGGGTGACGGCGCTGTGGCCGTATGTGTTCATCGTGCCCGCCCCCACTGACAATCACGCTGACCTGGGTTTTTGCCTCCCGGCGGCCACAGCGGTAAGTTTTTGCACTGACTGGTCAGTTCAAAGAGTGTCGTGTTCTGAAGAGGGGGATCGTGGAAGCGCATCCGGACGAGCCGCACGGCGCCGCCGTCGTCGCGGAGGGATTCGGTCTGAAGGGCCCGCGCGGCTGGGCGTTCCGCGGCGTCGGCTTCGAGGCCGCGCCCGGCAGCCTCGTCGCGATCGAGGGCCCCTCCGGCTCCGGCCGCACCTGCCTGCTGCTCGCGCTCACCGGCCGCATGAAGGCCCACGAGGGCCACGCCGAGGTCGCCGGGCACCGGCTGCCGCGCAAGATGGCGGCCGTCCGCCGGATCAGCGGGCTGGGCCCGGTGCCCGGTGTCAGCGACCTCGATCCGGCCCTCACCGTCGCCGAGCACCTGCGCGAGCGGGCCCTGCTCCAGCGCCGCTTCGACGGGTCCCTGAAGGCCCTGCTGCGACCGCCCTCCGAGCGGGCCGCCGCGGCACGGGCCCGGATCGACGAGGCCCTGACGGCCGTCGGCCTGGACCTGGACGCGCTGCCGAAGGGCGAGCGCACGGCCGTACGGGACCTGGAGCGCCTGGAGGCGCTGCGGCTGTCCCTCGCCCTCGCCCTCATCGGCCGGCCCCGGCTACTCGCCCTGGACGACGCCGACCTCAAGCTGTCGGACACCGCCCGCGCCGAGGCGTGGTCCCTGCTGCGGTCGATCGCCGAGGCCGGCACCACCGTCCTCGCCGTCTGCAGCGAGGCCCCCGAGGACGCGCTGCGGATCTCCACGGCCGACACCACCGGCGACGCGGCCGGCCCGAAGAGCGGGACGACCGCCTCGGAGACCGGGACGGAGCCGGAGACGGAGCCCGATCCGGAGCCCGCCACGGAGCCCGCCACGGAGTCGGACACCAAGCCCGCCCCGGACACCGAGACGCAGACCGACGAGACGAAGACCGACGAGACGAAGACCGAGAAGGGGGACGCCGATGCGCTCGCCTAGGCTGGCCGCGCTCGAGCTGAAGCGGTTCGGCAGGGGGAAGCTGCCGCGGGCCGCGCTCGTCGCCATCCTGCTGCTGCCGCTGCTGTACGGCGCGCTGTACCTGTGGTCGTTCTGGGACCCGTACAGCAGGCTCGACAGGATCCCCGTCGCCCTCGTCAACGAGGACCGCGGTGCCACCGCCGACGGGAAGAGGATCACCGTGGGCGCCGACATCACCGAGAGCCTGCGCGAGAGCGCCGTCTTCGAGTGGCACGAGGTGAGCGACGCGCAGGCGCGCCAGGGCGTCGAGGACGGCACGTACTACCTGTCCCTGACCATGCCGTCGGACTTCAGCGAGCGGATCGCGTCCAGCTCCGGCGACTCGCCCGAGACGGGCGCCCTGAAGGTCCGGACGAACGACGCCAACAACTACATCGTCGGCCAGATCTCCCGCACGGTCTTCTCCGAGGTGCGCACCGCCGCCTCCACCAAGTCCTCCCGCACCTTCCTGGACAAGATCTTCATCTCCTTCTCCGACCTCCACGACGCCACGGAGGAGGCCGCCAAGGGCGCGGGCGACCTCAAGGAGGGCGTCGACAAGGCGAAGGCCGGCTCCAAGGACCTGGCCGACGGCCTCAAGGACGCCAAGAAGGGCAGCGGCGAACTGGCCTCCGGCATCAAGAAGCTCGACAAGGGCGCCAAGGACCTGGAGATCGGTTCCCGCAAGGTCGCCGACGGCACCCAGCAGCTCGCCGACAAGGTGAACGGCACCGCCGACAAGGTCCGCCCCTATCTGGCGAACAACGGCAAGTCCATCCGCGACACCGCCCGGCTCGTCTCCGACTCGGCGACCGCCGTCCGGAACAACCTGGACGACCTGGTGCGCCGTGCCCCGATCGCCCGCAGCGCCGCCCACAAGGCCGACGAGGAGCTGTCGGCGTACTACCGCGAGCACTGCACGACCGCGCTCGACCCCCTGAAGGACACCAAGGGCTGCGAGCTCCTCAAGAAGGCGTCGGTCAGCGCCGGCGACGTCGCGACGATCGCCGACGACCTGCACGAGCTGACCAAGGACAGCAAGGGCGACCTGAAGACCCTGGACGCCCGGCTCGCCAAGCTCAAGAAGGACGCCGACGAGCTCGCCCGGCGCTCCCCGCGCCTGGACGAGGACATCGCGGGCGCCATCAAGAAGATCAACGAGCTCAACAAGGGCGCCCAGCAGGTCGCCGACGGCGCCGACCGGCTGCACACCGGCCTCACCAGCGCCCGCGGCGGCTCGGCCGGCCTGGACACCGGTGTCGGCAAGCTGAAGAAGGGCGCGGGCGCCCTCGACGGCGGCCTGTTCAAGCTGGCCGACGGTTCGGGCGAGCTGGCCACCGGTCTCAGCGACGGCGTGAAGAAGATCCCCGACTACGACAAGAACGACCGCGACCGCCGTACCGAGGTGATGGCCGACCCGGTCAAGCTCGCCGCCCAGTCGATGCACAAGGCGCCCAACTACGGCACCGGTTTCGCCCCGTACTTCATCCCGCTCTCCCTCTGGGTCGGCGCGATGGTCGCGTACATGATCATCCAGCCGCTCAACCGCCGCGCCCTCGCCGCCGGCGCCTCCGCCTGGCGGATCGCGCTCGCGGGCTGGCTCCCGGTCGCCGCGATCGGCGTCGCCCAGGTGACCGCGCTGATGTCCGTGCTCCACTGGGGCCTCGGCCTGCAGATGGCGAGGGCCGCCGGCACCGTCGGCTTCCTCGTCCTGGTGACCTGCTGCTTCGCGGCGATCATCCAGTGGCTGAACGCCAAGTTCGGCGCGGCGGGACGCATCCTGGTGCTCGCGGTGCTGATGCTCCAGCTCACCTCGGCGGGCGGCACGTACCCCGTGCAGACCAGCCCGGGCTTCTTCAACGCGATCCACCCCTACCTGCCCATGACGTACGTGGTCGAGGCGCTGCGCCGGCTCATCACGGGCGGCGGCATCGGACCGGTGTGGCAGGCGTGCGCCGTCCTCACCGCCTTCACGGTGGGCGCGCTCGCCCTGACCGCGCTCTCCGCCCGCCAGAAGCAGGTGTGGACGCTCGACCGGCTCCACCCCGAACTGTCCCTGTGAGCCCCGTGGCGACCGGCGGACCTGTGAGAATCGACCCCATGGACAGCAGCAGCACCAGACGGCAGGCCACCCGCGCCAAGCTCTACGAAGCGGCCGTCACCCTCATCGCGGAGCAGGGCTTCTCGGCGACGACGGTCGACGAGATCGCCGAGCGGGCGGGCGTGGCCAAGGGCACGGTCTACTACAACTTCAAGAGCAAGACCGAGCTCTTCGAGGAGCTGCTGCGGCACGGGGTCGCCCTCCTCACCGCCTCCCTGCGGGCGGCGGCCGAGGAGACCGCCGGGCGGGGCGGCACGCGGGTCGAGGCGCTCGACGCGATGATCCGGGCCGGTCTGGTCTTCATCGACCGCTATCCGGCCTTCACCCAGTTGTACGTGGCCGAGCTCTGGCGCACCGGACGGGCCTGGAACTCGACCCTCCTGGTGGTCCGCCAGGAGGCCGTCGCGGTGGTGGAGGGCGTGCTGCGCGAGGGCGTGGCGGCCGGTGAGCTGAGCGACGAGATCGACGTGCAGCTCACGGCGTCCGCCCTGGTCGGCATGGTCCTGGTGGCCGCCCTCGACTGGCAGGCGTTCCAGAGCGAGCGCTCCCTGGACGACGTGCACGCGGCGCTCTCGCGGCTGCTGCACGGGCGCGTCGGCGGCCGCTAGCGGCTCCGGCCCCGCCCGTCCCGCCCCGGAGACGAAAGACGCCGGTCCGGCGAGGCTCGATCCCCCCGAGCCTCGCCGGACCGGCGCTTCTTGCGATCCCCCGTGTCCCCCGGTTTCCCGGGGCTCCCCCGTCCCCCGTGTCCCCCGTACCGGCAGGCGCGCGGCCCCGTTCCGCCGCCCCGTGCCGGCGGTCCGGGAGCCGCGCCCCTTCCGTGCGCTCCACTCTCCCTTCCGCGCAGGTCACGGCCCATCCGTGTGCCTACTCATCTCGCGCCCTAGGTACGGGTACTCAGAGCTGGCTACGATCGCGGACGTGTCCGTACTCCCCCTGGTCTTCACGAGCGGCTGGGCGAGCGGGATCAACGCGTACGCGGTGGTCCTGCTGCTCGGCGTCTTCGGTGCCACCGGCCTCACCGACGAGGTGCCCGAGGCGCTGCAACGGCCCGACGTCCTGATCGCCGCCGGTGTGCTGTTCCTGTGCGAGGCGGTCGCGGACAAGATCCCGTACGTCGACAACGTGTGGGACTCCGTCCACACGGTGATCCGGCCGCTCGCCGGGGCGGTGGTCGCCGCGCTGCTCGCCGGGCAGTCGGGTTCGCTGCCCGAGCTGGCGGCGGGCGCGGTCGGCGGCTCGACGGCCCTGATGAGCCACTTCGTCAAGGCCGGGACACGGATGGCGATCAACACCTCGCCCGAACCCTTCTCCAACATCGCCGTGTCCACGGCGGAGGACCTCGGGGTGGCCGGAGTCGTCACCTTCGCGATCTTCCATCCGGTCGCGGCGGCCGTCATCGCGGCCGTGCTGCTCGTCGGCGGCCTGGTGACCCTGGCCTTCCTCGCCCACCGCATCCGCCGCTTCCTGCGGCGCCGGGCCCAGCGCCGCGAGGAGAAGCGGATGGCGGCGGCCGGCCGGCCACCTTCCGGCTGAGGTGTCGGAGGGGGCCGATACAGTCCCTGACATGGCACGGATTGTGGTGATCGGCGCGGGTCTCGGCGCCATGGCGGCAGCCGCCCGGCTGGCCGTGGCGGGCCACCGCGTGACGGTGTACGAGAGCGGCGGGACGTACGGGGGCGGGGTCCGCCGGTTCGAGCGGGACGGGTTCGGTTTCGACACCGGCCCCGGTCTGCTGCATCTGCCCGCCGTCTACCGCGATCTGTTCGTCAAGACCGGCAGGCAGCCGCTGGAGGAGTGCGTGACGCTCACCCAGGTCGATCCGGCGAGCCGTCATGTCTTCGCCGACGGCACCCGCGTCGATTTGCCGAACGCCTCGCGCGCGGGCACGGTCGCCGCCCTGGACGCGGCGCTCGGCGCGGGCGCCGGCGAGCGCTGGGGCGACTTCCTGGTCCGGGCCCGCGAGGCGTGGGACCGCACCCGCCGCCCGCTCCTGGAGGAGCCGCAGCCCGCGGACCCGGCGGCGCTGGGCCGCGAGCCCTATCCGGCGCTCAAGGCGGGCCTGCTGCGCCGCGCCACGACCACGCTGGCCCAGGTCGGCGCGCGGGAGCTGCGCGATCCTCGGCTCGCCGCGCTCCTGGACGCGTACGCGTGGAGCTACGGCTTCGACCCGGCCGCCGCCCCGGCCGCCGCGGCCGTGCTGCCGTACATGGAGCAGACCTTCGGGACCTGGTACGTGGGCGGCGGCATCCGGGCGCTGGCGGACGCGGTGTACGAGCGGTGCCGGCAGCGGCGGGTGGAGTTCGTGTTCGACGTGCGGGTCGAGGAGGTCCTGGAGAAGGACGGCCGGGCGTGCGGCGTCCGACTGGCCGGCGGCGAGGCCGTCGAGGCCGACCAGGTGGTGTCGGGCGCGCCGGTGCCCGGGCTGCGTCCCGGCCTCGCCCCGCGCGTGCAGGCGCTCGGTACGGGCCGGGTGACGGTCTGTCTGGCCCTGCGCGGCGCCCGGGAGTCCGGCGCGGTCCACCGCACGGTCGTGCACGGCTCCGGCGATTCGCCCACCGTGACCGTGCTGCGGCCGGGCGATCCGGCCCTGCGGCCGGACGACGCCCACGAGTCGGTGACGGTCACCTCGACCGTCCGCACCGGGGCGGGGCAGGACTGGGGCGCGGTCGCCGAGCGGATGCTGCGGCAGGCCGAGGCGGCCGTGCCGGGGCTGCGGGAGCGGCTGCTCTGGCAGGAGGTCCGCACCCCGGAGGACACGCTGCGGGAGACCGGCGTCGCCGAGGTGCCGGGACCGGCGCTCGCGGGCGCCGGCGGGCGGTATCTGCCGGCGGCCAACGTCTCGCCGCTGCCCGGCCTGCACGTCGCCGGCGGCTGGTCCCACCCCGGCGGCGGGCTCGCCCACGCCGGGATGTCGGGCGCGCTGGTCGCCGGCCTGATCGTCGAGGGAGCGGACTTCCGCGGCTCGCAGTAGCCGCGGAAGCCACCGGGGGCGCGGAGGTCGGGGACGAGGCGTCAGGGACGGGGCTGCGGCTGGTCGTCGCCGTAGCCGTAGTAGCCCTGCTGCTGCTCCTGGTAGGGCGCCTGCTGGTCGGTGTCCCGCTGCTGCGGGACCCAGACGCCGCCGGGCGGCGTGTCGTAGGCGTAGGAGGGCGGATACGGGTCGGCGTAGGGCTGCTGGTAGCCGCCGCCGTCGTACGGAGCGGGCGCGTCGTTGTACTGCTGCCCGATGTACGGGTCGGAGTAGGGCGCGTAGCTCTGCGGGCCGCCGGTGCCGTAGTCGTACGCGGGCTGCTGCTCGTACCCGGTGGAGGCGTACGGGTCGGCGCCGGCGTACTGCGGCTGCTGCTGGTCGTAGGCGGTGCCGTAGACGGCGTACTGGCCGGTCTCCTCGGGCAGGGGCTGCGGCTCGTACACCGCCGTGGTCTCGGCGGCGGTCTCCGCCGGGCTCCCGTCCTGGCCGACCGGCTCGTACGCGAGGTCGCTGACCTCCAGGGTCGGCCCCTCCTTCGCCGGCGCGGCGGACCTGCGGCGGCGGCTGGCGCCCGGACTGCCGCCCAGGGCCCAGCCGGTGGAGAAGCCGCGCCGGAAGGAGAGGGTCACATAGGTCTGGCCGACGGCGAAGGCGGCGGCTCCGAGGATGATGACCAGCACCGACGGCAGCAGCACGCCGAGGACCACGCCGAGGAAGCCGCCGAAGGCGAGCAGCCGCCAGCGCAGCCGCGCCTTGTACTGCAGGAGCACCTCACCCAGCAGCCACAACGCCACGACACCGAACGCGATGTAGAGGACCGTCCACCCCATGCCCGCCCCTCTCCTACGGCCACCGCCGCGGGTCGGGGCGGGTACGGCCGGTCACGACTGCTGCTGCAGTCCGAGATTCTCGTAGATCTCGAGCGTCGCCCTGGCGTTGTTCAGCGTGATGAAGTGCAGTCCGGGGACACCCTCGGAGAGCAGACGCGCGCAGAACTCCGTCGCGAACTCGATGCCAATGGAGCGTACAGCGGCCGGATCGTCCTTGACGGCGAGGATCCGTTCTTTCACGTTCTCCGGGAAGACCGCGTTGCTCAACTGGGGCAGTCGCTCCAGTGTCCGCACGCTCACCACGGGCATGACCTCGGGGATGATCGGGGTGTCGCAGCCCGCCCGCTGGACGCTGTCGCGCAGCCGCAGATACGCCTCGGGGTCGAAGAACATCTGCGTGATCGCGTAGTCGGCGCCGGCCCGGCACTTGTCCACGAAGTGGCGGACGTCCGTGTCCCAGTCGGTGGAGCGCGGGTGCATCTCCGGGAAGGCGGCGACGCCCACGCAGAAGTCGCCCGACTCCTTGATCAGCCGGACGAGGTCGGCGGCGTAGCGCACGCCCTCGGGGTGGGCGACCCACTCGCCGAGCGGGTCGCCCGGCGGGTCGCCGCGCACGGCGAGCATGTTCCGGATGCCGGCGTCGGCGTACTGGCCCAGGATGTTGCGGAGCTCGGCGATCGAGTGGTCGACGGCGGTGAGGTGCGCGACCGGGGTGAGGGTGGTGTCGGAGGCGATCTTCTGGGTGGCCTTGACGGTGCCTCCGCGGGTGGAGCCGCCGGCGCCGTAGGTGACGGAGACGAAGCTCGGACCGACCGCCTCGATCCGGCGCATGGCGTTCCAGAGGCTCTGCTCGCTCTTCTCGGTCCGGGGCGCGAAGAACTCGAAGGAGTACGAGGTGCCACCGGAGGCGAGGATGTCGCGGACCGTGCGTGCACGGTCCGAGCGGACGGAAGCGGTACCAAGGGCCATAAGGGCAGGTTAGACGCGGTCTACGAACGGGGTGAAGCCGAGTCCGCCCTGTGGACACGTTTCAGGACAGCCGGGCGCCGCCCGGGCCCGCCCGGACCGGGACGATCTACGCGGGACGGGGGACGGCCGGGGCGCGCGGGCCGGGGACGGGGGCGCGGGGGGCGCGTTACGCGAGGCGCTCGCGGACCCGCTTGGCGAGGGCGGCCGCGGCGGCGGCCGGGTCGTCGGCCTCGGTGATCGCGCGGACGACCACGATCCGGCGGGCGCCGGCGTCCAGGACCTCGTCCAGGTTGGTCTCGTCGATGCCGCCGATGGCGAACCAGGGCCGGTCCTGGGCCAGGCCCGCCGCGTACCGCACGAGGCCGAGGCCCGGCGCGTACCGCCCCGGCTTGGTCGGCGTGGGCCAGCAGGGCCCGGTGCAGAAGTAGTCCACGCCCGGCTCGGCGGCGGCCGCGGTCACCTCCTCCTCGGCGTGGCAGGAGCGGCCGATCAGCACCTCGTCGCCGAGGATGGCCCGGGCCGCGGGCACGGGCAGGTCGCCCTGGCCGAGATGCAGCACGTCGGAGCCGATGGCGTGGGCGACGTCGGCCCGGTCGTTGACGGCCAGGAGCTTGCCGTGGCGGCGGCAGGCGTCGGCGAGGACGGCCAGGTGCTCCAGCTCCTCGCCGGCCTCCATGCCCTTGTCACGGAGCTGCACGATGTCCACGCCGGAGGAGAGCACGGCGTCCAGGAAGGCGGGCAGGTCGCCCTGCCGCTTGCGGGCGTCGGTGCAGAGATAGAGCCGGGCGTCGGCGAGCCGGGCGCGAGGCGTGGACATGGTCGGTTCCCCCCTGGTGGGTGGTGCCGGTGCCGGGTCGGCCGAAAGGGGCCGGCCCGGCACCCGCGGGTGCTGTCATGGGGCCGCTCGGCGAGCGTCCCCGGTGCGACGACGGTCAGTGCGCCCGTACGTCGCCGGTCAGACGGCGAGCGCCTGGGCGCGGCGCTTCACCTCCGTGCCGCGATTCTCGCCGAGGGCCTGCGCGGGGGTGCCGGGCAGGCTCGGGTCGGGAGTGAAGAGCCACTCCAGCATCTCTTCGTCGGTGAAGCCGTCGTCCCGCAGGAGCGTCAGGGTGCCCGCGAGGCCCTTGACGACCTTGCCGTCCTGGATGAAGGCGGCAGGCACCTGCAGCGCCTTGTTCTCCCCACGGCGCACGGCGATGAGCTGGCCCTCCTTGACCAACTGCCGCACGCGCGTCACCTCGACGTCGAGCATTTCCGCGATGTCGGGGAGGTAGAGCCAGGCGGGGACGAGAGCATCGATCTTTGCGTCAATCTCGGTCACGGGACAAGCGTGCCATCCCGGACTGACAGCCGGTAGTCGGGCCCTACCGGACTGCCGCCTTCAGAGGTACGGAGGGATCCGCCGCCCGGGTCGGATCGACGGCCGCGCCCTGCTCGATCAGCCGGCGCCCCTGGGCCAGGTCGCGGGGCCGGCCCACCGCGAGCAGCGCCACGAGGGCGTCGCCGCGCAGCCAGAGCACGGTCCACGCCTCGTCGGCGGGGTCGCCGCGCCAGAGCAGGGTGTCGGCGGCGCCGTGGTGCCCGGCGTACTGGACGAAGCGGCCGAACTGCTCGGACCAGAAGTAGGGCACCGGGTCGTAGGGCGCGGCGGCCTCGCCGAGGATGTCGGCGGCGACGGTGCGGGGGCCCTGGAGGGCGTTGTCCCAGTGGTGGACGAGGAGCCGTTCGCCGTAGCGGGCGGACGGGAAGGAGGCGCAATCGCCGACCGCGTACACGTCGGGCAGCGACGTGCGCAGGTGCGCGTCGGCGGTGAGCGCGCCGCTCGGGTCGAGCGCGGCGCCGGATCCCGCGAGCCAGCCGGTGGCGGGACGGGCACCGATGCCGACGACGACGGCGTCGGCGGGGAGGACGCGGGGCTCGGCGGAGTCGGGCGAGTCGTCCGTGAGGACGACGCGGCCCTCCTCGACGTGCCGCACGCGCGCGTGCAGCCGGAGTTCGGTGCCGCTCTCGGCGTACCAGGCCGCCATGGGGGCGGTCACCTCGGCGGGCAGGGCGCCGGCGAGGGGCCGGTCCGCGGCCTCCACGACGGTGACGGCGCAGCCGGCCTCGCGGGCGGCGGTGGCGAACTCGGCGCCGATCCAGCCGGCGCCGACCACGACGATGTCGTGCCGGCGCTCCAGGACCGGCTTGAGGCGGGCGGCGTCGTCGAGGGTGCGCAGCAGGTGGACGCCGGGAACGCCGTCGCTGCCGGGCAGCGTGAGCGGGTGGGCGCCGGTGGCGACGACGAGCGTGTCGTACGGGACGGGGCCGGCCTCGGTGTCGACCTCGTGGTCCGCGGCGCGCAGGCCGGTGACCTCCACGCCGAGGCGGAGCTCGACGTCGAGGGCCTCGAAGTCGATGTCGAAGGCGGAGTCCTCGGCCTTGCCGAGCAGGACCGCCTTGGAGAGCGGCGGCCGGTCGTAGGGCTGGTGGGGCTCGGCGCCGATGAGGGTGACGGGGCCGGTGAAGCCCTGTTCGCGCAGCGCGACGGCGGTCTGGACGCCCGCCATCCCGGCGCCGACGATCACGACGCGCCGGCCGGTGCGCCGCTCGCCGGGCGCTTCGGTCTTTCCGGGTACGGCGGACCCAGCGGGCGCGCCGGTGCTGCCGGCGTCCCCAGGGGCTCCGGGCGCACCGGTCCTTCCGTGGTCTCCGGGACCGTCGGCCGTCCGGGCGGCCGTCGGTGCGTCGGCGCGTTCACCGGCGCGCCGGCCGGTCGGCTCCCCGGTGGGCCCGCCGGTCCGCGCGCCGCTCTGCTCGCTCTTCTGCTCGCTCACACGGCCACCTTACGCATCTGACGGCCCGTCAAGAAGGGAGGGGTCCTGTGGCGCTCCGCCTCCGGCGGTTAGTCTGGCGGCCGTAAAGCACTCGCGGGAGCCCGGACGCACCGGGCTGAGAGGGAGGCTGTCCGGCCTCCGACCGTACGAACCTGATCCGGGTCATGCCGGCGAAGGGAGGGGCTGGACGCCCATGTCGCGTACACGCGGTACCAGCAGCACGTTCGACGTCCTCGTCATCGGGGGCGGCATCATCGGCCTGGTCACGGCCTGGCGGGCCGCGCAGCGCGGACTGCGCACCGCCGTGGCCGACCCCGAACCGGGCGGCGGGGCCGCCCGGGTGGCGGCCGGGATGCTCGCCGCCGTCACCGAACTGCACTACGGCGAGGAGACCCTCCTCGGCCTCAACCTCGCCTCCGCCCGCCGCTACCCCGACTTCGTCGCGGAGCTCGCCGAGGCCACCGGCCACGACGTCGGCTACCGCGCCTGCGGCACCCTCGCCGTCGCGCTGGACGCCGACGACCGGGCCCACCTGCGCGAACT
This sequence comes from Streptomyces sp. NPDC006339, assembly GCF_040612775.1. Taxonomy (NCBI): domain Bacteria; kingdom Bacillati; phylum Actinomycetota; class Actinomycetes; order Kitasatosporales; family Streptomycetaceae; genus Streptomyces; species Streptomyces sp. NPDC006339. The sequence continues at coordinate 136,509 of NZ_JBEXQW010000014.1, forward strand.
GCACGCCCTGCAGACCCGCTGCGGGCTCGCCTCGGAGTGGCTGAGCGGGCGTGACTGCCGCCGCCTGGAGCCGATGCTGGCACCCGGCGTGCGGGGCGGGCTGCGCGTGGACGGCGACCACCAGGTCGATCCGCGCCGGCTCGCCGACGCGCTCGTGGCCGCCTGCGAGCGGGCCGGGGTGGCCTTCCACCGGTCCCGGGCGGAGCGGCTCACGGTGGTGGGCGACCGGGCCCGGGGCGCGGTCCTGGCCGACGGGTCCGAACCGGCGGCGGACCAGGTGGTGCTGGCCGCGGGAAGCCTCAGCGGCCGGCTCGACGGCGTACCGCCGGACGTGCTGCCGCCCGTGCGGCCCGTGAAGGGGCAGGTGCTGCGGTTGCGGGTGCCGCCCGCGTACGCGCCGTTCCTGTCCCGGACGGTCCGGGCGGTGGTGCGCGGCAGCCAGGTCTACCTCGTCCCGCGCGAGAACGGCGAGCTCGTCGTCGGCGCCACCAGCGAGGAGCTCGGCTGGGACACCACGGTCACGGCGGGCGGGGTGTACGAGCTGCTGCGCGACGCGCACGAGCTCGTACCCGGCATCACCGAGCTGCCGCTCACCGAGACCCGCGCCGGGCTGCGGCCCGGCTCCCCCGACAACGCGCCGCTGCTCGGCCCGAGCGCCCTGCCCGGCCTGCACCTGGCCACCGGCCACTACCGCAACGGGGTGCTGCTCACCCCCGTCACCGGCGACGTCATGGCGGAGGCGCTCACCACCGGCACGCTGCCGGACGAGGCGCGCCCGTTCACCGCCCGTCGCTTCCTCCCCGCGCACCTGGAGCACGCATGAACGCATCCGTGAACGTGTCCGTCAACGTCTCCGTCAACGGAGAGGCCCGGACCCTGCCGGGTCCGCTCTCCCTCGACGCCCTCGTCGCCACCCTCACCACGGCCTCGGCCGGGGTGGCCGCCGCCGTCAACGAGACCGTCGTGCCGCGCGGCCGGTGGGCCACGACCGTGCTCGGCGAGGGCGACCGGATCGAGGTCCTGACCGCGGTGCAGGGAGGGTGAGCGCGATGTCCGACGACGTCTTCCTGCTCGGCGGTACGGAGTTCTCGTCCCGCCTGATCATGGGCACCGGCGGGGCGCCCAGCCTCGACGTGCTCGAACGCTCCCTCGTCGCCAGCGGCACGGAGCTGACGACCGTGGCCATGCGGCGCCTCGACCCGAACGTGCGCGGCTCGGTCCTGTCCGTCCTGGAACGGCTGGGCATCCGCGTCCTGCCGAACACGGCGGGCTGCTTCACGGCGGGCGAGGCGGTCCTCACGGCCCGGCTGGCGCGGGAGGCGCTCGGGACGAACTGGATCAAGCTGGAGGTCATCGCCGACGAGCGGACCCTGCTGCCGGACGGCGAGGAGCTCCTCTCCGCGGCCGAGACGCTGGTCGACGACGGTTTCGTCGTGCTGCCGTACACGAACGACGACCCCGTGCTGGCCCGGAAGCTGGAGGACGTGGGCTGCGCGGCGATCATGCCGCTGGGTTCGCCGATCGGCTCCGGCCTCGGGATCCGGAACCCGCACAACTTCCAGTTGATCGTGGAGCGGGCGGGGGTGCCGGTGATCCTGGACGCGGGGGCGGGGACGGCGTCGGACGCGGCGCAGGCGATGGAGCTGGGGTGCGCGGGGGTGATGCTCGCGTCCGCGGTGACCCGCGCGCAGGAGCCGGTCCTGATGGCGGAGGCGATGCGCCACGCGGTCGAGGCGGGCCGCCTGGCGCACCGGGCGGGCCGCATCCCGCGCCGCCACTTCGCGGAGGCGTCCTCCCCCCACGACGGCCGCGCCCACCTGGACCCCGAACGCCCGGCCTTCTGAACCGGCGTTTTCCTCCCCCACCCCGCCCCTTCCCGAAACCCTGCCGGGGGCTGGTGGGGGCTTTCCCGGGGGCTCCGCCCCCGGCCCCCCGGACCGCCACCGGGCTCAGCCCCACCCGTTGTGGGCATTCGTCCCGCAGGGCGGGACGGGTGGGCACAACGCCACGAGGGCGGCGCCCGGCACCAGGGCCCGGGCACGCACGAGGGCGGCGCCCGGCACCAGGGCCTCGGCCCGAGGGTCCGGCGTCGGCCCGGGCCGGCGGGTGCGTCACAGGTGCGCTGCAACCCCGTAGGGGCGGGCCGGGAGGGTGGGGCGCACTCGTAGACTCGACGGGTGGACACGACCCTTCAGGACCCCCTCGTCGGGCGGCTGCTCGACGGCCGCTACCGCGTCGACGCGCGTATCGCCGTCGGCGGGATGGCCACGGTCTACCGGGCCGTGGACACCCGTCTGGACCGGGTGCTCGCGCTCAAGGTGATGCACCCGGACCTGGCCACGGACGCCGCGTTCGTGGAGCGGTTCATGCGGGAGGCCAAGTCCGTCGCGCGCCTGGCGCACCCCAATGTGGTCGGGGTCTTCGACCAGGGCGCGGACGGCGCGTACGTGTATCTGGCGATGGAGTACGTCGCCGGCTGCACCCTGCGCGACGTGCTGCGCGAGCGCGGCGCACTCCAGCCGCGGGCGGCGCTGGACGTCCTGGAGCCGGTGCTCGCCGCGTTGGGGGCCGCGCACCGGGCCGGGTTCGTGCACCGGGACATGAAGCCGGAGAACGTCCTGATAGGGGACGACGGCCGGGTGAAGGTCGCCGACTTCGGCCTGGTCCGGGCCGTGGGCTCGGCCACCGACACCACCGGCTCCGTCCTCGGCACCGTGTCCTACCTCGCCCCCGAGCAGATCGAGCACGGCACCGCCGACACCCGCGCCGACGTCTACGCGTGCGGTGTCGTCCTCTACGAGATGCTGACCGGCACCAAGCCGCACTCCGGGGACACCCCCGCCCAGGTCCTCTACCGGCACCTGAACACCGACGTGCCCGCGCCCTCCGCCGCCGTCGCGGGGCTCCCCACGGAACTGGACGAGCTGGTGGCGGGCGCCACCGCCCGCGACCCCGAGGGCCGCCCGTACGACGCGGTCGCGCTGCTCGCCCTGACCCGCGAGGCGCGCGCCGCCCTCAACGACGAACAGCTCGACGCCGTACCGCCGCAGGCCCGCGCGCAGGAGCGGACCCACACCGAGGACCGGACCAGCGTCATCCCGCGCGTCCGGCCGCTGCCCGTCGAGCACACCAGCCGGCTGCCCGCTCCCCCGCCGCCTCCCCCGTCGTCGACGGCCCGGCGCGGAGCGCCCCGCGGGCCGCTGCTGATCGTCGCCGCCGTCCTGCTGGCCCTGGGCCTCGGGGCCGGCGTCTGGTACATCAACTCGGGCCAGTTCACCCGCGTCCCCGCCGTCCTCGGCCAGACCGAGGACCAGGCCACCCGCCGCCTCGCCGACGCGGGTCTCGACGTGGGCACCACCCGGCGCGCGTACAGCGACGTGTACGAGCGCGGCACGGTCATGGCCGTCGACCCGGCGCCCGGCGAGCGGATCCGCGGCAACGGCTCGGTGACGCTCACGCTCTCCCGCGGCCCGCGGATCGTGAAGGTTCCGAACCTCAAGGGCACCCCGCTCGCCGAGGCGAAGAAGGTCCTGGCGGACGAGGGTCTGGCGCCGGGCGTCGTCACGTACGCCTTCAGCCGGTCCGTCGCCCAGGGCGCGGTGATCGGCTCGGACCCCGAGCCCGGCACCGAGCGGAGCCCGGACTCGGCGATCGCCCTGGTCGTCAGCAAGGGCGTGCCGATCGAGATCCCGGACGTCACCGGCGAGTCGGTCGGGGACGCCACGGCCACGCTCCAGGCGGCCGGCCTGAAGGTGGCGGTGGCACCGGACCGGATCCACTCCGCCGAGGACGCGGGCGCGGTCGCCGCGCAGTCCCTCGCGGAGGGCAGCCGGGCCGCCAGGGGCGACACGATCACCCTCACGGTCTCCAAGGGTCCCCGGATGGTCGAGGTCCCGGACGTCCTCGGCATGAAGACGGACGAGGCCCGCGACGAGCTGGAGGCGGCCGGCTTCCAGGTGAAGGTCGAGAAGACCTTCCCGTTCCTCGGCGACACCGTCACCGGCCAGTCCGTCGAGGGCGGCGCGAACGCCGCCGAGGGCTCGACCGTCACCATCACGATCAAGGGACTGTAGACACTCATGCGCAACCCCGTCGGCGGTCATGTCCCCGTGGCCGGCGGCCTCGCCAGGACCGGTCTCGGCTACGCACGCGAGCTCGGGGCCGAGGCCGTGCAGGTCTTCGTCGCCAACCCGCGCGGCTGGGCGACCCCGGTCGGCAACCCGGCCCAGGACGAGCTGTTCCGGGCCGGCTGCGAGGCCGAGGGCATCTCGGCCTGGGTCCACGCCCCGTACCTGATCAACTTCGGTTCCCACACCGAGGCGACGGTGGAGAGGTCGGTGGAGTCGCTGCGCCACTCGCTGCGGCGCGGCCGGCAGATCGGCGCGAGGGGCGTGGTGGTGCACACCGGCTCGGCGACCGGGGGCCGTCCGCGCGCGGAGGCGCTCGCGCAGGTGAGGGAGCGGATGCTGCCGCTCCTCGACGAGCTGACGCACGACGACGACCCGTTCCTGCTCATCGAGTCGACGGCCGGGCAGGGTTCCTCGCTGTGCTCGCGGGCGGAGGACTTCGGCCCGTACTTCGACGCCCTGGAGCGGCATCCGAAGCTGGGCATCTGCCTCGACACCTGCCACATCTTCGCCGCGGGCCACGATCTGACCGGGCCGGACGGCGCGACCCGCACGCTCGACGAGCTGGTGGCGGTGGTCGGCGAGGGGCGGCTGAAGCTGATCCACGCCAACGACTCGAAGGACGTCGTGGGCGCGCACAAGGACCGGCACGCGAACATCGGCGCCGGTCACATCGGCCAGGAGGCGTTCGGGAATCTGCTGGCCCATCCGGCCACGGAGGGCGTGCCGCTGATCATCGAGACGCCGGGCGGGACGCAGGGGCACCGGGCGGACGTGGAGCTGCTGAAGAAACTGCGTTGAGGAATACCCTAGGGGGGTATACGGTTCCTGTGTACGGAGGAACCGCTACCCGAGCTTGGGGGCACCCATGCAGCACGACGCGCACGCCCACCATGAGCATCACCAGCACGGCAAGCACCACGAGCAGCACCCGCACCACGAGCACGGCCACGCACACGGCCACGGCCACGCACACGGGCACGGCGAGGTCTCCTGGGCCATGGCCGCCAAGGCGACCCTGCACTGCCTCACCGGCTGCGCCATCGGCGAGGTGCTCGGCATGATCATCGGTACGGCGCTGGGCTGGGGCAACGTCCCGACCATGGCGCTGGCGATCGTCCTGGCGTTCTTCTTCGGCTACGCCCTGACCCTCTGGGCCGTCATGCGCGCCGGCGTGAGCCTCAAGGCGGCGATCGGTGTCGCCCTGGCCGCGGACACGCTGTCCATCACCGTGATGGAGGTCGTCGACAACGGGGTGCTGCTGCTGGTCCCCGGGGCGATGGACGCGCACCTCTCGGACGCGCTGTTCTGGGGCGCCCTGGCCTTCGCGTTCCTCGTCGCCTTCGTGATCACGACCCCGGTCAACAAGTGGATGATCGGCCGCGGCAAGGGCCACGCCGTCGTCCACCAGTACCACTAGGACTCAGGACCACGAGGGCTCAGGACCGCTAGAGCTCGGGGCCGTCGCCCGGCTCCTCCTGGTACGAGTAGCGCTGCTCCCGCCACGGATCACCGATGTTGTGGTAGCCGCGCTCCTCCCAGAAGCCGCGCCGGTCGGCGGCCATGTACTCCACGCCCCGGACCCACTTGGGCCCCTTCCAGGCGTAGAGGTGCGGCACCACGAGCCGCAGGGGGAAGCCGTGCTCCGCGGTGAGCGGCTCGCCGTCCTTGTGGGTGGCGAAGATCGTCTGCTCGGAGGCGAAGTCGGACAGGCGCATATTGGCGCTGTAGCCGTACTCCGCCCAGACCATCACGTGCGTGACGTTCGGCGCGGGCGGGGCGAGCTCCAGGATCGTCCGGGCGAGCACCCCACCCCATTCGGCCCCCAGCATGCTGAACTTCGTCACGCAGTGCAGATCGGCCACGACGGTGGCGAAGGGCAGCGCCGAGAACTCCTCGTGGTTCCAGCAGCGCTTGTCACCGTCGGCGGTCGCCCCGAAGACCCGGAACTCCCAGCGCTCCGGCTTGAAGCGGGGGACGGGGCCGTAATGGGTGACCGGCCAGCCGCGCTGGAGCCGCTGTCCCGGCGGAAGCTCCGACGCCGCCGACGCTCCTTCTTCGCGGCGTGCTCCGCCCTCCGGCTGACCCATGTCATCCATGGTGACAGACCGCGAGGGGTGGTCATGACCAGCCATGCCCCCGCCATCCCATAGATATTCTGACAAATAAGGCAACCCACAGTAAGCCTGCACTTACTGGACGCCACCCATTCGCGCTGCAAGGATGCGGCCATCCTGCCCAGTGGCGGCACCGACATGCGTGGAAGGATCCTGAAGCTATGCAGGGCGACCCCGAGGTCCTCGAGTTCCTCAACGAGCAGCTGACCGGCGAGCTGACGGCGATCAACCAGTACTGGCTGCACTACCGCATCCAGGACAACAAGGGCTGGACCAAGCTCGCCAAGTACACCCGCGAAGAGTCCATCGACGAGATGAAGCACGCGGACAAGCTGACCGAGCGCATCCTGATGCTCGACGGCCTGCCCAACTACCAGCGGCTCTTCCACGTCCGGGTCGGCCAGACGGTCAAGGAGATGTTCGAGGCGGACCGCCAGGTCGAGGTGGAGGCGATCGACCGCCTCAAGCGCGGGATCGAGGTCATGCGGGCCAAGGGCGACATCACCTCGGCCAACCTCTTCGAGGAGATCCTGGCGGACGAGGAGCACCACATCGACTACCTCGACACGCAGCTCGAGCTGATCGAGCAGCTCGGCGAGGCGCTCTACTGCTCCACGCTCATCGAGCAGCCGAGCTAGGCGGCCTCGGAGAGACCTTCGGCGAGGTCCTCCACGGCGGCGACCTCGGCCGTCAGAGCCGGCATTCCCTGGTCCAGGAGTTCACGTCGGGGGCAGTTGCCGCGCCCGAGAATGGCCTGAATGCGCCGTACACACGAACCGCAGTCCGTGCCCGCCTTGCAGGCCGAGGCGATCTGGCGGGGCGTGCAGGCGCCGGCCTCGGCGTGCTCCTTGACCTGCTTCTCCGTGACTGCGAAGCACGAGCAGACGTACACCGGTTCACCTCCCGCCGAGATCGATTAGGTTTACCTAACCTTACCCGGCGGCCGGGGGCCGCAAAAGCCCTGGATACGACGGTGGGGCGCGGATCACATGGATCCGCGCCCCACCGTCGTACGAAGCTACCTACTGATCACGCTCACTGGTCGCGGTACATCTCCGCGACCAGGAACGCCAGGTCCAGGGACTGGCTGCGGTTGAGCCGCGGGTCGCAGGCCGTCTCGTAGCGCTGGTGCAGGTCGTCGACGAAGATCTCGTCACCGCCGCCCACGCACTCGGTGACGTCGTCACCGGTGAGCTCCACGTGGATGCCACCCGGGTGGGTGCCCAGCTCCTTGTGGACCTCGAAGAAGCCCTTGACCTCGTCGAGCACGTCGTCGAAACGACGCGTCTTGTGGCCGGAGGCCGCCTCGAAGGTGTTGCCGTGCATCGGGTCGGTCACCCAGGCCACCGTCGCACCCGAGGCGGTGACCTTCTCGACCAGCTCGGGCAGCTTGTCCCGGACCTTGTCGGCGCCCATGCGGACGATGAAGGTCAGCCGGCCCGGCTCGCGGTCCGGGTCGAGGCGGTCGATGTAGGTCAGCGCCTCTTCCGCGGTGGTCGTCGGACCCAGCTTGATGCCGATCGGGTTCGCGATCTGCGACGCGAACTCGATGTGGGCGTGGTCGAGCTGCCGGGTGCGCTCACCGATCCACACCATGTGGCCGGAGGTGTCGTACAGCTTGCCGGTGCGCGAGTCCGTACGGGTCAGAGCGCCCTCGTAGTCGAGGAGCAGCGCCTCGTGGGACGCGTAGAACTCCACCGCGCGGAACTCGGCCGGGTCGGTGCCACACGCCTTCATGAAGTTCAGCGCGTTGTCGATCTCCCGCGCCAACTGCTCGTAGCGCTGGCCCGACGGGGAGGACTTCACGAAGTCCTGGTTCCAGGCGTGCACCTGGCGCAGGTCGGCGTAGCCACCGGTGGTGAAGGCGCGGACCAGGTTCAGCGTGGAGGCGGAGGCGTGGTACATCCGCTTCAGCCGCTCGGGGTCCGGGACCCGGGCCTTCTCGCTGAACTCGAAGCCGTTGACCGAGTCGCCCCGGTACGTCGGCAGCGTCACCCCGTCACGGGTCTCGGTCCCCTTGGAACGCGGCTTGGAGTACTGCCCCGCGATCCGGCCGACCTTCACCACCGGCACGGAGGCCGCGTAGGTCAGGACGGCGCTCATCTGGAGCAGGGTCTTCAGCTTGGCGCGGATGTGGTCCGCGCTCACGGCGTCGAAGGCCTCGGCGCAGTCGCCACCCTGAAGCAGGAACGCCTCGCCACGGGCGACGGCTCCCATCCGGGCGCGCAGCAGGTCGCACTCGCCGGCGAAGACGAGCGGCGGATACGACTCGAGGTCCGCGATCACATCGCGCAGAGCCTCGGCATCGGGGTACTCGGGCTGCTGCGCCGCGGGCAGGTCTCGCCAGGTCGCCTTGGCGACGGCGTGGGTGTCAGCGTTCACGGTCACGCCACCACAGTACGTGGCGAAAAGAACCGTCCACGACAGTGCCCGCTTACTGAGACGAAGGAGACGCGTTCCACCGGTCCCGTGGGCTACGATCGGCGCCATGTTCGCGCAGACGACCCAGTACTGGTGGTGGACCGCTCATCCGGCGGCCCACTGACTGCGCGTACACCGACACACGCGAAGGCCGCCCGAGGGGCGGCCTTTCTCGTACCCGGAGCTCACGCCCGGCCGGCCGTTCCTCTCCGAACCCCACGGAAGGAACACCCGTCCCATGGACCTCTCTTTCTCCAGGCTCCTCCCCCGTCTCCTCGACGACTCCTGCCCGCCCTTCGCGCTGCTGCGCCGGCGCACCCCGGGCCGGGACCACGACACCGTCGAGCTGCTGATCGGCCCGGTGCACGAGGCCGAGCGGCTCGCCGAGCTGCCGGTGGGCGACCGGCCGACACTGGCCCTGGTGCCGTTCCGGCAGATCCGCGAGCGCGGCTTCGGCGTGCGCGACGACGGCACCCCGCTCGCCGTGCTGGTCGCGGAGGAGACGTACGAGCTGCCGCTCGCCGACGTCCTCGCCGGGCTCCCCGCCCATGACGTCCGGGTCGAGGACGGCGGCTTCGACGTCTCGGACGAGGAGTACGGGCGGATCGTGCGGCGGGTGATCGACGAGGAGATCGGGCGCGGCGAGGGCGCCAACTTCGTCATCCGCCGCACCTACACCGGCACCGTGCCGGACTTCGGGCGGGCCGACGCGCTGGCCCTGTTCCGGCGGCTGCTCGCGGGCGAGCGCGGCGCGTACTGGACCTTCGTCATGCACACCGGGGACCGGACCCTGGTCGGGGCCAGCCCGGAGGTGCATGTGCGGATGTCCGGCGGGACGGTCGTGATGAACCCCATCAGCGGCACCTTCCGCTACCCGGCGGGCGCGGCCCCGACGCCCGAGGAGCTGCTCGCCTTCCTCGCCGACCGCAAGGAGACCGAGGAGCTCTCCATGGTGGTCGACGAGGAGCTGAAGATGATGTGCACGGTCGGCGACAAGGGCGGGGTGGTGGTCGGGCCCCGGCTGAAGGAGATGGCGCATCTCGCCCATACGGAGTACGAGCTGCGCGGACGGTCCTCGCTCGACGTGCGGGAGGTGCTGCGCGAGACGATGTTCGCGGCGACCGTCACGGGCTCGCCGGTGCAGAACGCGTGCCGGGTGATCGAGCGGCACGAGGCCGGCGGGCGGGGCTACTACGCGGGGGCGCTGGCGCTGCTCGGGACGGACGGGAACGGGGTCCAGACGCTGGACTCGCCGATCCTCATCCGTACCGCCGACATCTCCGCCGACGGACGGCTGCGCGTGCCGGTCGGCGCGACCCTGGTCCGGCACTCCGATCCGGCGTCCGAGGTCGCCGAGACCCATGCGAAGGCGGCGGGCGTGCTGACGGCGCTGGGGGTACGGGAGGGGCGGCCGGCCGGCGGGCCGGCGGCGCCCGTACCGGCCCGGCTCGCCGACGATCCCCGGGTGCGGGCCGCGCTCGACGCGCGCCGGGCCGACCTGGCGCCGTTCTGGCTGAAGATGCAGGTCCGGTCGGCGGAGCTGTCCGGGCACGCGCTGGTGATCGACGCGGAGGACACCTTCACCGCGATGCTGGCGCACCTGCTGCGCTCCTCGGGCCTGGAGGTGTCGGTGCGGCGCTACGACGAGCCGGGCCTGCGGGAGCGGGCGCTCACCCACGACGGGCCGGTGGTGCTCGGCCCCGGCCCGGGCGACCCCTCGGACCCGGCCGACCCGAAGATGCGGTTCCTCCGCGGGCTGACCGCGGAACTGCTGCGGGGCCACCGGCACGGCCTCCTGGGCGTGTGCCTGGGCCACGAGCTGATCGCCGCCGAACTGGGCCTGGACCTCGTCCGCAAGCGGACGCCGTTCCAGGGGGCGCAGGTGCGGATCGACCTGTTCGGTCAGGAGCGGACGGTCGGCTTCTACAACAGCTTCACGGCGCGGTGCGACGACCGTACGGCGACGGAGCTGGCGCTGCACCGGATCGAGGTGAGCCGGGACGCGGAGTCGGACGAGGTCCACGCGCTGCGCGGGCCGGGCTTCGCGTCGCTGCAGTTCCACCCGGAGTCGGTGCTCACGACGGAGGGTGCGGCGCTGACGGCCTCGCTCCTCGCGGGGGTGCTGGTCTAGGGGCTCCTGGGCACCAGGACGTTCTCGCCGCTCCGCCCCGCCAGGTAGTCGAGGACGTTCCGGAGCGTGGTGTCGACGATCTGGCCGACCGCGTCGGAGGTGTAGTACGCCTGGTGGGAGGTGACCACCACGTTCGGGAAGGTCACGAGGCGGGCCAGGGTGTCGTCCTCGACGCCCGCGAGGGACTTGTCGAGGAAGAACAGGCCCGCCTCGGCCTCGTAGACGTCGAGGCCGACGCCGGTGAAGCGGCCGGCGCGCAGTTCGCGGACCAGGGCCTCGGTGTCGACGAGGCCGCCGCGGCTGGAGTTCACCAGGATCGCGTCGTCCTTCATGGCGCGCAGGGCGGCGGCGTCGATGAGGTGGTGGGTGGCCGGGAGCAGCGGGACGTGCAGGCTGACGAGGTCGGACTCGGCGAGGAGCCGGTCCTTGTCGACGTACTTCATGCCGAGGGCGGCGCAGGCCGGGTTCTCGGCGACGTCCCAGCCGAGCAGCTTCATCCCGAAGCCGTGGGCGATCCGGGTGAACGCCTCGCCGATCTTGCCGGTGCCGAGGACGCCGGCGGTGCGGCCGCGCAGGTCGCGGCCCATCAGTCCGTCGAGCCGGAAGTCGAAGTCGCGGGTGCGGCCCGCGGCGCGGACGATCCTGCGGTTGACGGCCATCGCGAGGGTCCAGGCGAACTCGGCGACGGAGTAGGGGGAGTAGGAGGAGACGCGGGCGACGGTGAGGCCGAGGCGCTCGGCGACATCGAGGTCGATGTTGTTGAAGCCGGTGGAGCGCTGGGCGATCATCCGGGTGCCGCCGGCCGCGAGGGTCCGCAGCACGGGCTCGTCGAGGTCGGCGTTGACGCTGGTGGAGATGATCTCGTGGCCGGCGGCGAGGGGGGCCGTGTCCCGGGTGAGGAAGACGTCCAGGCAGCGGAGGGCGTGGTGGCCCGCGAAGGCCCTCTCGATCAGCGGCTTCTCGTCCGCCTGGACGCCGAATGCCAGGATTTCCACGGCTTTCCCCTCATCGAGCGGTTCCGGGCCGATTGCGCCCGGATGTGCGCGAATATACGGCGGGTCCGGTGCGGGCGCTCAGCCGAAGAACACCCCGGCCTCCGCGTACAGCGCCGGGTCGACCGTCTTGAGGCGGGCGGTCGCGGCGGTCAGCGGGACGCGGACCACGTCCGTGCCGCGCAGGGCGACGGTCGTGCCGTAGGCCCGGTCCCGTACGGCGTCCACGGCGTGCAGCCCGAAGCGGGTGGCGAGCCAGCGGTCGAAGGCGCTCGGGCTGCCCCCGCGCTGGACGTGGCCGAGGACGGTGGTGCGGGCCTCCTTGCCGGTGCGCCACTCGATCTCGCCGGCGAGCCACTCCCCCACCGAGCCGGGGACGGGGCCGCCGTCGCTGGGCCGGGCGCCCTCGGCGACGACGAGGATCGGGGCGTAGGTGGCCTCGAAGCGGGAGGCGACCCAGGCGCAGACCTGGTCGACGTCGAAGCGCTGTTCGGGGACGAGGATGACGTTGGCGCCGCCGGCGAGCCCGGCGTGCAGCGCGATCCAGCCCGTGTGCCGGCCCATGACCTCGACGACGAGGACCCGGCGGTGGGAGTCGGCGGTGGTGTGGAGGCGGTCGATGGCCTCGGTGGCGATGCCGACGGCGGTGTCGAAGCCGAAGGTCCAGTCGGTGGCCGGGAGGTCGTTGTCGATGGTCTTGGGGACGCCCACGCAGGGCACCCCGTGTTCGGCGTGCAGCCGGGCGGCGATGCCGAGGGTGCCGCGGCCGCCGATGACGACGAGGGCGTCGGTGCGGTGCTTGGCGAGGTTCTCGCCGAGCCGCCGGATGCCGTCGGGGACGGCGAACGGGTCGGTGCGCGAGGAGCCGAGCACGGTGCCGCCGCGCGGCAGGATGCCGCGGACGGCCTGGACGTCGAGCGGGACGGTGTCGCCGTCGACGACACCGCGCCAGCCGTCCCGGAAGCCGGTGAAGCTCCAGTCGTACTCCTGGACGCCCTTGCGGACCACGGCGCGGATCACCGCGTTGAGTCCGGGACAGTCTCCTCCGCCGGTCAGCACACCGACCCGCATGGGCACTCCTTCGCCGTACGTGGGGACACGGCCCACGCTAGTGGTGACCGGGGTCGCTCCGAGACGGCGAAGAGAGTGAATCGTCCGGGTCAGGCGTCGTCGAGGCCGCGCTCGATGGCGTAGCGGACGAGCTCGACGCGGTTGTGCAACTGGAGCTTGCCCAGGGTGTTCTGGACGTGGTTCTGCACGGTGCGGTGGGAGATGACGAGCCGCTCGGCGATCTGCTTGTAGCTGAGGCCCTTGGCGACCAGGCGCAGCACCTCGGTCTCGCGCTCGGTGAGCTGCGGGGCCTTCGGTTCGCCGGCGCCGGTGGCCGGGGCGGGCTCGGAGGCGAGCCGCCGGTACTCGCCGAGGACCAGGCCGGCCAGGCCGGGGGTGAAGACGGGGTCGCCGACGGCGGTGCGGCGCACCGCGTCGAGGAGTTCGGCCGTGCTGGCCGACTTCAGCAGATAGCCGGTGGCGCCGGACTTCACGGCCTCCAGGACGTCGGCGTGCTCGCCGCTGGCCGAGAGCACCAGGACCCGCAGGCGCGGGTTGGCGCCGACGAGTTCCTTGCAGACCTGGACGCCGGGCTTGAGGGGCAGGTTGAGGTCGAGGACCAGGACGTCGGGGTCGGCCGCGGCGGCGCGGCGCACGGCCTGCTCGCCGTCACCGGCGGTGGCGACCACGTCGAGGCCCGCCTCCGCGAGATCGCGGGCGACCGCGTCCCGCCACATGGGGTGGTCGTCGACGACCATGACCTTGATCGGCCGCTCCGGCTGCGTGCCCGGTCCGGTGGGCGTGCCCGGTGCGCCCTGCGCGCTCGGGTCGTTCTGCTCGTGCTGCCGGTCCTGCCGGTGCTGCTCGTTCACTTCGCTCCTGCCTTCCCCCGCCGGTCCCGCGGTGCGCGCGGGACCTTCAGTTCCACTTCGGTGCCCTGGCCCGGGACCGAGATCAGTTCGGCGCTGCCGCCGAGATCCCGCAGTCTCCCCCGGATGGACAGGGCGACGCCCATCCGGCCCTCGCCCTCGGCCTGGGCGAGGCGGCCCTCGGGGATGCCGGGGCCGTCGTCCCGTACGGTCACGATCACCTCGTCGCCCCAGTCCTCGACCAGGATCCACGCGTGGGCGTTCTCGCCCGCGTGCACCCGCACATTGTCCAGGGCGGCACCGACGGCGGCGGCCAGCTCGCGGGCGGCGGGGGCGGGGAGGAGGACGGGGGTGCCGGGGTCGGAGAGGGTGACCCGCGACCCGGCGCGCGGGGCGAGCAGGGTGCGCAGGTCGACGTCCCCGCCGTCGTCCTCGTCGGGGACCTCGACGACCCGGACGACGGCGCCCTCGGACTCGTCCTCGGAGACGTGCGAGGGGCGGGTGAGGCCGCCGGCGACCAGGGTGCGCAGGGCGACCTCCTGTTCGCCGGCCATCCGGCCCAGCTCGGCCGCCTCGCCGCCGAGGGCGGTGCCGCGCCGCTGCACCATGGCGAGGACCTGGAGCACGCTGTCGTGGATGTCCCGGGCGAGACGCTCCCGCTCGCGGGTCGCGGCCTCGATCTCCAGGGCGCGGGCGAGGGTGCGCTCGGAGGCGCGGGCGACCTCGACGACGTAGCCGATGGCGATGGAGGCGACCCAGACGAGCAGCACGTTGTGCAGGGTGTCCCGGCTGGGATGGCCGCGCTCGATGATGTTGGCGACGGCGACCAGGGAGGAGGCGAAGCCGGCCCAGCGCCAGCCGCCCTTGATCGCGTACGCGAGGACGGCGCCGGCGGTCCATATCGAGGGCAGGGTGGGGTGGTCCACCGACCGCGCCTGCTCGTCGGCGAGCGGGGTGAGCAGGATGCCGGTCAGCGCGAGGGTGAGGTCGGCGACCAGGAAGCGCTTGGTGCAGCGTGCCGCGTTCGCCACCTTGGGCAGGGTGGCGAGGGTCCACACGGCCATCACGGCGAGGAACGCGACGGCGATCCAGGGCCGCTCGTAGGTGTGCCGGCCGAAGTAGCCGAGCAGCACCGCGTAGATCATCGTGAGGACGCGGTACGCGGTGAGCGCACGCCACAGCGGCTGCTCGACCGACATGCGCACGACACGTTCGCGCCTGGCCATCTTCCCCACCCCCGGGCGCCCCTGAGGGTCAGGCGCCGGACTCTTCCCGGGCCGTGATCTCGGCCTTGACGGCTTCCTTGGCGGCCTTCTCGGCCTCCGCGATCTGCCGCTTGGCGGCGGTCGCGTAGATGTCGACGTACTCCTGGCCGGACAGCTTCATGATCTCGTACATGACCTCGTCGGTCACCGAGCGCAGGATGAAGCGGTCGCCCTCCATGCCGTGGTAGCGGCTGAAGTCGAGCGGCTTGCCGATCCGGATGCCCGGGCGCATCAGCTTGGGCACGATCTTGCCGGGCGGCTGGATCTTCTCGGTGTCGATCATCGCGACCGGGATCACGGGCGCGCCGGTGGCGAGGGCCACGCGGGCGAGGCCGCCGGGCTTGCCGCGGTAGAGCCGGCCGTCGGGCGAGCGGGTGCCCTCGGGGTAGATCCCGAAGAGGCCGCCCTTCTCGATGACCTCGATGCCGGCCTTGATCGCCGCCTCGCCCGCGCCGCGCGCGCCGGAGCGGTCGACCGGGAGCTGGCCGACGCCCTTGAAGAAGGCGGCCGTCAGCTTGCCCTTGACGCCGGGGGTGGTGAAGTACTCGGCCTTGGCGATGAAGGTCACCTTGCGGTCGAGCACGGCGGGCAGGAAGAAGGAGTCCGAGAAGGACAGGTGATTGCTCGCGAGGATCGCCGGCCCCTCGGCGGGGATGTTCTCGAGGCCCTCCACCCAGGGCCTGAAGGCGATCTTCAGGGACCCTCCGAGGGAGAACTTCATTGCGCCGTAGATCAACTCGCCATGCCTTCCGTGTGCCGTCACGACGACCTTATCCCGTACGGGGCCTGACCGGCCGCCGCGACCGCCGTGACCCGGTGTTCCTTCGTGGATACGGCCCTGGTCGGTGTCGGTCCGGTCGCGTACGGTGAAAGCCTTCCCCTTACCGAAGCCGCTTCGGGCCGGACCGCGAGAGCGGTGGCCGAAGTCGAACCCGAACAGGAGACCCCGTGCCGGTCCTTCCTGGAGCCGAGCCGTACCGCCACGAGGGCGGAGAGGTCGGCGTCCTTCTCTGTCACGGATTCACCGGTTCCCCGCAGTCGATGCGCCCCTGGGCCGAGTATCTGGCCGGGCGCGGGCTGACGGTGTCGCTGCCGCTGCTGCCCGGGCACGGCACCCGCTGGCAGGACATGCAGCTCACGACGTGGCACGACTGGTACGCGGAGGTGGACCGGGCGCTGCGCGAGCTGACCGAGCGCTGCGAGCGGGTCTTCGTCATGGGCCTGTCGATGGGGGGCGCGCTGACCCTGCGGCTCGCGGCGCGGCACGGCGACGCGGTCAGCGGGATCGTGCTCGTCAACCCGGGCAACAAGGTGCACGGCGTGGCGGCGCGCGCGCTGCCGGTGGTGCGGCACTTCGTGCCGTCGACGAAGGGCATCGCCAGCGACATCGCCAAGCCGGGCGCGGTGGAGATCGGCTACGAGCGGGTGCCGCTGCACGCGGCGCACTCGCTGCGGCGTTTCTTCCGGATCGTCGACGCGGAGCTGCCGCAGGTGACGCAGCCGATGGTGCTGCTGCACAGCCCGCAGGACCATGTGGTGCCGCCGGCCGACTCGGCGCGGATCCTCAGCCGGGTGTCGTCGACGGATGTCAAGGAGGTCCTGCTGGAACAGAGCTACCACGTGGCGACGTTGGACCACGACGCGGAGCGGATCTTCGAGGAGAGCTGGGCGTTCGTCGCCCGGCTCGCTCCGGAACTCGTCGGCGAGAAGGGAAGCGCGAGCGGTGGCTGAGCAGCAGGACGGGGAGCGCGAGCCCCAGCCCATCGACGAGGAGGCGGCCTGGGCCGCCATCGTCGCCGGTTACGGGGAGGAGCCCGCCGACCCCCCGGGCGCGCGGCCCTTCCGGCCGGTGGAGAATCTGGCGCTGCCGGACATGCCGGAGGACGCGGAGCCGGCGGACGGGGACCACCGGCGGGCTGCCGGCGGTGCGGCCCGGACCGGAAGCGGCGGCGCCGTGGCCGGGGGCGCGGGGGCCGCGGCTTCCGACGGCCCGGCGGAGGGGCAGGCGGACGGTCCGGCGAGCGGACCGGTGAAGGACCCGGCGGACGGCCCGGCGGACGGCCCGGTGAAGCCGGACGCCGCCGACAAGCCCGACAAGTTCCGCAAGCGGGAGGAGCCGGGCGGGCCCGCCGAGCCGGAGGGGCCCGGCGAGGACGACAGGCCCGCGCTGGGTTCGTCGATCGTCTTCGCGCCGGGCGTCGGCGTGGGAGGCGGCGGCCCGCGCGACTACTCGCTGGCCGAGCCGGACGAGGGTGACGGCGAGGGGGGCGGCGGCGACGAGGGCCACTTCGTGCCGCCGGAGCCCCCGCCGCTGCCGGAGGCCGACGCCACCACCAAGTTCGCCTGGCTCGGCGTGATCGGCGGACCGGTCCTGATGCTGTTCGCCGTGCTCTTCCGGTGGGACATGACCTGGTGGCTGACCACCCTGTGCGTGGGCGGCTTCCTGGGCGGCTTCGTGACCCTGGTGGCCCGGATGAAGCACGACGACGAGGACGACGACGGCTTCGACGACCCGGGCCGCGGCGCGGTGGTGTAGGCAGCGGCGGGCCGTCTCTAGGAGGCGGCGGCCGGCACACGGACCACCGCCAGGACCGGCAGGTGGTCCGTCGCCGCCGTGAGGTCGTGCGGGTCGAGGCCGGTGGGGACGCCGCAGGCGAGGAAGTCGACGCCCGGGGTGGCCAGGATCGCGTCGATGCGGCGGTCGGGCGCGGTGGCGGGCCAGGTGTGCTCCGCGCCCCAGGGGGCGGCCTCCCGGCCGTCCTGGAGTTCCTTCGTCAGGCGGGCCCAGGTCCGGCCGCCCGGAAGCTCGTTGAGGTCTCCGGCCACCACGGTGTACGGCGTGCCGAGCGCGGCCACCCGGTCCAGGAGCAGCCCGGCCTGGGCGTGGCGCTCGTCGGCGTACAGGCTCAGGTGAAAGCTGACCAGGCCGAGCCGCGCGCCGCCGAACCGCACCACGGCGGTGGCGAGGCCCCGCCGGTGCCGGCCCGGCGTGAGCGGCAGCAGGACGTCCTCGGTGTGCTCCACGGCGGCCCGCAGCGAGCACAGCAGCAGCGGCCCGGCCGCGGTGGCGCCGCCGCTCAGGACGACGAGGTCGCTCTTGGCGGCCAGCCGGGCCGCGTGCTTGCGCCAGCGGAAGAAGCGCGGAGCCTCCTGCACGAAGACCAGGTCGGGGGCGCAGGCCCGGATCACCCGGGCGAGGGCGTCCTCGTCGTCGCGCATCGAGCGCACGTTGTAGGAGAGGATCCGGACGACGGCGGAACCGTCCGGCTCGGTACGGGAGTCGGGCAGTTCGCTCATCGCCATGGAGCCACCCTAAGCACGGTGCCCGCCGCGCCCCGGAGGGCACGACGGGCACCGTCGCGTGGAAGGGCCGGTTCCCGGCCCCGGCCGGCTCAGCCCCGGCCGGCTCAGCCCTGGCGGGCGAGGTCGGCCGCGCCGACCAGTCCGGCCTTGTTGCCGAGCTGGGCGGCGAGGACCTGGGCGTGCGGGCGGTAGCGGCCGCCGATCAGCCAGCGCCGGAAGGACTTCCGGATCGGGTCGAGGACCAGCTCGCCCTCGTCGGAGACGCCGCCGCCGACGATGAACGCCGACGGGTCGAACAGCGACGCCAGGTCCGCGAGACCGGCGCCGGCCCAGCGGGCCAGCTCGCGGAAGGAGTCGATGGCGACCGGGTCGCCGGCGCGGGCCGCCTCGCTGACGTGCTTGCCCTGGATGCCCTCGGGGGTGCCGTCGCCGAGCCCGAGGAGCACCTCGGCACGCTCGGGGGTGGCGTTGGCGCGCTGCTTCGCGTAGCGGACGAGGGCGCGGCCGGAGGCGTACTGCTCCCAGCAGCCCTGGCTGCCGCAGCCGCACAGCAGGCCGTCGGGCACGACCCGGATGTGGCCGAACTCGGCGGCCACGCCGAAGCGTCCGCGGCGCAGCTTGTTGCCGATGATGATGCCGCCGCCGAGGCCGGTGCCGAGCGTGATGCAGATGACGTCCTCGTGGCCCTGCCCGGCGCCGAAGCGGTATTCGCCCCAGGCCGCCGCGTTGGCGTCGTTCTCGACGACGACGGGGAGCCCGACGCGCTGTTCGACCTTGTCCTTCAGCGGCTCGTGCCGCCAGTCGATGTTCGGCGCGAAGAGGACGGTGGCGCGCTTGTCGTCGACGTAACCGGCGGCTCCGATGCCGACGGCCTCGATCTGGTACCCCTTGCCGGCCTCGGAGACCGCGGCGCAGATGGCGTCGACGATGCCCTCGGGGGTCGGCGGGGTGGGCACGGTGTGCGTGTCGAGGATGTTGCCCTCCTCGTCGACCACGCCGGCCGCGATCTTCGTGCCGCCGATGTCGACGCCGATGGTGAGTCCCATGTGTCCCTCAGTTTTCGGTCGAGCCCCGCTAGGGCCCACCGTACCCGAGGAGGGGGACCGTACTGATCAGTCCGGGACGGTACGGGATCAGTCCAGGTCGATGTGCTGACCGGTCCCGGGGCCGTCGTCGTCCTTCGGCTTCTCCGCCTCCGGCCGCTCCGGCCTCGGCCGCTGCTCCGGCTCCGGCTTCGGCTTCGGCGGCTCGGGCTCGTCGGTGCCGCCGGTCGCCCGGCGGCTGTCGCCGCGGGTCCAGCGGGCCTCGTGGCCCTGGACGGCGGAGCGGTACGCGGCGAGGAGCTCGTTCCCGGCGGCGGCGAGGTGGTCGAAGACCTGCGGGTTGCGCTCGATGACGGGCTCGACGAGGGCCTTCGCCTGGTCGACCACCTGCTGGACGGTCGCGGCGGCCTGCCCGCCGGCGAGGGAACCGCCGAGGGTGCCGCCCAGGGTTCCGGAGAGCTTGTCGGCGACGGCCTCGAAGAGCTTGCGGAACTCCTCGGCCGGGGAGCCGGGCTCCTCCCCGCGCTGCGCGCGGCGGCGGGCCTTCTCGGCCTCCAGGTCCTCGGCGCATGCCTTGGCCCAGGCGTCCGAATCGCTCATGGCGTACTCCTTAGGGCTTCTACGGTCGACGGTACACGCCCCGCGCGGGGCTCAGGGAGTGCTCCTCGGCCAGAGCCCCGGGTCGGGGGCGAACCGGATCCGCAGGTCGCCGTCGACGAGTCCGGCGCCGGTGACGGTGCAGCGGCGCAGCACGGCGGGGAGGGGGACGGCGCGGCGGAACGGGCCGACGGCGAGCAGCAGTTCGTCCCCGCGGCGGACGAGGGAGAGCCCGTCCTTGACGGCGCCGGGCAGCGGGACGTGCCAGACCAGGATGCCGTCCTCGTCGCGGCGGTCCTCGACGGTCCAGGCGGGCGGCGCGGCGGGGGCCCCTTCCCGGTCGGCCACGGCGAGCAGCACCAGGTCCTCGCGGCCGCGCGGCACGCGCCCGAGGTGCGGGAGCTCGGTCAGGCCGGGGTGGGCGGCGCGGAGGGCGGCGAGGTGGTGGTGCTGCTCGGCGACGAGGCCCGCGAACCAGGGGTCGGGCGAGTCGGCGGGCAGGACGCGGTTGGCGACGACGGTGTCGAGGGCGAGGCCCTGGAGGGCGAGCCCGAGGCGGGTGGCGCGCAGGGCGTCGCCGGCGGCGGGTCCCGGTTCGACGACGAGCCGGACGGAGGTGTGCGGGGAGGCGATGACGTCCTGGACGGCGGCGAGCTCCTGCTCCCAGCGGGCGGTGGTCTCGTAGAGCCACTGCGCGGGCAGGGGTACGCCGGCGAGCTGGGCGAGCATCGGGCGCAGGGCGCGGGCGGCCTGCCGCTCGGGCGGGAGCAGGCGGCGCAGATAGCGGCGGAGCTGCTCGGGCAGGGCGAGCAGCGCGAGGGCGTCGGGCACGGGGGGCAGCTCGGCGACGACCAGGTCCCAGTCGCCCGCGGCCGCGTCACGCAGGGCCCTGAGCAGGGCGAAGTGGCCGCTGCCGGGGGGTTCGGTGAGCTCGGCGTCCTCGAAGGGGGCGGCGCCGAGGAGTTCGAGGGCGGTGGTGGAGCGGGCCTGGAAGGCGAGGAACTCGCGCCGGAAGTCGGCGGCGGGGTCGGGGACGAGGAGGTGCAGGCTGCCGGGGCCCTGTGGGTCGGCCTCGCCATCCGTGAGCCGGACCGGCCCTTCCCCGGCGGGCAGTCCCGCCATGCGCTCGGCGTCGGCCGACACCAGCAGCACGCGGCGTCCGGCGCGTGCCTCGGCGAGCGCGGTGCCCGCCGCGATGACGGTCCGCCCGGCGCCGCCGGTCCCGGTCACAAGAATGATCCGCATCCCCCGACCGTACCGGCGCCGCTCCCGGAGCCGGCCCCCGCCCCGTTGTGGGCATTCGTTCCCCCCGCCCCGTTGTGGGCATTCGTTCCGCTGGGGCGGAACGGGTGGGCACAACGGACGGCGCCCTTTGCCGGGCCTAGGCTCCCGGTTCCTGACCCGCACCACCAGTGCGCCGTACTCGTGGTGCGGGCAGGAACAGGTGCGGAACGCGCCCGCAAGGGCGCCGTCCCGTGTGCCCACCCGTCCCGCCCTGCGGGACGATTGCCCACACGGGGGTGGGGCGAAGGCCCAGCACGCGCGGGCGAGGCCCCGCGCGCAGAGGGCTACTGGGCTGATTCGACGCGCTTCTTCAGGCCGGCCAGGGCGCGGTCGATGATGACCTTTTCGGCCTTGCGCTTGATCATGCCGAGCATGGGGATCTTGACGTCGACGGTGAGCCGGTAGGTGACCTCCGTGCGGGCGCCGCCCGCCGCCGGGGTGAGGCGGTAGGAGCCGTCGAGGGCGCGGAGCATCTGGGACTTGACCAGGGTCCAACTGACCTCGTGCTCGCCGGTCCAGGTGTAGGCGAGGGTGTGGTCGTCCTTGATGGCACCCGCGTCGAGGAGGAGGCGGACCTTCTCCGCGCGGCCGGCCGCGTCGGTCTCCAGGACCTCGGCCTCCTTCACCTCGCCCGTCCACTCGGGGTAGCGGGCGAAGTCGGCGATCACGTTCATGACCTCGGCCGGGGCCGCCTCGATGGTGATGCTCGAGCTGGTGTGTTCCGCCATCGCGGGGGCTCCTCGTATGGGCGCGACTCGTCTCTGCGTGAAGGCTATCGCGCCGCCGTCACGGAGCCGTACGAGGCCGTCACCACTCCAGGGTCCACGGTCGCCCCGTCGCCGCGAAGTGCCCGACGTTCACGCACTCGGTGGAGCCGACCCGCATGCGGCGGGCGAGCGGCTGGTGGACGTGGCCGAAGAGGGCGTAGCGGGGGCGGACCCGGCGGATGGCGTCGAGGAGCGCGCGGCTGCCGCGTTCGAAGCGGCGGGCGACGGTGTCGTACGTGAGCTCGGGGACGTCCGGCGGGATGTGCGAGCAGAGCACGTCGACCTCGCCGAGGGCCTCGACCTTGGCCGCGTACTCCTCGTCGGAGATCTCGTACGGCGTGCGCATCGGCGTGCGCAGGCCGCCGCCGACGAAGCCGAAGACGAGGCCGTCGAGCTCGACCCGCTCGCCGTCGAGGACGGTGGTGCCGGGGCGGGCGTACTCGGGCCAGAGGCCGGGGATGTCGACGTTGCCGTAGGTGGCGTACGTGGGGGTGGGGAAGGCGGCGAACAGCTCGGCGTACTGGCGGCGGACGGCGCCCTCGATGGCGGTGGCGCGGTCGATGTCGAGCCCGGCCCAGAGCGCGCGGCCGAAGTCGCGGGCCTCGTCGAAGCGGCGGGCGGTGCGCAGGGCGACGATGCGGTCGGCGTTCTCGACGCCGAAGAGGTCCGGGAAGATGCCGCGGCTGTGGTCCGCGTAGTCCAGGAAGAGCACCAGGTCGCCGAGGCAGATCAGGGCGTCGGCGCCCTCTCCCGCCGCGGCGAGGGCTCCCGCGTTGCCGTGCACGTCGCTGACCACGTTGATCCTCATCCTGTCAGCCTAGGGGGTGCGACCTGCGGTTACTTGGGAGTCCGGAAAGCCGTGGACTACTGTGCGCGGAGCAACGCCATACATGTGTGACGCACGGAACATCTGAGCAGGACCCCCTATCGGGAACCGCGTACTGATGGGTAACGTCCGGGCAGTCCAGTCGTGCTCACCCCCACTGAGCACCTGCCCGATCTTGGACTTCACCGGTGCATCACACAGAGCCGTGGCGCCGGCGCCCGATGAGGAGCAGCAGTCTTGCGCGAGTTCAGCCTTCCGGCCCTGTACGAGGTCCCCACGGACGGCAACCTGACGGATCTCATCCGCCGCAACGCCTCCCAGCACCCAGATGTCGCCGTGATGGGGCGCAAGGTGGCCGGGGCCTGGGCGGACGTCACCGCGAAGCAGTTCCTCGCCGAGGTCCGTGGGGCGGCCAAGGGTCTGATCGCGGCCGGGGTCGAGCCCGGCGACCGGGTCGCGCTGCTCTCCCGGACGCGCTACGAGTGGGTGCTCCTGGACTTCGCGATCTGGAGCGCGGGCGCGGTGACCGTGCCGGTCTACGAGACGAGTTCGCCGGAGCAGATCCAGTGGATCCTGGGCGACTCGGGCGCCTCGCTCGTCCTGGTCGAGACGGCCGCGCACCAGGCGTCGGTGGAGTCGGTGCGGGGGGCGCTGCCGGCCCTCAAGGGGATCCGGCAGATCGACGACGACGCGATCGGGCGGCTGACCGCGGCCGGCGCGGACGTCTCGGACGAGCTGCTCGACCAGCGGATGTCCTCGGCGCACGCGGACGACCCGGCGACCATCGTCTACACCTCGGGCACCACCGGCCGCCCCAAGGGCTGTGTGCTGACCCACCGCGCCTTCTTCGCCGAGTGCGGCAACGTGGTCGAGCGGCTCAAGCCGCTGTTCCGTACGGGCGAGTGCTCCGTGCTGCTGTTCCTGCCGGCGGCGCACGTCTTCGGTCGGCTGGTCGAGGTCGCCTCGGTGATGGCGCCGATCAAGCTGGGCTGTCTGCCCGACATCAAGAACCTCACCGACGAGCTGGCGGCCTTCCGGCCGACGCTGATCCTCGGTGTGCCGCGGGTCTTCGAGAAGGTCTACAACTCGGCCCGGGCGAAGGCGCAGGCCGACGGCAAGGGCAAGATCTTCGACAAGGCCGCGCACACGGCGATCGCGTACAGCCGGGCGCTGGGCACCCCGCAGGGGCCGTCCTTCGGCCTGCGGCTGAAGCACAAGGTCTTCGACAAGCTGGTGTTCAGCAAGCTGCGGGCGGTGCTCGGCGGGCGGGGCGAGTACGCGATCTCCGGCGGCGCGCCGCTGGGCGAGCGGCTGGGCCACTTCTTCCGCGGCATCGGCTTCACGGTTCTGGAGGGCTACGGCCTGACGGAGTCCTGCGCGGCGACGGCGTTCAACCCGTGGGACCGGCAGAAGATCGGCACGGTCGGGCAGCCGCTGCCGGGTTCGGTGGTGCGGATCGCCGACGACGGCGAGGTGCTGCTGCACGGCGAGCACATCTTCTCCGGCTACTGGAACAACGAGGCGGCGACGGCCGAGGCGCTGGCGGACGGCTGGTTCCACACCGGTGACATCGGCACCCTCGACGAGGACGGCTACCTCGCGATCACGGGCCGCAAGAAGGAGATCCTGGTGACGGCGGGCGGCAAGAACGTCGCCCCGGCCGTCATCGAGGACCGGATCCGGGCGCACGCGCTGGTCGCCGAGTGCATGGTGGTCGGCGACGGGCGGCCGTTCGTGGGCGCGCTCGTCACCCTCGACGAGGAGTTCCTGGGCCGCTGGGCGGCGGAGCACGGCAAGCCGGCCGGTTCGACGGCGGCCACGCTGCGGGACGACCCGGAGCTGACGGCGGAGGTCCAGCGGGCGGTGGACGACGGCAACGCGGCGGTCTCGAAGGCGGAGTCGGTGCGGAAGTTCCGTATCCTGTCGGCGCAGTTCACGGAGGAGGCGGGGCACATCACCCCGTCGCTGAAGCTGAAGCGCAATGTGGTGGCGAAGGACTTCGCCGACGAGATCGAGGCGATCTACCGGGCCTGACGGCCTTTCGGACGCCCCTGGCGGGCCCGTGTCACGGGCCGGTCGGGGGCGTTCGCGCGCGTCGGGGCCGGACCGGACCATTCCGGCACGTCGCACCACACCGCCGGAAAACACCGCTGCCGAACACCGCTACGAAACACCGCTACGAACACCGCTACGCAAGGGAAGCAGGAAGTCATGCGGCTCACGCGCACCGCCGCCGTTCTGGGCGCGGCCCTCACCGCCCTCGTCGCCGTCACCGGGTGCGGCAGCACCTGGGGCGAGGACGTCGGGCTGCCCTCGGCGCCCGACATGGCGGCCATCGAGAAGCTGGTCTCCGCCCACACCATGTGCAGCGACCTGCGCACCGGCACGAGTGGCAGCGGCGCGATGGGCGCCGAGGCGAAGGACCCGGCGTGGGCGGTGAAGCAGCGCGCGGTGTGCGGCGACGACGCCAAGGACACCGTCACGCTGCTGTCCCTCTCCGACATGGAGAAGTTCCAGCGGGCGAACAAGGCCGCCGCCGGCAAGGGCCAGGGCGGCCGCTTCCTGATCGGCCAGGACTTCGCCCTGGTGGCGGCCGACGACGCCACCGCGAAGGCGCTGCTGAAGTCCGAGGTCCTCCTCTTCACCTGCGAGAAGGGCTTCAAGGTCCCCGACGGCTACCGCAACGAGAAGCTCCTCGTCGACGGCTGCGCGCTGACGGACTACCTGCCGGGCTAGGCCAGGGGCCGGGCCGCGGGGCCCGGCTGGGCTGCGGGCCGGGCCGCGCGGCCCGGCGTCCGGCGTCCGGCTACAGCAGTGCGCGCAGGCGCTCGGCCAGCAGGTCCCAGCGCCAGCGCTCCTCCACCCAGCGGCGCCCGCGCTCGCCCATGCGGGCGCGCAGCTCGGGGTCGAGGAGCAGGGTGGCGACACGGTCGGCGGTGTCCTCGTGGGAACCACCGCGGACCACCCAGCCGGTCTCGCCGTCGAGCACGGCGTCGGGCGCGCCGCCCGAGTCGCCGGCGACGACCGGCAGTCCGGTCGCGGACGCCTCCAGGTAGACGATGCCGAGGCCCTCGACGTCGAGGCCGCCGCGCCGGGTGCGGCAGGGCATGGCGAAGACGTCACCGGCCCCGTAGTGGGCGGGCAGCTCCGACCACGGCACGGCGCCGGTGAAGCGTACCGATCCGGCCACGCCGGTACGGGCCGCGAGCCGGCGCAGGTCCTGCTCGTACGGGCCGCCGCCGACGATCAGCAGGACCGCCTCGGGCACCCGGCGCAGGATCTCCGGCATGGCGAGGATCAGGGTGTCCTGCCCCTTGCGCGGCACGAGCCGCGAGACGCACACGACCACCGGCCGGTCGCTGAGCCCAAGCCGCTCGCGGACCTCGGCGCCGCCCGAGTCGGGGTGGAAGGTCTTCTCGTCGACACCCGGCGGGAGCTGCGTCATCCGGGCGGCGGCGGCCGGGCCGAGCGCGGTCGCGATGCGGGAGCGGGTGTACTCGCCGAGGTAGGTGAGGGTGTCCGTGCCCTCGCCGATCCGGCCGAGGAGCCGGCGGGCGGCGGGCAACTGCGCCCAGCCCGCCTCGTGGCCGTGGGTGGTGGCGACGATGCGCCGGGCGCCCGCGCGGCGCAGCGCCGGGGCCATCAGGCCGAGCGGCGCCGCGGCGCCGAACCACACCGCCTCGCAGTCGTGCTCGCGCAGCAGCGCGGTCGCCCGCGCGGTCACCCGGGGAGTCGGCAGCAGCATGGTGGTGCGGTCGCGGACGACCGTGAAAGGCTGTTCGGCGTCGAACGCGGCGGTCGCCTCGATCCCCTCGCGGCTGCGCTTCCACGTGGAGGCGTAGACCACGATCCGCTCGGGATCCAGGCGCAGCGCCATGTTGTGCAGGAAGGCCTGGATTCCGCCCGGACGCGGCGGAAAGTCGTTCGTTACGATCAGGGTCTTGTGCATCGTGGCCGACAGTACCGTGGTCGCGGCCCCAGCCCGGCACCACCACCCTCCGCCCCCGGCGGACCGACAGAACAGGAACAGGACAGGTATGACGGGCGCGGTGGGTACGGCAGGCACGACCTGGGGCTCGTACGTCGGCACGCTGGGCAGGCCCCTCGGTCTGTGGGCCTTCACCCGGGTGCTGATCCTGCTGTGCGTCTTCAAGGTCGTGGTCATCCCGGGCCCGGACGTCACCAGTGACATCGAGCAGATCTACCAGGGCTGGTACGAGGTCCTGAAGACCGGCACGTATCCGCTGGACGACGTCACCTGGCAGTATCCGCCGGCCGCGGCGCTGCCGATCCTCGCCCCGGCACTGCTGCCCTTCCTCGGCTACTCCGCCGGCTTCTTCGTGCTGGCCCTGCTCTGCGACGCCTTCGTCTTCGGCCTGCTCGTGTACGCGGGGCGGCGGCCGGGCCGCTCGATGCGGGGCGCCTGGCTGTGGCTCGCGGGGGTGCCGCTGCTCGGCCCGACCGCGTACGCCCGCTACGACCTGATGGTGACGGCGGTGGCGGTGGCGGGGCTGCTCGCGGCGGTCCGCAGCCCGGCGGTGCTGGGCGCGCTCGCCGGGTTCGGGGCGACGCTCAAGGTGTGGCCGGTGCTGGTGCTCGTGGGCACGGCGCGCGGCCGGGCCACCTTCCGTTCGTGGACGGCGGCGGCGGGCGCGGCGGCCGGGGTGCTGCTGCTGTGCGTGCTCGCGGCGCCGGGGGCACTGGCCTTCCTGGGCTTCCAGCGGGACCGGGGCACGGAGATCGAGTCGCTGGGCGCGATGATCTTCCATGTGGCCCGGCACTTCGGCTGGCCGGGCGAGGCGCGGATGAACTACGGCTCCATCGAGTTCCTCGGGCCGGGTGTGCAGGCGGTGTCCACGGCGGCGATGGTGCTGACGGCCGCCGCCTTCGCCTGGCTGCTGGTGTGGCGGCTGAGGGCGCGGCTGCACACGACGACGACCACGGCGGACGCGGCCTTCGTGGCGGTGCTGCTGTTCACCGTGACGAGCCGGGTGATCAGCCCCCAGTACATGATCTGGCTGGTGGGTCTGGCCGCGGTGTGCCTGGTCTACCGGTCGAGCCGGATGCGCCGGCCCGCCTATCTGGTGCTGTGGGCGACGGCGGTGACGCAGTTCGAGTTCCCGGTGTGGTTCTCGCACGTCGGCGACAGTGATCCGCTGGGCATCGCGCTGCTCCTCGTCCGCAACGGCCTGCTGGTCGCCGCGGTGGTCTCCGCCTGCCGGATCCTGTGGCGGCAGACGGTCACGGAGCCGCGCGCGGCCGCGGCGGCCGCGGCGGCCCGTCAGGAGAGGCTGCCGGTTCAGGCCGACCGCGAGACGGCGCCCGCCTCCGCCTCCGCGTCCTCCTGACCCGACCGCGTCGACGGCCCGGTCCCGCGCCAGCCGCTGCGGCGGCGCAGCAGCGCCAGGGCCGCGCACTGGGCCGCCATCGCGAGGGCCATGGCCAGGCAGATCCCGGCGAGGCCGAGGGCCGCCGAGAGCGCGTACGCGAGCGGGAGCTGGAGCAGGACGCCGACGACGGTGATCCGGGCGAGCCGCGGGGAGTCGCCGCCGCCCTCGAAGACCCCGGCCAGGGCGATGAAGCAGGCCATGAGCAGCAGATACGGGCCCAGGCAGCGCAGGAACAGCGCGCCGGCCCCGGCGACGGCCGGCTCGGCGCCGAAGCCGCGCATCACGGGCCCGGCGGCGAGGAGGAGCAGCAGGGCCGCGCCGGTGCCCAGCAGTCCGCCGAGGACGAGGGCCTGGCGGCCCACGGCCGCCCGCTCGTCCCGGCCGGTGCCCAGCAGGTGCGCGGTGTGGATGGCGGCGGCCTGCCGCACCGCGTAGAAGGCCATGGTGGCGACGTACATGGCCTTCGCGGCGATGCCGTAGGCGGCGATCTCGGTGACGCCGAGCCGGGCGACGACGGTGACGAGGGCGAGCGCCCCGGCCATGCGGACGGCGAAGTCGACGGACATGGGCAGGCCGAGGGCGGCGGTGCGGCGCACGGCGGCCAGGGTCGGGTGGGAAGGGCTCGCGGTCCGGGCGGCCTTGAGGACGGGGTTGCGGCGCAGGGCGAGGAGGCCGGCGGCGAGGGCGGCGGTGCGTCCGAGGACGGTGGCGAGGGCGGCGCCCTCCACTCCGTACGCGTGGATCAGCGGCGGGTCGAGGACCAGGATCAGTCCGTTGGCGAGGAAGGCGAGCCGCATGGGGGTGCGGGTGTCGCCGGTGCCCTTGAGGATGCCGTCGAGGACGGTGGTGGCGAAGAAGACGGCCGTGCCGGGCAGCGAGATCGCGAAGTAGGCGGTGGCGAGGGCGTGCGCGGGGTGGGCGGAGCCGCCGAGCAGGAGCGCGGCGAGCGGGTCGCGCAGGAGGAAGCCGCCGAGGGCGACGGGCGGGACGAGCAGGGCGCCGAGGGCGGCGCCGCCGCGGACGGCGGAGCGCAGGGCGGCGGGGTCGTCGGCGCCTCTGGCCCGGGCGACGAGGACGGTGGTGCCGGACGCGGCCATGAGGACGACGCCGAGGAGCAGGTTCTCGACGTTGGTGGCGACGGCGACGGCGGCGACGGCGTCCCCGCCGAGGCGGGCGACCCAGACCATGCTGATGACGCCCGCGGCGACTCCGGCGAGGAGTTCGAGGTAGACGGGCCCGGCGAGCCGGACGAGCGTCCGGCGGTGGGCGGTCGCGGTGGTGGCCGTGGCGGTGGTCGCGACGGTGGCGCTCATGGAGATCCCCCTGGTGACAGTTACCTCGATTCGAGGTAGCTCGAAAAGAGGTAGCATGGCGGCCGGGTTCCCGACAAGCGCGAAGGAGCGGACGGTGCTGGAGCTGTCGATCCTGGGCTTCCTCGACGAGGGGCCGCTGCACGGCTACGAGCTCAAGGAGCGCATCCAGGGCCTGAGCGGCCATGTCCGCCCGGTCAGCGACGGCGCCCTCTATCCGGCGATCACCCGGCTGGTGAGGAACGGCCTGGTCGACAGCCGCACCGAGCCGGGCGCGGGCGCGGCCCCGCGCCGGACCCTCTCGCTGACCCCCGAGGGCCGGGCGGAGCTCCGCTCCCGGCTGCGCTCCCCCAAGGACGCCGAGATCACCGACGGCCAGCGCTTCTTCACCCTGCTCGCCTTCCTCGGCCGGCTCCCCGACCCGGCCGAGCAGGCCGCCGTCCTGCGCCGCCGCCTGGCCTTCCTCACCACACCCGCCAGCTTCTTCTACGAGGGCGGCGCACCGGTCCGCGCCGAGGACGAGCCGGACCCCTTCCGCCGCGGCATGCTCCGGATCGCCCGCGCCACGGGCACGGAGGAGAAGGCGTGGCTCGCGGAGACACTGGAGGAGCTCGACCGAAAGGCGGCCGCGGCGCAGGCCCCGTGACCCGTCCCTAGGCCGTGTCTTTTGGATCAGGCCGGGTCAGGGAGCGGCGTCTGGTGCTTGGGGTCTCCCCAGGCCCGAAGGGCCTAGGGGAAGATCGCAAGGCGGAGGAGGGAGTCCATGCGGTGGGGGCACCTCCCGGGCGAAGCCTGGGGGACATCGGCGACCGACGACAA